>CANQXD010000034.1 GCA_947627755.1 uncultured Clostridia bacterium | reverse complement strand
GTTATTTCTCCATATAATAATCTCTCTGCATATTTTAGTCTTTCGTCATATCTTACCGTGGCAGGAATAATTGCGTAGTAAGATGGTCGATTTTGTTCATTCACATATGTTTTTCACCTCCATCATAAAATAAAAAAGATAAAGTATTCTTACTTCATCTAATGTGTATTGAAAATTATTTTTATTATTTTAAATTTGTCTTTCATTGACTATTTTTTATTTTTTTTCTCAAAATAGTTCTTATAAACCAATTTTTGAAAATATTTAATTTGGTGAATGGCTGTCCCCTCTAGGTTTACATTGTTCTCCTTAATGATACAGCATTATATGATGCAGTATTGTTAAGGATACTTTTTTATTAATATTTTAACAGATGTTGCTGTCTTAATAAGGATACCTTTTTAATTATTATTTAAATTTGAGAATATTAATTTTAAATTAATGTTACGATTACTATCAAATTCAATTTTATCTATTAATTTATTTAATATCCCCTTAGTTACTATATTTGTTTTTAAAAACTCCTCAGACAACTTTTTAATTTCCTTATAGCTTATTGTATATTTACTCTTTTCAATTTCTATTTTCTGCTCTAAATTATAAATTTGCGTTTTATAGCTTTCTATTTCATTTTCTTTTTGTTCTTTTATTGATAAAAAAGTTTCACTATTAATAATATTTTCCAATTTATCATTGTATGTAATTTTTATCTGTTCATTTAGTTTATCTATTTTATTTAATAAATTTTGTTTTTCTTTTTCTAATCTATGACATTCAGAGTTTATGCTTTTTTCTAGATTATCCATAACTGTTCGTATATCATTATTATTAAAATAAACATTTTTACATTGATCTTCTAAGATTGGGATAATTATATTATATAATTTTTTACTACTAATAGATTTTGTATTATTACATTTTTTACGTACTCCTTTGTTAGCTTCAGAACATATATAGTAATTTGTTTGACATTTTCCACCATTTTTAGTTGGTTTTTCTTTATGTTTTAATGTAGAAATACTACCACAGTCTTTGCAATAAATTAATCCCTTAAAAATATCATCAAATTTACGATTTCGACTATTTTTAAATTTTTCTTTTAGCCTCTGACATTTATAAAATGTTTCTATATCAATTATTGGTTCATGAGTGTTTTCAACAATAATTTGATTTTCTTTGCTATTTGTGATTCTTTCTTTTCTCCTAAAACTCGGCTTTACAGTCTTTGCTCCTACCATAGTTCCAATATACACAGGATTACTAACAATTCTTGTTATTGTAATTTCTTTCCATCCTTCTGAATTTGCTTTTACTCCTTTTATTTTTAAATAATCCCTTGGTGGTTTAATATTTCGTTCATTTAAGCTTTTTACTATTTCTGTACGAGTATAACCTTGTGAATATTTTTCAAAAATTTCTTTTATGATTTCTGATACTTCTTTGTCAATTATTAATTTATTCTTATTATTTGGACTTTTTCTATATCCATAAGGTGCTGTGTTTCCTTGAAATAATCCTTGTTTTGCCTTTGCAATTTTTACAGCCTTAATTTTTCTTGATGTTTCCTTTGGATATTGTTCACTCATTACAGCTTTAAATGGAATAAAATCATCATCTTCTTTGTAATATGTATCTATTGTGTCTTCAGTAGCAGTTATAAATCTAACTTTCTTTAATGGAAAATATTCTTGGTAATATCTAAGTACCTCATTTGTTTTACGACCAAGTCTTGTTAAATCTTTTACAATTACCATATTAATTACTTCATTTTCAATATCTTTGATCATTTCTATAAAGCCTGGTCTATTGAAGTTTGTACCTGTATATCCATCATCAGTATAGTCTTTTACAATAATAAATCTATTTTGAGGTTCTTTTTTTGAAAGTTCTGCTACATACTGCCTTAATATTTTATCTTGATTTGATATACTTTCGCTTTCTTTTTTTCCATCATTGTCATCCCTTGATAATCTTTTATATAATCCAACATAAAATTGTTTTTCGTATAAGTTGTCTAACTTTTGCAATCTTACCTCCTTTTCTTAGAGTTTAGACAACCATTCATCTTCTTGCATTATAACTAAAGCTAATTAAAATGTAAATGGCTATTCTAATCTTTTTTTTGAATCTTATTGCTACTGTATTCTTCAAACATTTGCAATATAATATTTTTTAAGCTTTGGTTTCCATATTCAATTTTGATGTTATAATTCAGCTTCTTCATATACATACACCTCTTTAAATAAGTATTTTCAATATTTTAGTTTATGAATAAAAATTACAAATTTTCTGCCTTTATAATTACATCTGTTTTACTATATAACTTAGGTATAACATCAATTTGTTCAGTTAAATCTTTAGCTGTAATATCATTTGCACTATTATTTAGATTATGCATTGCTATTTTAGCGTATGCAATGTAGATTTTGCTTTCATTATTGATTTCTTTCTCCATTTCTTTTGCTAAATTTTCTGGATTCATTGCCTTACCTTGATAAGATAATCTTTCATAAGCTCTTCTAATATATTTTTTACATTCAATTTTATTCATTATATTTTCCTCCATAATAAAAAAGTCAGATATACTGACCTTTTTCTTTATATTTTAATTATTAAATTATATTTGTTCATCATCTGCTTTCTTTGCTACAATTAGCATACAATGTAATCCTATACCAATTGTTGCTCCTAAAATCATTCCTATTATAAATGCTACCATAATTTTCACCTTCTTTTTATACTTTGATATACATTGGGAAGTCAGCAGGTTTCAATGAACTTTTGGTATCAAATTCATACCTGTTTTTTTCCTTATTATATATATACATACTGCTACACCATCTTCTTAAAGTTTCATTGCTCATTGTAGAATGAGTTGATAATTCAATTGCATCTTGATTATGAATATTTTTTAAAACTAAATCATCTACTTTATTGAAGAATTGATTTATTTTTCTTTGCCTTTTTATATAATCCTTTGTTTCTTCAGAATGTTTTATTTTATTTTCCTGTTTTCTTCTATTCTTTTCATTTTCGTATCTAGAATCTTTTTGTAAGATTTGAGTAATAGCACTTTTAGATACATTTAATTCTTTTGCAATATCAACAGGTTTCATATTCTTGTCAAAGTATAATTCTAATACTTTAACCATTTTATTATTCATAGTATTTAACCCTTTCTCTTAACTTTTTGCTAACACATTAAGAGGTTGACAAGATAAATGAGCTTTTCCTTCTCATTTTATTTTTATGTTTTTCTAATTTTTGAATTTTCTTTTTAAAAGCAAGTACTCTTCTTTTTGTTTGAATTTGCTTTAGTTTATTCTTTAAGTATTTCATAATTTCAAAATTTCTCATACTCTCACCTTCTTTCAATAATCAAAAACGAAAGAATTTTTTAAAGTGGGAATATTTTTATAAAATTTTTAATTATCTATCTGTTTTTAGTTAATCTAATGTATAAATTAAGTATTATTTCTTGTTTTAAGTCTTCGTTAATAACACCATTTATTTTGCTATATTTATTTATTAAATTATCATAATCAGTTATTATTGATATAACTTCTTCATCAGTTAAAGAAAAATTATTAAACATTGTTTTTTCTCCTTTTTTCATATTTATCTCTTATTTTCTTTAAAGCCTTTAATCTTTTTTTATTAACTGCTGATCTTGTTAAAAACATTATTTCTGCAATTTCATTATCATTTTTTTCTTCAATATAATAAAGCGAAAGCACCAACTTCTCTGAATAAGTTAATGTTTTCGCTATATCAAATATATTTTTCTCTGTAAATATATATTCAAATTTATTAGTCTGGTCTTCAAAGTCAGACTTTTCCTCTACTTTATCAATTTCTTCTTTTGAATGATCATCATAAAGTTGTTCTTTATCCTCCATACTTTCTTCATTAAATAAATATTGATTCTTTCTAAAAAAGTCAATTCTAGCGTTCTTTACCATAATTACTAATAGCTTCTTTTCTTGATTATTAAGTATATACAAAAAAATCCCTCTCCTAGGAGCTTTTTATTTATATCCTAAGCAAAAAGGATTTTATTTTATTGAATTTAAGTTTTATTATATTTACATACTTTATCACCACCTTATATCAAAATATAAAAGATACCTTTATTAATTGTCTTTTCTAATGTTTATTAAAGTCTTTAGTTATCCTTTTTACTTTGATATAAAGTTCCCGAGTAAAATATTAATACTAAAAATCTATCTATTTTATTTTTCGTGTAAAATGGTATAAGTATTGTGTATAAAGGTATTTTCAATTTTTCCATTTATATCTATTTTTGAAAAATTTTTACATTTTTTATTGAATTTACATAATAAGTATGATATAATTACAAAAAAATTTTTATAATCTACATTTGTTGGAGGTTGCATGAAATGTTGAAGATTCTTGTTGCTAATCAAGATACTGAGCAACGAATTAATTGCAGTCAATTTCTTACAAATGATAAAAATTTTATTGTAGAAAACACGAGCACAGGTTTTATGACTTTAAATGCTTATCTAGAAACAAAACCTAATATATTGATTTTAGATACAAATTTTGACGACATTAAATATACTGATATTTTAGATAGAATAAGTCTAATACCTATTGAAAAGAAAAAATGTAATACAATATTAACTTTGAATAATCCAAAAGAAATTTTGGATTTGGTAAACACCTCTAAAATATATAAAATCTTTAATAAACCTTTAGATTTTATTAAAATAAAAGATACTATTAATGAATTAAAAGCATATTATAGTATAGATGAATTAACTTTAGAAGAACTTGATTTTATATTACTACAACTTGATTTTAACTTAAAATCCAATGGAACAAGATATATAGAATCTGCAATACTTCAATGCTATTATTCTCCAATATTACTTGGTGATTTTGAATTGGTTATGAAGAATATATCTAATCAATATAATGTTTCAGAAAAAACTGTACGAGAAGCTATTAGAAGTTCACTAACTCCATTTAATAACTCAAGAGAATATAATCATATAAGTCCATTGATTAAACTATTTGAACCTGATATAAATATAACACCAAAATTGTTTTTAAGGACTATTGTTACATATCTTCACTATAAAAAGCAAAGACAAAAGCAAAAAGATTCCAGTCTTACATAAAAACTGGAATCTTTCTTTATTTATTTTGAAATTCTATATATTCTTTATAATCTTTAATAATGCCTGTAATTCTTTTCTTATCTGGATTAGTAATTAAACAATTTATCTTATCCCCTGCCACATTCATCATATCTTGTAATTGATCTTCTGGCATTTCATTTACAATAAAATTGAATACTGGCATATCTTCTTTTAATTTTTCTTTTGTTTTTTTCAAGATATCTAAGCCTGATGTATCATCCATATTATATTTTGTAAAAACAAGTTCAGGCTTTAAATCTATAATCTTATTATAAGTATCTAGTCCTTCAGCTGCAATACCTACAACATTTGCATAATTTAAACTATTTATTGAATTTATTATATCATCTTGTATTGTTTTATCATTATAAGCAACTAATATTCTAATTTTTCCATCTTGATTATTAGTTTCCCATCCTAATTGTTTCCAAATAATTTCATTTTGTTGTGGCTTAAAAGAAACACATAATGGAATATATTTTCCAAATTTATTTTTCTTATATTGATTTGTGCATGGTGTATCTTCATGCATTTTATGTGCTTGTAATTCATTTGTTGGAGATTTATCCCATACAATTTTATTATCATAGTATCTAGCAATTGCGTATGGAGTTCCTATCATTAAAGAACAAACTCTTATCATTCCGTTCGGATGAGCTAAAATTCTTGAACCATTTTTGCAAGAACAATATCCATAATACCTTGGATTCTTATCGAATTCTTCTTTAGTTGTAAATGATTGTGGTATTCTAACAGGGATTGAATATTCGTTATTTTGTATTTTTGTTTTTATTTCCTTCCAAACTTTGCTCCACTCTTCAATTGATATGTCTAGATTTCCGCTGAAGTAATCCCTTGGAACACCTGTCTTAAACAAATTATGAAAATTTATTTTTTCTATTCCTTCGTCTTCTGCAAACTTAATCATTCTATCTAAATATAAGTTTCCATTTTCATCTCTTTTAATTAATTCTTTACTTATACATGTTGTTATATTTATATTATATCCAAGTTCTTTTGCTTTTCGCATATTTTTTAGGAACTTTTCAAATGAACCCTGACCTCTGATTGGATCGTTAATTTCAGGTGTAGGTCCATCAATGCTAAATGTAATTTCATCAAGCATTTTAAATTCTGGTTGGTCTAATAAATCACTGTCGAATTGTCCATTAGTGTCAATTCTTACATATTCATATCCTAATTCTTTAGACTTTTTTATTAAATCTAATAATGGTTTATTATGCTCCTTTATACCATATAGGGTAGGTTCTCCACCCATTAAAGTTAATTTAATTGCACCCATTTCTCTAAAATCAGAAATAAGTTTTACAGCATCCTCATAGTCCATTTCTTTTTTATGCATTTGAAATCCTATTTCTAATTTATACAAGCATTGAGTACATCTTAAATTACAGTCATCTACTAAATATAAGAATACTTGTCTTAAATTTTTACCAAAATAATCGGTAAATTCTTTGTCCATCTTAAAATACATAACACTCATATCTCCTATATAATATGTATTATTATATTACATATATAATTTAGTGTAAATTTGCAAAAAGCTAATGGGTATTAGTTTTCTCCTAACAAAAAAGATACCTTTTTTAGGTATCTTTAATGTATTTTTTTATAAACTCTTTATCTACTTTAGTTAAATGATTTTTTAAATATACTAGCTTTATACTTCCTTTAGGTAATTCAATTGGCACTTTTAGTTCAAATAGTTCTTTATTTTTAAGTTGCTGTTTTGCAGCCTCTTTCATTACATATGTTATTCCTCCACCCAAAGTTGCTGCCTTAATTCTTTGCTCAGTTGTTGGACATTTAATTGTTGTATTAACATTTACATTATATTTTTCTAATATTTCTAGTAACTTAATTGTTGATATTCTATCATCAAAACTTAGTATAAAATTATATTTTTCTAAATCTTTTATATCTTCTATTTTAATATCTTTATTATAAACAAAAACATTATCTATTGTTTTTATTTCTTTAATTTCTAATTCATTTATAAATTGAATAGGTATCACATCAAGCAATGCAAAGTTTATTTTATTATTTCTTAGTGATTCTATGATTTTTGTGCTATCTGATTCTGTATCAACAGTTATTTGGATTTTAGGATACTCCTTAGTTGCTTGAACTATTTTCTCCATTAAATAAAAATCTGATATGTGAGAAGGACAACCGATATTTATTTTGCCATATTCTAATCCATTTTTTGCATTAGCAATATCTGACGCAAAATCTAAGTATTCAAATGCTTTTTTTACAGTTTCATATATACTTTTACCTTCAGCTGTTAGTTGTAAAGGATTACGAGTAAATAGTTTTACTCCTAATTGATTTTCTAGCGTGCTTATACTTGTTGAAACAGTTGGAGTCGAATATCCTAATTTTTCTCCTGCTTCTGCAAAACTTTTTGATTCTGCTGAGGTTACAAAATATTTTAATAAATTAAGATTTATACTATTATAAATATTACTATCATTAAATTTACTCACAATAAATCTCCGATTCATAAATAATATAGTATATTATAACACATTATGTTTACTTTGTAAAGTTCATATTTCCATTTTTTGATATTTTATATGTTATTTAGTATTTTAAATATTCTTTCTTTTGGTATAGCTGCCATCATACTATTTGTTACTTTATTACTTATTTCAGTTTCAAACCATTTTGGCAACTCAGTATTATTTGACTGTTCTTCATTTAAACATTCTATTTCAGCAAATATTATGCCAAAAAATAAACCATCAAAAACATCTAATTCAATCTTTAGATTATTACTATAAGGAATTATATATCTAACTTTGTTAATTTGATTATATTCCTTTTTTGAAATTTAATATTACTTGTAATTTAAAATTTTTCTAAGAGTATCTATCTTTTCTTTATCTTCTTCATATTTTATATATTCTTTTACAAAATTTTTGCAACCTCTTTTTTCAAAATTGTATCTTGGAATTAACTGCAAGTGAAAGTGATTCATAGGTCCATCACACATTGAACATAAATATACACTTTCTGCTTTATATGTTTCCTTAATTGCCTTCATTACTTTTTTAGTAAATACGAACACATCTTTACATAGTTCATCTGGAATTTCCATCATATCTTTATAATGTTTTTTGCTACTAATTATTGTATGACCTTTTGCTCTAGGATTATTAGATAGAAAACATTCAAATAATTCGTTTTCATACAAAATTTTATCATCCATATTACCATATAAACAGTGATCATTTTCTTTATCATAACAGGTAGGGCATATTCCCATATCAGTTAATTTAGCCGGTGTTAATTTGTCCATAATAATTCTCCTATATAAACTTTATAATTATTCTAAATAATCTTTAAAATTTTCTAATTCAAAAAACCTTTTTTCATTATCAATTACTAAGGAATATATACTTGCATTTGCTATCTTTATAGATTTAATTTTATTTGACCATTCCATATTATTTATGTATCTATATATTATATTTATTACTCCACTGTGTGTTACTATCATAATATTATTTTTATCTTCATTTTCCTTCACAATATTTTCAAAATCACTAACTATTCTATTATAGAATTCTATTGGGCTTTCTCCTCCTGGATATCTTTCATCAATCTTTAATGTGTTATAATACAAACCTGGATATTTCTCCTCAACTTCTGAATTTAACATTCCAGCTATTTCGCCATTATTCATTTCTCTTAGTCTTTCAGTAAATTCTACTGGTACATTAAGTTTTTTATTAATTATTTCTGTTGTTTGTTTTGTTCTTTTTAAATCACTAGAAATTATCTTTTCTATCATAAATTCATTTCGATTTTTATCCAAGTAATTTGCTAGTTTCTCTACTTGTTCTCTTCCTTCTTCTATTATTGGCATATCACTCCATCCACCTCTATAATTTCCATCATCTTTTCCGTGTCTTACAAAATATATTTTCATAACCTCTCCTTCTCTTTAATTCTTAATTAATTTTTCTCCTATTTTATCTAAATCAAGCAAATCTTCATTTTTCAATGATATTAATATTTTTACACCATCTTTTAGATTATAAATTTCAATATTTATATTAAAATCATTATTCTCAATATGGTCAAATTCTATTGAATCACTGCCTATGTTTAAATTTTCAATATCATGATATGATATAAGTATTTGATTATCTTTCTTACTTTGTAAATGCTTTTTTACATTTACAAAATCTTTTATATTTTTTACATCTTTTATATTTATACTACATATATTTATATTATTACCATATTTTTTTTCATTATCAACTTCATCATTTAATATAATATGCATATATTCATTATTATTTATATTACCTTTTATTGCTTTTAAAATTTCATATTCGATTATAGTGTTTATTTTCGTTTCGAATCTTTTTGCTTTTTCTAATATAGTTTTTTTTCTTGTTTTATTCAAATAAATTTTTTTATATCTAGTTTTATTTAATACTATATTATTCTCTAAGCTTATATTCTCTTTAATATGAGTATCCTTTATTAAGTTGTTTACAATTTTAAAGAAAGATATTTCATCAATCCTTATATGCGGATAATTAAAAATCAGAAACAACATATTATTATGTCTAACTGCAGTTAATTTCATCGAAATCTCATTTATATCATTTACTTCATTAACCAAATCATTTATATTTTTTATAAAGTCTATTTTTTTGTTAATATCCATATAATTGTATTTTATCATGTTTTTAAATTTTTTTGAATATATTTTTAAATTTTCTCCAAAGATATATTTATTATATAAAATATCAATGTTTTCTACCGTATCAAAATATTTTATTTCTAAATTTTCAAGTATATTTATGGGCACTTGAAAAATATAGCAGTCTTGGAAATTGTTAGATTTTGGATAAATATAATAATAATAAAGCATCATTTTTTCTGTTTCATTGATTTTTTCAATTAAAGTATTATCATTTTGTAAATCATAATCTTTTAATATTTTTTTTGTTCTATTTCCTAATATCAATTTATCATCTTCATTATGTTTTAAAATATTATTTATGCTTTTATATTTTATTATTTTATCTAGCGAAATATTTTTTATTACTTTTTTCATTTCTATACTTATTCTTGTTAAATCAAGAGAATCTATATCATATTTATTATATGGAACATTTGGATCAATTTCTGTTCCTATAATATTACTCCATATATTTATTATATCATCTTTTACATTACCATTATGTTCTAATTTTTTATCAAGTATATATTTCTTTAACAATTTTTTTCTATCTATTTTATTATTAAATGTCATAGGAATTTCATCAACAAAATATACTCTTTTAGGAATCATATAGCCTGATAAAAATTTTCTTAGTGTTTCTTTTACAACACTTTCTGTTAATTCATTTGATTTTGATTTTACGAATGCATAAATATTTCTATGTTTTGAATCTGGAATTACAACCGCAGTTTCTATTTCCTTCATATTTTTTAGATTTTTTTCAATTTCTTCTATCTCTATTCTATGACCATTAATTTTTATTTGAAAATCATTTCTTCCTATACAAAAATATTTTCCTTTTTTAAATTGTACTATATCACCAGTTTTATATATAATTTCATTTTCGTTTAAAGGATTTCTTATAAATCTTTGTTTTGTTAGTTCTTCTTTGTTCAAATATCCTTTTGAAACACCAAATCCCCCAATATATAATTCTCCTTCATATTTATCCTCTTGCATGTTTTCGTTAAATAAGTAAAAATTTGTTCCTATAAGAGGTTTTCCTATACTAGTATCACCTGCAAACTCAAGTTTATTTATTGAAGACCATATTGTTGTTTCAGTCGGTCCATATAAATTCCATACATTACTAGAAATTTTAAATAATTTTTCTGATAACTCTGTTTCTAATTTGTCTCCTCCAGATAAGATTTTTATATTATTTTCGTTCTTCCAATTATTCTTTATTAATAATTCCCATGTTATTGGGGTAGCTTGTAGAACTGTAACATTATAGTTATATATTGTTTCTTCTAATAATTTCATATCAATAAGCATTCGCTTATTTCCAATAACTAACTTCATGCCTAATGTTAATGGTAAAAACATTTCCAATATAGATATATCAAAACTTATAGTAGTTATAGTCAACATCGTATCATTTTTTGTAAGTTTCAATTCTTTATTTATATTTTCTAAAAAATAATTTAAGTTACTATATGTAATTTTAACACCTTTAGGATTGCCTGTACTTCCAGATGTATATAACACATATGCGGTATCTTCATTAACTTGACTATAATTTTTTTTACTCTTTATTAAGTTTATTTTTTTTGAAGAATTTAGTTCATATGTCGTAATAATAAAATTATTATTATTTTGTTCACAGATAATACAATTTACTTTTGAATCTTTCAGTATATAATTTATTCTATCTATTGGCAATTCAGAATCAATAGGAATATAAGATCCACCAGTCTTCCAAATAGCTAATACTAATGCAATAAAATGAATAGATTTATTGATATATAAAGCAATGTTTTTTTTAATTAAATTATTTTTTTTTAATTCATTAACAAAATTTTCTGTTATTTTCATTATGTCATAATATGTATATTCTATTCCCTTATCTATTGCTGCAACATCATTTTTATCACTTCTAAATCTATCATAAAAAAGTTTAATCAAATTACTGTTATCTTTACACATTTTGATTCACTCCTATTTAAATAAATCCTGCTTAAATGAAGATATATTTTTTAATATTATTTTTTTTGTATTTTCTGTTATATTTTTATTTAAAATTTTTTTCATTATATTATTCTTATTTGATGAAATGTCTGCTTCAATTATTTTGTATTCTCCTGTCTTTCCATTAATGTAATAATTACTTCCTTCCATAATAGCATCCATATCTACATTTCCTATTACAGGAATTCCCAACTCTCTTGCAATTATAGCACTATGCGATAAAGGTGATTTAGATTCAATTATACAACCAATGGCTTTATTGGCTGCAACTAATGAACTATCTGATAATCTTTTTGTAACTAATATATTTCCTTTATTAAAATTCATTGCTGTTTTGTAATCATAAACTTTTGATACTTTTCCTATTGCTTCTCCATTTACTAATCCTATACCATATTCACCACTTCTACTTGTATTGTTTATTAATTCAAACTCTTTAGTAATCGGTCTACACTGTAAAATATATAACTTTCCTTTTTCATCGTAAGTCCATTCTATATCATAATTTTTTATATTAAGTATGTTAGAAACTTGTTCACAAACTGAAATAATTTTGTTAATCTCATTATTATCTAATGATTTTTTTCTTCTTAAATTTTTTGTTAACTCCACTTCTAATATAGAATTTGAATTATCAAAGTTTTTTACTTTTAAATTTGATAAATTTTGATATGCTATTTCTTCACCTTCATTTGGATTTAATCTTTTCATTATAGGAATATTCATTAATTCTTTATTACTTTTAAATTTTAATATTTTCTTTGTTTTATTGGAAATTATCCATTCATCACAGCCAGTATTACCATCAACAATGGATTTTGCAAGTCCAAAATTAGAATCTAATATTATTTTATTATTTATTCTAAATATTACTCCAGACTTATTAGATGGGATAAATTGTTGAATAATAACGGTACAAGGAACTGCTTGAAAGGCTTTATTTTTCTTACTATATTCTATAACCCCAACATTATAGCTTTCTCTCCAACATTTAATAATTGCATTTACAATATCTCCTTCATTTCCTAGATTCAGTTCTGTATAAAATAATCCTGAAAAACTATTTTCACTACCATCTTCATATAACTGAGAACTTCTTATTGCAAATCTCTTTATTTCCTTATGTTCTTTCACAAACTTTTCTACACAACTAAAAAGTTTTAAATATTCTTTTTTCGGCATATTGTTAAAGAATTCTCTTATATTTTTTATATCTCTTAAATCTATATTATTTTCTTTCAATATAGACAATGGGTAATTATTGCTAATTACCCATTGTCTCGGTACGGTGACACCATTATAAGACAATTTAATTAAATTAGATGCCTTACTACCGTATCAATTTTAAATTCTCTTTAAATCCAACATCTTCAATTATGCTTTCCATTCACAACTTCCTTTCCATTATAAACCCATATTGTGTGCAATTTGCTCTATTTGTGCCAAAAATTGTTCTCTTGTGATACCTTCTGAATTGTCTACGATAAAGTCAGCAATATCCTTTACTTTATCTGCATTGTGTTCTTTCTTGAACTCGTCCTTTTTCTTAACTTTAGCTACCATCTCCTGAAGAGTCATTTCTCTCTCTCCAGTTTCTTGAGCCTTTTTATTAACTTTTACCAGTTCTCTGGAAGCTCTTGCTTCTATTGGAGCATCTATGTAAATATTAGCCATTTTGTCCTTAAGCTCTCTTTTCATAAAAGCTCCAAGTTCAGCTCGATAAAGGCTTTCAATGGATGCAAAAGTATATCCCTCCTCCTTCATGTGTAATATCAATCTGTAAAGAAATTCTCTAAAGGCTTCTTCTTGATTGTCTTTGTATAGTGCAACAAAATGTTCATCTTTCATTCCGTTGCTAAGATCAAAACCCCTTTCTAACATCATTTCTCTTTCAATGTGGATAATCTTGCTTCTACGAGCTCCCATATCTTGAAGTTTGTATCCAGCAGATGTTTTTCCACACTCGCTGAGTCCTCCAAGAGAGAACATACCTTCAACATATCTCAGAGCCTCTTGATATTGGTTGTTTGTAAATTGCATAGTTGTTCCATCCTTTCAATGTGAGATTTAAATGGTGTAATAAATAATTACTACATAATCTATTATAACATAAATTATAAGATTTTTCAAGTTAAACCTATATAAATAGTGATTTTCTATCTTTTGAATGTAGTCTTTCTCTCATTGTTCCCTTCCATAATCTAATATTTCCTTTTTTATCTCCAGCAGAGTGCAAATATTCATCATCTAAAAAGTCTGTATAGCCTAATTCTTTTACAATATTACTTCCGAAAATGTTATCCGTATGTTGTAGAGTCCATATTATAGGTTTTTCTATTTCATGTTTTTTCATTACCGTAGGTAACTCTGTGATTATTAAATCTTTATATTTATTATAATACCTATATACATCACAAAATTTAGCTAAATTAATATCATTGTTCCACCTGCTTAGATATTCTACCCATGCATGTTTATATAAATGTAATATAATGTATATATAATGATAAATAATATTTAAAGTTGGTATTTTTTTATTATCTATACCTATTTCAACCATTCTGATATTGTCTAATGCATCTTTTATATTTACTTCATATTCACATTTGTTCCATGTTAATGAGCATACAAATCCTATTGAAACATATTTAATTATATCATCATCAATTTTCTTTACTAACTCAGGTAATTTATCAGGAGTGTTTAAATATATTAAATATTCTTTTCTACTAAGTTCTTTTATTGAATTATTTTTCCAATCAACAGTTCCTATCATAAAACCAATTTTTTTAAGACTTTGTATAACATCTTTTTTGTATTTTTCTTCCACAATGAAGTCAGCATCTGAAAGAAATCTATATCCCATATTTTCATATAGTTCATTATCTAATACTACTCCTTTTGTTGCAACAAAAGGTATATTTTTCTCAGTTAATTCATTAGTTATTAAGATAGCTTGTTTCTTAATTTCTTCAACTTTTTTCTTATTTACATCATATAGAATCCTGAAATATTGATTAACAAATGGTGGAATTCTTTCAAACATTTCATTGCTTATAAAAAAATATGCTACCATTGGAAAGATTTTATGACTCATTGATTGTTCTATTAGTTCACCCCACTTTATATTATAATTATCCAATATGTTATTAATCTTTTCTATACTATATTTATCATTTTTTGTTATTTCTTCAAGTATAATCCATTCTGCTCCATATTTTTCTATATCTTCCTTCATAATCAATCTCCTATCTAATATTTTTATATGTCTCTAATATTTTATTTAATGAATTTCTTGATATATCCATTTTTAACACTTTGAATATTTCTGATAATATTGCAAATATTTTGCATTCTATCATGTGTCTTCTCTCTTCTTCACTAACTATTAATGTCAAAAAAGCAAACTTTTCTATTATTATATCTTTATCTTTTTTATAAATTTTGTTCTTTTCTAGTTGATTTTCTAATTTGTTATAAAAATCGTACATTCTACTTATTTGGTTTTTTCGATTTATTTCAATGTCTTCTAATTCTTGTTCTATTTTCTCTATAGAATATTCCTTTGACATTCTATTTAATTCACTTTTAATATAATAATCATTTATAATTATATTATTGTCAAAAGCAAGTTCATGGAATTTTTCAAAAACGCCAAAATTTAGTGAATAATCTTTGACTTTTGCGTATATTTTTTTATCATCACTCAAATAACTTTTTAGAAGTTTAAGTTTTTCTCTTCTTATTTGTAATCTATGAGGTAAAAATGAACATATCATTACAAAATCAATATTATACTCATCAATCATTTTGAGATCGTCTAAGATTTTATCATAATAATTGGATGGGATAAACATATTAAACACAGCAAAGCTATCCATATTAATAAAGAAATCAAAGCATTTTTTCAGTTCATTGTATGATGGATTATACTTTGACTGATATACTTTTTTATATATATTATCAATATAACTTTCTGCATCAAGTAAATAATTATTTACATTCTTAATAACTTTTTTTCGTAGATTATCATTATCTCTAAATATTGAAACAATATTTTCTACAAATTTACTCCACTCTTCTATTTCTATGCTAATATGTTTGCTAAATATATTAGCATTATTAAACTTTTCTCCACTAAAAAGCATTTTAGGCATATTTATTATAGAATAGAAATATATCTCTTGTAACCATTTTATTTTTATATCGCAATATATATTTACAACATCTGGTGTATATTCAATTCTACGCATTAAAAATCTGCCTTTTTGACTTTCAATCTCATTCATTTTAAAATATCTCCTTTTAACTCTCTATTTATAATTTGCACTAATTCATTAGTAATACTGTCCTTATTTCTTAAACCATCGATTAAATACCAGTTTTCTTTTTCAACAAACTCAAGATATAAATTTCTAATTAAACTTTGATATTTAATGAATTTAGATTTATAGTCCTCTTTATTATATTCATTTCTTAAATTGTTATTTAAGAAAACATTTCCACCACATTCCCAATAGGATAGATATGTATTATCACTTATTTTACGTTGTAAACATTCTTCTACTGGAGTATCAATAAATATTTTTATATCTGGTTTTCTAAAAATTGATGTACTATTCAATATCCATGTTTTTTTTACCTTTTTATTTGCCAAAGCCTTTGTTATTATTGTATAAATATATCTATCTAAAAGTACAATATAACCTTCTTTTAATTTTGGAATTATTTCTCGATAATATACATTTGATAATCCCATTAAATACATGAAAGTAAATGTATTTGTGTCACAATTTTCCCATTTTGTTTTTAACAATATATTTTTTAAAAAATCTGAATGAATAAAGTTTATATAAAAAACTTTTTTATTTTTCTTTTCATAATATTCTTTTATTCTTTTTAGTTGTGTACTTTTTCCACTTCCATCTAGCCCTTCTATTTCGATAATTATTCCATCGTTACTATCTTCTATTTGTATAGTTTCATTTTTGGGATAGGGAAATTTAAATTCTCCTAATTCTGGAACATCATCAACATATTTCATTTTTCACCTCTAATTTTCATTTTTATTAATGTTTCTATTGTCTCTATATTTTTCCAATTATAAGCTTGTATTTCGTCATCTTCAAAAACAATTTTGAATTCTTCTTCAATTCCCATTATAAGTTTTACTATACTTAATGAGTCTAATCCAATATTAAATAGATTTTCATTTCTTTCTATTTCGTCAATATTTTTATATAATTCTTCTCTTAATTCATTGTCTATTACCTTTCTTATTTTTACCTCAATCTCTTCCATATTCTCCTCCTTAATTAATTATAATTTCTATTACTTTTTTGGCAAACGACAGTAATTCTTCTTCATTCATTTTTTCTTTATTCAAATATTTTGCAATATCTATTTTTTCTATTTTATAAAGTTCAGCAAAAGTGGAAAAAATCTCTTCATATGACCTTAAGAATATGTTATTATTAATTAGTATAGCTTTCATTATTAAGTTTAATGTTTTTATTATACTTTGTCTATCAATTTCACTATTTTTATATAATAATCTTTTTAATTTATGTATAGACTCTGGCAATACTGCCAAATTCTTACTTATTAAGTCTTCCTTACTAATCTCGATTATATCAATATCTTTTATAAAAACTGGTAATATATAATCATTTTGCATTAAATATAAGGCATAAAGTGTTTTTGCATCTACATTTAAACTTTCTATTTCAAGTTTAGAATATATTGTCGTTCCTATTTTTATCTTATTATATTTTTTTATTAAATCAGATATTATATCTAATGTATCGAATTTATATTCATTAATACAGATTATAATATCTATATCGCTCCAGTTATTATGAATACATTCTCTTCCAACACTTCCATGTATTAGTATTAAATTTAAGTTTTCTACCTTACTTCTTAACTCTTTGATAAAACATGAAAGTATATTTTTATAAAATTCTGGTACTTTATATTCTTCAATTTTTTTAGTTTTAATTTTTTTATTTAATCTTTTCAAATGAGTTGCCTTGTCTAAAAGAATCTGTTTATACTCGTCTTTATTTCTTTTTGTATGTATATTCATATTAACATTATAAATTTGCGAATTTTTCCAATGTTTATTATAAATTAATTTAATTGACTCTGTAATTCCTACAAACTCATCTGTATAATTCTGTTTTACATCTATATATTTCATTGAATTACTTATATATTTTAGTGATTTGCTAATATTTATATAATAATTTTCTTTAGACATTTCATTTAAATATTGTTTTATTATACTTTTTTGAATTTCATTATTTATCTTATCTATTCCTTTATTATAGTCTATTATAACATCAAATTGTTCTTTTGCACTTTCTATATTATTTATCTGTGCTTTTTGATACCTTTGATATATGTCCATTTGATTTCTTTCATAATTATTATCTCTTATTTTCTCAAGACTCTTTGTTTCTTTATATATTAGAATTTTTAGGTTTTCAATATCTTTAAATTTATATTTTATTTTGCTTTTTTCTATATTTTTTTCTATTTCCTTTTCATCAAATCCTCTAATTTCTAAACTTGCCTTAACTCTTGCATCAAAGTTTAAAATTCCTTTGTCAATAATTATAATATTCTTTTTAGATTTTTCAATTTCTTTATTTCTGTTATTTAAGCTTTCGTAAATAGCGTCACAGAATTCTTGTATTGAAGACTCATTAAACCACCAGTTATGCAATTTTTGACCTGATAATTTTGGAAACCCTTTATATTTTTCTAGACCCGAAAAACTATCTATTATATTGTTATATTTTTGATTAAGCATCTCAATTTGAGTTGTCTTTCCAGTTCCATCAATACCATTTAAAGAACATATTACTTTCATTATATTACCTCCAAATTTTCAATGAATTCTCTTATGCCTCTTTCTTTGTTATTGTTTTTTTCTATAATTTCTATTAATGAACACATTAAACAAAGTGAGTAGACCATATCCTGTTCTTCCATTTCGTTAAGATTAAAAATGCACAATATTCTCATAATCAAATTGTAAATAATATCTTCAGATATATGTATATTATTTTTCATAGCAAGATAATCGAGCACATGTATAATAAACATCTTTCGTATTTTACTTGTCTTTAATTCACATGAAGTTACTTCTATATATTTCATTGTTTTATCAATTTTATAATCTATAATAGGAGTATACTTATTTATATTTTTAAATAATTTCTCGTGATTGTAATATGATTCTTTATGATATTTAGGTGCAAAATATAGATCATTAAATAAAATAGACCATATTATTGTACTTAATTCAGCGTCTATTGTATTATATCCTGATGTAGGATAGTCAAAGAAAATAGGTTTTTCTCCTATATTAAGTACATTAGGATCGCCTTGACTTAAAAAACATTCTTTTTGTTTATGCGTTTTAAAATAATTAACTGTATTATTTATAATATTTTCTAACTCATACCTGTTTTTATTAAATATAATAATGATATTATTTTTATACCACTTTATTAGCCTTTCATCAATTCTATTTTCAAAAAATTTTTCCATAGGGTAATGTTTTTCTTCTAATACATCATTGATATTGCTTAAATACTCTTTAATAATTGTATTTATTTTATTAAAATCTTGATTATAGATTTTATTATCAATCTCTCTTTTAACAAAGAAATCATTAAGTAGTCCTTCATCTTTTTGTATACTATTATCATAATTAAAAAGAAGTATATAAGCATTATTATATATAATTATATCTCTTAATTTTGCCACTTTAATTTTACCATAAATTTGAATATATCCTCTAAGTTCATCTTCGGCTTGATAAACATTCAATATTTTAAAGAAATATTTATTTATATCACCTTTAGAATAACCATTTATAGAATTTCTCTGTACATTTATATGCTCCACTTCACAATTATTATCTTTTAAAGACTTTATAATATTACTATCATTTAAGATTAAATCAGAATTATAAGTTTTTTTACCACAAGATGTCATTTTTATCAATGAGTCTATTCTTATTTTTGTTATATGCCTCATATAAGATTCTTGTTCTTTAATATCTATTATTATTGTTTTATAATTTAATATATTAATTCGTTCAATATTACTTGTATATTTTCTCATATCATTACATATCTTGAACTTGTTTTTATATCTTAAAATATATCTGTAATTTATTTCTTGTTTCAATAAAATATTAATCAATTCTTTTTCTAACCTTATGTAATTATTCAATAAATCAAGATATTTTTTTTCTTTAGATATATTTCTGCGAATTTGATTTATGAGGGTTATTTGCATATTAATTATATTTAAAATGTCTACATTGTTATAGATTTCATTTCTTTCTTTATCAATTATTTTGTAATGTAAAATATTTGTATAACTTATCATTTGTTCTTTTTGTTTAACCTTTTTTGTTTTGTATTTGTTTAATATGTTAATATTATGTTTTAGTGTAGCAATCTCTTTTCTATTAGATAACAATTCCCAATACATATTCACATTACATATATTACTATAATCATTTATATAAATTGCTATAGTATCTCCTAAGTCCATATTGGTATTATAGTAATTATCTATATAGCCATAGTACCATGATTCTAATTCATCTATTTTTACACTCATATCAATGTATTTTTTACTATCAGCAAACTCATTTTCTATAATATTTACAACCCCTTTATTAATTCCTTTTATGAAAACATTATGTTTTTTATGTTTTTTTTCAAAGTAATTATTAGAAAATTTTTGATAATATAAATCAGTTTTTATAACAATATAGTTTCCTAGTTTTGTCTCTTTTTTTATAAGTTCTAATAAATTGTTAGTTTTATTAATAGTTTTTTCTTTAATAAAAAATAAGCTTAAAAAATCGCTGAATAATAATTTACTCATACTTTTGTTTACTAAAATATTATTATTTTCTTCTAATTTAAAATAATATAACTTATTAAAAAAGTTTGTTTCTTTTCCGAAATTTACTAACACATTATATATTGATTCATATTTACAATCTATAAAAGGACACATATAAACTCCTTATTAAAATTCAATTAATAAAATAAGGCATATAAAATATTAAATTTTATATACCCTAAACACAAAAAGACAATAGTAAATATTTTTTACCTACAAAACTACTATAATAAAATTTCTCTTTACTATTAATCATTCTTATTCTCCCTATTAAATATAGTTATATTATAGCACTTTTGTTATCTTATGTCAACTAATTGTTAAAAATTTCTTTTATATCTAAAATGAAAAAGACAGTACCTTTAACTATACTATTCAATTAGATTTGTTTTTTATTTGATCTAAATATTTATTTATATTTTTTACATCAACTTGATCCTTTAATAGATTTCTCTTTTCTTTATAATCTAGAATTGTATGTAAATCTTCCAAATTATATGGACTTAACTCTTCCATCTTAAAATTTCCTTTTTTTTCTGCAACAGCTTCTATAATATCACTAATTTGGTAGAAACCACATTCATTTTTCTTGTTTTCAGTTAAGTTATATTTATTCTTTATCCTACTAAATAATTCTTCTGAAATGCATAAATCTAAATCAGAGCATTTTTCTCTAATTCCTCTTATAACTAAAGATGCTCCTGATAAGATATAAAATTCATCTTTAGGGAAATTTAGTTCTTTTAATAAATTAAATATTTCTTCTTTATTCATTTATTATTCCTTCCTTTATATTTAATATATCATCTTGATTTCATAGAGTCAATATATATTATACTATTATAACTTCTATTATATTATCTATTTGAATTTCTGTATTATTATCCAATAATATAGTTTTTCTTTGTTCATTTATCTTTTCTAATTTACCTATTATTGTTACATATTCTCCTCCTTGTTTCTTCTCATCAGGAATAAAATATGTAATGGCAATTTTAGGATTATAATCTGCGTTTTTATCTATTTGCAAAAGAATATTGTTAATTTTTATCTTTTCATCATTAGGTAATTCTATTTTTGAATCTGTCAATCTTGCAGTTTCATTAATAGCTTCTTCATATCCGTTTAATGCTGCAAAAGGTGCAAATTGTGCAGCTCGTTGTTCCATACTTAATCGTGGATGCTTTTTAGATATATGATGTTTTAGATTTATAATATCATCATAATTTCCCATATATTTTTACCTCCTATGCCTTATGTCCTCTAATTTGTGAGTTTCTGTCCTTCATAGTACCATCCTTTTCAAGATTCATTCCTTTTAAGATTGCGTTTTTTCCATACTTTTTCTTAATATCTAATATAGTATGCTGTAAATTATTTTCTTTTTTTCTCTCTGATTTTCTTTCTTCTTTCTCTTCTTCTTGCTTTTTGTAGTCAATAAATAAACTTATTTGTTCATTTTGCTTTGTTTCTTCTCCTTCATTTTCATTTACTACATTATTAGCAACAACATATATCTTTCTAACTAAAAGATTTTTATTCATAATTCTTTCATAAAGTTCTTGTGTAGCTTCCATTATTACTTTAGTAGAAGATGTTCTTTCTTTTAGATTTATCGTTCCATGTGCATGTTTTGGTATATTTCTTCCATATCTATCAGTTGTGATTTCTCCATTGTATGATTTTCTTATTTCAGAATTAGTTAAGTTTTCAATATCATATTCTATTGTTAATACAAGCTGATTAGTTATTAAATGTTTGTCTACTAAATCTAATACCAATGAATCAGTCATTTCCTTTACAATTAATTTTGCTTGTTCATAATTGTATGGAGCAGAAAGTACCTGACCTAAACTAATACTATTAGTTGTAGGTTTAAATTTCTTTACATCATTCATAGTACATGGTTCATATCCCCAAGCATGATCAATTAAAAATTCTGCATTTATTCCAAATAATTTATATAACAATTCTTCATTATTAACTGAACATCTTGCTACATCTCCCATAGTAAATATGTTGTTTTTTTCTAATTTTTTAGCATATCCT
>CANQXD010000033.1 GCA_947627755.1 uncultured Clostridia bacterium | reverse complement strand
TAAATGGATTGAAGCTAGACTAAAAGGAATATTAGATAGAAATAAATTAACAGATGTATGGAAAGAAAATGGAATAAAAGAAAATTACGAATTTGCAGTTCTAACAAACGAAATATATAAAACTTGGTCAGGTATGAAAGCTTCAGAATATAAAGCTTATAAAGGAATTAGAAAAGAATCTTTAAGAGATAATATGTCAGATGTAGAAGTAGCATTAACAGATTTAGGGGAAATAGCTACAAGAGAACTTGCCAAAAAACATAAACCTTATGGATTAAAAGAAAATAAAAAAGTGGCAAAAGCTGGAGGAGAAGTAGCCAAAATTGCGCGAGTTGATTTAGAAAAGAAATTAGGAGAAACCGTAATTAGCAAAAAGAATTCTTTGAACTATCAATATATAGAGCAAAAAACTTTGAGAAAAATAAAAGATAAAGATGATGAAAAGCAAGCTTAATAAGGAGAGAAAAAATGAAAGTATTATTTGCAACAACAAATCCAGCAAAAGTTAAAAAAATATGCAGATAAATTAGCCAAAAGAAATATAGAACTAATCACAATTAAAGATTTACAAATCAATCTACATGTAGAAGAAAATGGGAAAAATGCAATAGAAAATGCTTATATAAAGGCTAAAGCATATTACGATAAAACGGGAATAACGACAATTGGAATGGATAATAACTTATTCATTGAAGAATTACCCGAAGAAAAACAACCAGGAACTCATGTAAGAAGAATAAATGGAAAAGAAACAAAAAAATATACTTGGAGTAAAAGCAACTTTTATTTAGTAGATACACCATCTGAAAAAAGAAATCCTGGTTATCCATTAGATTCTATTTCTATTATGCCAGAATGTAATAAATACTTTGTAGACTTAACACAAGAGGATAGAAATAAAGATAAACAAAATTATAATGAAGATGATGTAATTGATTTTATTGTCAATAATGTATCATAATATTTTACAAATATTATGATATAAAATAAAAAAGGAATTTATTTTTATGTTTGAAAAATTAAAAAATGAAATAGAAAAATGCCGTGATTGTGAAGAAAAATTTGGATTTGAGCCACACCCTATATTTTGGGGCAAACAAAATTCAAAAATAGTACAAATTAGTCAAGCTCCTTCTAATAATGTGCATCATAGTTTAAAACCATTTACAGATATGAGTGGAAAAACCTTAAAATATGAATGGTATCAAATTACAGATGAAGAATTTTATAATCAAGATAATTTTTATATAGGAGCGTTAGCCCATTGCTATCCTGGAAAAGATAAAAAAGGAAATGATAGGAATCCTCCTAAATGTTGCTTTACAAAATGGGTAGAACAAGAATTAAAAATGATAGATAATCAATTATATATTATAATAGGTGCAAAGGCAGCTAAAACTTTTTTCCCAGAAAAAGATTATGAAGAATTAATTTTTCGTAATCAAACTTGGAATCATAAAATGGCTATTGTATTACCACATCCATCGCCATTAAATAAAAAGTGGTTAAAAGATCACCCAGACTTTATGAATAAAAGAATCATAGAAGTTAGGAAAATAATAAAAGAAATCATTAAAGATTAGATAAACAAAAGTAAAAGTTAAACTAAAAATACAAAAAGAAATGGAAAAAATAATGAAGATAAAAAATAGTTTTTTAAATAGAACCCTAAAAGGTACAAAATTTTATATAGTAATCATACTATTATTAAGTGCAACCTATTCAAGATTATTAGTGTATATTCCTATGTTTATACAATATGCACTAGATGGCGTAATTATGGGAAATGAGAGTGTCATTCCAATAATCATAAGAAACTTATTCTATGCAGATGATAAAATATCTAAAATTATCGTTCTTGTTTTAGTTTTAATTATGCTAAATATAATTATTTTTATAGTAAATTATATAAAAAGTAAAATAAATACAAAATTTAACTTAAAAATCAATAGAAATGTAAAAGAATTAATTTTAGAACATATTCCTAATATAGAATATATGCAATTTAGTAGTTTAGATAAATCAAATGTCATTCAAAGAGTAAATAATGATGCTACTACATACTCTGAATTCTTTAATTCTCAAATCAATTTATTCTTTGATACGATTTTTATTATTATATTTGCAGTGGCACAAACTTTGCAATTAAATAGTACAATTGGTTTATTTATTGCAGTCATTTGTGCGCTAATAGTGGCATTATCTGTATGGTATTTTAAAGCATCAAAGCCATTAGTAGAAAATGTTGTAGAAAGTAATAGAGAAGTAATAAGCAAAACAACTAATGTAATAGAAGAATCTAAAATGTTAAAAATATTTAACAGAAGAGAGAAAGAAATAAAAGATTTTTCTAAAATGAATAAAGAATATAAGAAAAAAGAGATAAAACTTGCAAAAATGAAAGTACTATATGGAATAGGTACACATACATTGAGAAATTTCAAAGAACCATTTATATTATTATGGGGTGGAATATTAGTTGTAGAAGGAAAAATGACTCTTGCCACAATATCTATTTTGCTAACATATTCAACCAAAATTTTAGAATATGTATATCAATCTGTAGATAAGTTAAAAGAGATAAATGCATTTATAGTAGCTTATAAAAAATTATCAAATTTAATGAATTTGAAAGAAGACATAGAAAAAAATCCATACATAGAATTAGATGGAGATATTATTTTTAAAAATGTAAGCATTAAGTTAAATAATAAAACAATATTAGAAAATTTGAACTTTACAATAAATAAAAATGAAAATGTAGCAATTATAGGAGATAATGGTTCAGGAAAAACAGTAATTTCAAAAACTTTAATAGGCTTTTATGATTATACAGGCGATATCTATATTGGAACAAAAAATATAAAGAATGTTAGTAAAAAAAGTTTAAGAGATTATATTGGGGTAGTGCTTCAAGATACCTATTTATTTACAGATACTATTAAAGACAATATTAATATTACAAATCCATTAATAAGTAATAAAGAAATATTAGAAGCTTGTAAATTAGCAGATATATATGAAGATATAAAAGGATTTGATGAAAATATTGACTATATGATAGGAAAAGGCGGAAACAATATTTCTGGTGGGCAAAAACAAAGAATTGCCATAGCAAGAACGTTAATAAAACAAAATGAATTTATAATTTTTGATGATTCTTTATCAAAACTAGATACAAAAACGAAGCTACACATATTAGATAATATTATTAAAATGAAAATGGGAGCTATTATCATTTCACATGATTCAGAAGTAGTAAAGAAATGCGATAAGGTTTTATTTATAAATAATAATACAATAGAAGTAGGAAAACATGAAGGTTTAATGGAGTCAAATAAATTATATAAAGAAATGATGGAAATTAGCAAAAATAAAATAATAGAAGATGAGGAATTTTAAATAATGTTAAAAGAAATAATAGATAAATATAGAAAACAAGCTTGGAAAGTGGCAATTCGGTTGGTTTATAACAAGTATTATGGTAGTAGTTTTTATTGCATTTACTATTATTATGGTAGAATATGCTATACCAAGTAAAAATATAAAATTGATTATTATACTAGGTATTACTTATTTTGGAGTTAATATTTTACGTTCTATAGTAACATTTTTTGAAGACTTTAGTGATGAAGAATTTCAAAAAGGGTTAGAAGCGGATTATAGAGAAAAAATTTATATAAAATTGCAAAAAATGAAACAAAGTGAAATAGATAAAATAAGAGTTGGTGAGATATTAGAAAATATAATAAATGATACAAAGGAATTTTCAAGATGGTATGGTACTGGTATATGTAGATCTTATTTTGCAGGAATTGTAAGATTAGTAGGCACATTACTTGTATTAATGTATCTTAATATACCAATTGTAACAATTACATTTCTCATTTATCTATTTGGCTTTTTCATAACTCACATATATAATAAAAAATCTATTCAATATACAACATTAAAAAGACAGGCAAATGCAAAAATTTTAAATTGGTCTAATGAGCAAGTACAAGGATATTCAACGATAAAGTCATTAGAAATCGAACAAGAAAGAATACTACAAATAAAAACTTTAATTTCAAAATATGAAAAAGTGGTAAATCAATTAGAAAAGAATATTAGAACATATACCTGTATCTACGATTTTATAGTATCTTTTGTAGGAGTTATTAATATACTATTAGGTTCAATAGGAGTGGAACAAGGAATCATAACGTATGGTGCTATGATAATTCTTGCAAGATATATATCTTCACCAGAAACTTATGCAAAGTGGGTAATAGAAGGATTTCAAATAAGAAATATTGGAAAAATTTCCTTTGAAAGAATCAATAATATATTACAAAAAGAAGAGGAAGATATACAAACAGGAATAGAATTAGAAAAGGTAAATGATATTCAATTTGAAAATATTATATTTTCCTATAATAAGGGAAAAAATGTTTTGAATGATATATCATTTCGTGTAAATAAAAATGAAAGTGTTGCATTAATTGGAAGAACAGGAAGTGGAAAAACCAGTTTAGTAAATTTAATTTGCAGATTTTATGATTTAGAAGAAGGAACTATTAAAATTAATGGAAAAGACTATAAAGAATATAATGTAAGAAGCTTAAGAAATAAAATAGGCTATATTATGCAAAATGTTGTCATATTTGATGGAACTATTTTAGAAAACATCAACTATGCTAACAAAAATATTTCAAAAGATGAAATTATAGAAATATGTAAAAAATTAAATTTACATGAAAAAATAATGTCATTAAAAGATGGATATGAAACAAAAATATCAAGCGATACAGATATTTTTTCAGCAGGAGAAAAACAACTTTTAAATTTTACAAGAGTGATGGTAGAAAATCCGGAAATTATTATATTAGATGAAGCTACAGCTTCTCTTTCTTATAAATCTGAAATGATGGTAAGGAAAGCAATAGAAGAAATAACAAAAGGAAAAATTAGTTTTATTATAGCTCACAGACTTTCTACTATAAAAAAATGTGATAAAATTCTACTTATGAAAGATGGAAAAATAATAGAAGAAGGAAATCATAATGAACTTATGGAAAAACATGGAGAATATTATGAGTTGGTAAATGCGTAAAAAGATTTTACGAGGAGAAATATATGAAATTATTTAAAACAATAATATTTGTAGAAGGGGAGAAATCATGGAAGAATTATTTGATGTATTAAACGAAAAAGGACAATATACTGGAAGAGTAGAAACAAGGCAAAAATGCCATAAGGAAGGTTTATGGCATAAAGCAGTTACTTTATTTATTTTAAATAGCAAAGGACAAGTTTTATTACAAAAAAGAAGTGCAAATAAAAGAATGTGGCCAAATATGTGGGATATTACAGCAGGAGGCCATGTATTAACAGGAGAATTTGGATTTGAAGCAATTATGAGAGAATGCGAAGAAGAATTAGGAATTACTTTAAATAAAAATGAAATTACCTTTATAGGAACAGCTATTTCAATAAATGAACAAAATGATATAATTAATAAACATTTTAATGAATTTTATATTGCTAATAAAGAAATTGATGAAACTAAACTACATTTGCAACAAGAAGAAGTAGCAGAGGTAAAATGGATAGATAAAGACGAAATCATAGAAAAAATAAAAAATCATGATGATAGCATTACAGATAAAGAAGGATGTTGGGAATATTTAATGAAATATTATGAGTGGTTAGAAAAACACAATTAAGATTTGAAAGATATTTTTACACAAAAATCAGTAGGAGATAATAAAAAATGAAGCAATTAAAAGAAGAAAATAAAATATTAATAATGCTAGCATTTTTCTCAATATCCATTGGATTATGGGGAAATTTTCGACAACTTTGGCTACAAGATAATGGCTTTATTGTAACACAAATAAGTAATATTATTAGTATAGGGACTTTTATTAGTGTAATTGCAATTGCATTTATTGGTAAATATATTCGCATAGAGAAGTTAAAAAACACATTAATTGTTGTATTATTGGTAAAAATGATTAATATGTTAGCATTATATTATTTAAATGCAACAAATCATACAACATTAATCAAAATAACTATAGTGCTAGATATTGTAATGGAATATATCGTAATAACAAGTATATATCCACTTCTTACTACAATTAGAAAAAGTGGTACTATATATAGTAAAAGAAAATTAACGGAATATTTATTTAGAGATATTGGAATCTTATTTGGTGGAATAGTGATTGGAAAAAGTGTAGCAGGGGTATTAGTAAATTATAATATTTGCTTAATCATATCAACTGTATTTTTAATGATTTCAATTTTAACCATAATAAGTATTAATATTAAGAGTACAAACGAAAAATATCAAAATAATATATCTATATGGAAAGTAATAAAACAAAGTAAAATTATAATATTATATTTATTAGATGTTTTTATAGGAAGAATTGCAATGTCCACAGCATTAGGACTAAAAATGCTAACCCTAACTAATTATTTTGCATTTTCGGATAGCTTTGCAACAAATTATTTATTGATAGTAGGACTATTGGCTGATATTATTGGCGTAATAGCATTAAAATATCTTACACCAAAAAATGATTATGTAACAATAACCATAAAATTTGGAATACGCTTAATAGGGTATATCATTGCATTTGTCTCAAATAATATCATAATAACTCTAATAGCAATAACATGGTCTATCCTGATTTCAACAGCCTATGAAAATATTTGCGATGGCATATATATTAATCGTCTTGATAATTGTTATCAATTATCTTTTGCTAATGTCAGGTATATCATACGATTTTTAGGAGAAGCAATAGGAGTATTTTTCTGTGGTATTATGTATGAATTAGGTCTTAGATATATGTTTGGCTTATCGGCAGTGTTTATTATTATACAAATAAGTTTAGCTTATTATTTAATTTATTTGAGAAGAAAAGAAATCGATGAAAAGGAGATTGAATAAAAATCAATCTCCTTTTTATATTAAAATTAAATCCATTCTCCATATTTGCGAATGTAAGTTTTTTTCGCAAAACTTGCCACAACGCAGTATAGAAAAGACATCATAAATAATACTGCAATAATTCCAAATCCAATAGGAACAAGACCAATTGCTTTTCCTAAAGGCGTGTAAGGAATTATAAGCGAAATAATAATAATTAAAATAGAAGAAAAGTATATTGCTTTACTTGGTTTGCTACCATTCCAAGGATTTTTTGCTGTTCGAATAATGTAAAGCCCAAGCAAATTGGAAATAATGCTATAAGTAAACCAAATACTTTGGAACATAGCAACTTCGTGAATGTTAAATACAAACCATACATAAGCAAAAATCAGCAAGTCAAACAAAGAACTTAAAGGTCCCATAAAAAACATAAATCGTTTTAAACTTTTAATATCTAATTTTTTTGGTTCTTGCAAAGCTTCTTTATCAACATTATCAAAAGGAAGAGTCATTTGTCCAAAATCATATAATAAACCTTCTACCAATAATTGAATAGGTGTTTCAGGTAAGAAAGGTAAAAGCACACTACCAATCATAACAGAAAGCACTTCTCCAAAGTTAAAGCTAGTAGCCATTTTAATATATTTCATTAAATTAACAAAAGTTCTTCTACCTTCTGTTACACCATCAAATAGAACATTTAAATCTTTTTCTAGTAAAATGATATCGGCAGATTCTTTAGCAATATCAACAGCTGTATCGACAGACACACCAACATCGGAATTAAGTAGAGAAGGGCCATCGTTAATACCATCTCCCATATAACCGACGATGTTACCAGATGTTTTTAAAAGACGCACAATTCTTGCTTTTTGAATAGGAGAGAGTTTGGCAAAAATATTGGTATTTTTTAAATGCCTTAAAAGAGCAATATCGCTTAATTTATCAATTTGGCTTCCTACCACAATTCTTTTTGAGTTAATACCAACTTTATTACATACTGCTCTGGTTACTTCTAAATTATCACCAGTCAAAACAATCACGCGGATACCAGCCTTATTTAATTTCAAAATGGATTCTTTTGCGGTTTCTTTTGGTGGGTCTAAAAAGCCAATAAATCCCATTAAAACCATGTTTGATTCGGCTGAAACATCAAAGTTTGTAATATGTTCAATGTCATTTTTTTGGCATACTGCAACTACTCTTAAACCATCTTCATTTAAACTCTTACTAATATCTAAAATCTGTTTTTTAATTTCTTTTGTAATTGGGCTCACTTGTCCTTGATAATCTACAAAACTGCAAATACTTAAAATTTCTTCCACTGCACCTTTGGTAATCATTTGTTTTTTATTTTCATCTTCTAAAATAACCGATAAGCGCCTACGAGAAAAATCAAAAGGAATTTCATCTATTTTTTTATATTTGGTTTGAAAAGTTTCCATTCCATTTTCCAGACCTCTTTTAATCACGGCCTCATCAATATTACCTTTTAAGCCAGTTTGAAAATAAGAATTTAGAAAAGCATGCTTTAAAATACGAATGTCTTCATTTCCTTTTATATCTAAATATTTTTCAAGAACAATTTCGTCTTTCGTTAAAGTTCCTGTTTTATCAGTACACAAAATATTCATAGCACCAAAATTTTGGATAGAATCTAGTTTTTTTACAATGGTTTTCTTTTTTGACATACGAACGGCGCCTTTAGACAAACTAGAAGATAAAATAACAGGAAGTAAAAGAGGCGTAATACAAATGGCAATAGCAACCGCAAAGGTAAAAGCAAGAATAACATGATGCTTCCACGCATTTAAAAGAAAAACAATAGGAATAATAATGACCATAAAACGAATAAGGAGTCTACTAATGTTTTCAATTCCTTCTTGGAAGGCAGTTTTAGGTTTACCAGTAGAAAGTGTGTGGGCTACTTTTCCAAAATAAGTGTCATCACCAGTTTTAATAACTACTGCTTTTGCACTTCCAGAAGTAACATTGGTGCCCATAAAACAAATTGTTTCTAAATCGGCAATATTTTCAATTTCTTCCATAGAAAGACTAGGCTCTGATGATTTTTTTACAGCCTCTGATTCACCAGTTAAAGAAGATTGCCCTACATATAAATCTTTTGCCTCTAACACTCTTAAATCAGCAGGAATCATGCTACCAGCAGAAAGAAGAACAATATCACCAAGTACCACTTCTTTCATTTGTATTTGCATTTCTTTTCCTTCACGAATGACAGTTGTAGTAGTTGCTACTAACTCTTTTAATTTTTCTGCTGCTTTATTCGAACGATATTCTTCAAAAAAATCTAACAAGGTACTTGCAGAAACTAAAATAGCAATAACAATAATATTGGCATAACTTGCTTCTTCTGCTAAATAAACATCCGTATAAAAAAGAATAAATACAATACCAAGTAGAATACAGTTAAAAGGGGAAAGAAGGCTTTCCAAAAAATAGTGATACCATTTTTTAGGTTTTGCACCTGTTATTTCGTTTAGACCGAATTTTTCTAAATTTTCTTTTGCAGTATTGGAATTAAGACCTTCTGTAGAAACAGAAAAGTCTTTCATAAATTGTTCTTTAGATAAAGTAGCTTCTTTTCCATATAATTTTGCTACATCTACTTCTTCTTTAGTATCTGCCATAAAATATCAACTCCATTTTTTTCTTTTTTTATAGTATACCACTATTTTGAAAAAGTAGTTAAAAAATATAAGTTTTATTATTTTTTTATAAAAATTTCATTATATAATATTTTATAAGTTTAATATTATTTCGTAAACAAGAAGATACAAATATTAAAAAAATACTAGGAAAATACAAAGTTTTGTGATATAAAAAAGAAAAATAAACTATAACTTTTTAGTAAAGTAAGAAAGGAAAAATTAAAATGAAGAAAAAACAAAAAAATAAGAAAAACAAAATTATCTTATTTTTAACACTAATTTTAGTAATTGTGATTCTTTTACTATATTTTGTAAGAAAAGAGCCAACCAATACACCAGAGGCTACTTTAAAAACCTATATGTCTTATATTTTAGAGCAAAACTATGAAGGTATGTATGAATTATTAAGTAGTAAAACGAAACAAGAAGTAGAAAAAGAAACGTATCTTTCTCGTAACAAAAATATTTATGAAGGAATTGAAATAAGCGACTTAAAAATTCATGTAGTAAAAACAAATAAAAAAGAAAAAACATCAGAAGTCATTTATCAAGTTACAATGCAAACAGTAGCAGGAGAAATTAATTTTTCTAATACAAGCTATTTTATAAAAGAGGATGAAGAATACAAATTAGACTGGTCTTCAAACGACATTTTTCCAGAGTTAGAAAACAAATATAAAGTAAGAGTAGAAACAATAGAAGCAGACAGAGGAAAAATATTAGATAGAAATGGCAATATTTTAGCAGGAAAACAAACTGCTTCTCAAGTAGGATTAGTACCAGGTAAAATGAACAGCGATACCAAAGAACAAGATATTGCAAAGGTAGCAGAGCTTTTAGATATTTCTAGTGAAAGTATCAATAGTAGCTTATCTGCTTTATATGTAGGAGAAGATACCTTTGTTCCTTTAAGAACCATTCGAAAAACAGAGCAAGCATTAAAAAATCAATTATTAGAAATAAAAGGAATCAAAATTATAGATACTGAAGAAAGAATTTATCCATTTGGAGAAGCAACTTCTCATCTTCTTGGATATATTCAAGGTATTAGTCAGGAAGAATTAGAAGAAAAGAAAGACGAAGGGTATGATAAAAATAGCAAAATAGGAAAATCTGGTTTAGAAAGAATATATGAAAACCGTTTAAAAGCAATAAATGGAGCAGAAATTTATCTTACTAATAGTGAAGGAGAAAAAATAAAAACTGTTGCAAAGAAAGAAGCAAAAAACGGAGAAGATATAAAATTAACGATTGATAGCAAGGTGCAAGAGGCTTTATATGAGCAATTTAAAGAAGATAAAAGTGCGCAAGTAGCAATGAATCCAAAAACAGGTGAAATTTTAGCTTTAGTTAGTACACCTACCTTTGATTCGAATGACTTTAGTTTAGGTATGACAACCAATAAATGGAATACATTATCTCAAAATGAAGAAAAACCTTTTTACAATAGATATTTAGCAAGCTATGCACCAGGTTCTTCTATGAAGCCAATTACAGGAGCAATAGGCTTAAACTTAGGTAGTTTTACCAAAGAAGAAAGCTTTGGAACAAGTACTACAAAGTGGCAAAAAGATAGCAGTTGGGGAGATTTTTACATTTCTACTTTAACCACATATTCAGGAGAGCAAAATTTACAAAATGCTTTAATTTATTCTGACAATATTTATTTTGCAAAAGCAGCATTAAAAATTGGAATAGACAATTTTGTAAAAAATTTAAAAGAGTTAGGATTCAAGCAAAAAATAGAATTTGTGCAAGAAATGGAACAATCTTCTTATGCTTCTGACACCATCACAAGTGAAAAACAACTAGCAAATAGTGGCTATGGACAAGCAGAGATGCTAGTAAACCCAATTCATATTGCAATGATTTATTCTAGTTTTGCAAATGAGGGAGATATGGTAATGCCATATTTAGAGTATAAAGAAGATAGCACACCTACGTATTATAAAAAACAAGCTTTTAGTAAGGAAACAGCAAATACAATAAAAGATAGCCTAATTCAAGTAGTAGAAAATCCAAATGGAACAGCTCACAGTGTAAAAATAGATGGATTAACCATAGCAGGAAAAACAGGAACAGCAGAAATAAAAGCTTCGAAAGATGACACGCAAGGTACTGAAATTGGTTGGTTTGATAGTTTCTTAGTTAATGGAAAAAGAGAAATGCTAATCATTAGCATGGTAGAAGACGTAAAAGATAGAGGCGGAAGCCATTATCTGCTTAACAAAATAAAAACAATTTACGAAGGAATTTAAAAAAGAGAACAAGAGGGACGCCCCTTTTCGTTCCAAAATGGAACGCTGGGGACACCCCTCATTTTTTAAAATAATTATATAACTTTGCACATAAAAAATTGACAAAATAAACATAAAGTTGTAAAATAAAGTTGTTACAGCGTAAACCACGTTTTTATAAGGAGGCAGCTATGGCAAATGTAAAAGACATCATTGCTTCCATTGAGGAACTGGACAAGGAAAAAGAAGAAGAAATGCAAAAATTAAGACTTACTAACTTTCAATTGCAACGGCAACTCAAAGAAGCACAAGATGAAGTAGAAAAATGGAAAAACATTGCGTCTCAGCCTAAATAGGTTTCTAAAATGGAAATCTAAAAATCAAAAAGTGAGTTCTATTGTAGAACTCAAAAAGAAAAATCCTCAGCTTAGCAGGGGATTTTTCTTTTAATCATTTTACTAATCTCTTCTCTTACCAAAAATAGACAAAATACGTAAAAAGATGTTAATAAAATCTAAATACAATTCCATAGCACCATAAATATGAATTTTATCTTGGTCAATGGTATCTACTAAGCTTAATTGTTTTATTTTATTCATATCGTAAGCAGTAATACCAAAGAAAACAAGTAAAATAACCCAATCTATTATAATGTCTAAAGTAGAATTTTGAAAGAATAAATTAAACAAACTAACTACTAAACCGGCAAGTAAAGTACCAAAAAGTAAAGTATGCCAATTACTTAAATCCTTTTTAGTTTTATAACCATAAAGTGCAAAGCCACCAAATAATAAACTTGATACTACAAATAATAAAATAATAGAATTTAGGTCAAAAACATAGAAAATAGTAGCAAGGGAAACTCCGTTAATAGCAGCATATACAAAATATAAAATTCCTACAATTGTTGCTGGCAACCTTCGAAATAAAAGCGAAAATACTAAAACTACAACAATCTCTAAAATTAGTAAAATACCAAAATAACCTTCTTGTAAAATGGTATTAAATAAACCAGTAGAATAGGTATAAAAACTAACCAAAGCAGTTCCAAGTAAACCTAAAAACATCCAAAAGAATGTCTTAGGCAAAATATCCATTCCTTCATTTACGTTATGAATAGCATCAGAAAAATTTTCTTCTTCTCCAATCATAATAAAAACCTCACTTTCTTATATAAAAATAATATATGTTATACAAAAATTATGCAAAATCTTATAAATTTGAAATAGCATTTCTTGCTAGTTCATCACAACGATTATTATATTCATTATCACTGTGACCTTTAACTTTTTTAAATTCAATTTCATGCGTTTTAGTGAACTGATATAATGTTTCCCACAATTCCTTATTTTTAACCGGACTACCATCGGACGTTTTCCAATTTTTTTTCATCCAATTATAAATCCAACCTTGTAAAAAAGCATTTACTACATAAGCGCTATCACTATAAATTTCAATATGACATGGAAATTTAATTAATTTTAAAGCTTCAATTACAGCGGTTAATTCCATAACATTATTGGTAGTATCTTTTTGTCCTCCAGAAATTTCTTTTTTATGATTTTGATACATTAAAATAGCACCCCAACCACCGTGGACCAGGGTTTCCGAGAACAAGCACCATCTGTATAAATTGTAACTTTTTCCATAATATTTGTCCTTTCGATTGAAAATTAAAAAGTTTTGTGATATTATATCAATGAATTAAAAAATATACAAGAAAAAAAAGAAAAAATATATCATATTTTTATAAGGAAAGTCATAAGAGAGGGGAAATAAATATGGCAACCGTCCTAGGAATTATAGCAGAATATAATCCATTTCATAATGGGCATTTATACCAAATAGAAGAAGCAAAGAAACAAACAGGTGCACAATATGTAGTAGCTATTATGTCAGGAAATTTTGCACAAAGAGGCAATAGTTCTTTAGTTAATAAATGGGTAAAAGCGCAAATGGCAATTGAAAATGGTGTAGATATGGTAATAGAATTACCTATTATTTATAGTATTTCTAGTGCAGAAAATTTTGCAGAAGGTGCCATAAAAATATTAGATAGCTTAAAAATTGTAGATACACTTTGCTTTGGAGCTGAAACAGCAGACTTTGCAGCATTAAATAACATTGCTAATGTTTTATACAATGAACCAAAAGAATATGTTGCTCTTCTAAACCATGAATTAAGTAAAGGGTTATCTTATCCAAAAGCTAGAGAAAATGCACTTCTTATGTACTTAAATGATATTAAACGTTATGCAAATATTATGTCAGGTTCTAACAACATTTTAGCAGTAGAATATTTAAAAGCTTTAAAACGTTTAAAAAGCGATATGAAACCATTTTCAATTGAACGAAAAAAAGTATATTATAACGATGAAAGAATAGTAGATGAATTTGCAAGTTCTACTGCTATTCGTAAATTAGTGGCAACAGAACAGTATGATGATTTAAGAAAGGTAATGCCAAGAAGTTCATATATGCTTCTAAAAGAAGAAATTCGAAAAGGAAACTATGTGTTAGATTTAGTAAAATACGAAAAAGAAATTTTATATGCACTTAGAAAAATGTCAGTGCAAGAAATTGCAGAGCTTGCAGATGTTACAGAAGGATTGGAAAATGCAATTAAAAAAGCAGCAGATTCATGCAACAACTTAATTGATTTAATTAATATTGTAAAATCAAAAAGATATACACAAACTAAAATTCAAAGAATTTTATTATATGCTTTACTTGGAATTACTAAAAAAGATATGCAAAATTCTAAAAAAGTAACACCATACACAAGGGTATTAGGAGTAAATAGCAGAGGAAAAGAAATGCTATCAGATATTTGCCAAATTAGTCCAAAAATTCAAATGATAACATCTGTAAAAGATTATATGGAAAAAAATACAAATAAAACATTAAAAGAAATGTTAGAAAAAGATATATTTGCTACTAATATTTATACATTAGGTTATGAGTATGATTCTTGGGCAAATTTAGATTATACAAATAAATTAATAACACTATAAAAATGAAAAAAGAAAGAATTGGAACGTGTATCCACATCTTTCTTTTTTTGTTACATTTATATTACATTTTAATAACATTTGCATAACATTGTTGAAATATAGTTTTTTTTCAAATATAATGTAAAAAAAGGAAAAATAGGGAAATAATGCTTCTTAAAAATATAAAACATTGTATTAGTTAATAATACAAAAGAAGCATAAGGAGGGGGAAATGTCAGAAACATTTGCAGAATATATTTTAAATGAAGAAGATTGGATTCGAAAAATGGAAATTATGTTTTATTTGCAAAAAAAAGCCCGTGTATTTTTTGACAAATCCGTTGTATTAAAAACAGAGCTTACTAAATTATTTATAGAAACAATGAAAATAGATGTGGATAAGAATTTAGTTATTACAGCGTGTTTATTATGTAATTGCAAAAAGCCAACAGATTTTAGTGATATAAATAAAGTAAAAACTTATGCTAAAGACGGAGCAGAGTATTTAAAAACGCTTGGATTTTCAGAACGTTTTTGCAAAATATGTGAAGAAGTTAACCGTTATTCTGAAAGTAATCCAAGAGAAAAAGAAAGCGATATTTTAGAATTAGTAGACCAATTTGGTGGAATGTTAATGGATAGACCAGAAAGAATTGCTTTTAAACCAGATGAAGCACTTGTATTACTAGAACATAGAAATTTAAAAGGATTAGAAAACAGATATCTAGAAAAATTTAAAGAATTTGTAAATCAAATGCAGGAGGTGTATATATAATGGGTATTAAAATTCCTGCCATTACTCGTATGAGTAATCTTGCTAATACAGCATCTAATTTGCAACAAGCTATTACAGGAATGGCTCAATTTGATGAAACTATAGGAATCGAATTAGAAAGAAAAAGAAGAGAAACTCTAGAAAAAGAAAAACAAGAAGTTCCTTTTGATTTTAATGTAGAAGAGATAGATGCTAATGTAGAAACCTTAGTTCTTAGAAATAAATTTATAGATAGATTAGCAGCACAAACCAAAATTACGCAAGCAAAGAAAGAATTACAAACTGAAATAAAAGAAACGAAGCAAAACACAGATCGTGAAATATAAAACTAATAAATTACAAAGAATGCTTTTTTCGTTCTGTTTTAGAGCGATAAGGCATTCTTTTTACACATTTGTATAAAAAATTGAAAAAACAATGATATTTGCTCAATAGAACTTATATTAAGAAAGGAGAGATTCGTATAATAAATATTTAAATATACGAAGAAAAATAGTAAAAATGAAAGAAATATTTGCAGATTTACACGTTCATATAGGAAGGTCAGAACAAGGAAAACCAATAAAAATAACAGCAGCAAGGTCACTTAATTTTGCTAACATTGCCAAAGAATGTTACGAAAGGAAAGGAATTAGCGTAGTTGGCATCATAGACTGTGCTTCTCCTTATGTAATAGAAGATATAGAAAATTTCTTAAAAACAGGAGAAGCTTATGAAATAAAAGATGGCGGAATTGTGTATAAAGACCAAGTCTGTATTTTACTAGGAAGTGAAGTAGAAACTACAGAAATAGGGAGAAATGGACACAAAGGGTCAGCACATAATTTGTGCTTTTTTCCACATTTAAAAGATATTAAAGCCTTTTCAAATGAAATGAGTCATCATATAAAAAATATTACATTAAGCACGCAAAAATCAGATTTATCTGGCTATGAATTAATAGATATTGTAGAAAAATACAATGGAATTTTAATTCCAGCCCACATCTTTACACCACATAAAAGTTACTATGGAAATTGTGCAGATAGATTAGAAGAAATCTTTCATGAAAAATTAGAAAAAATATTTGCTGTTGAATTAGGCTTAAGTGCAGATACTTTCCTAGCAGACACAATATCAGAACTAGAAAACAAAACATTTCTTACAAATTCCGATGCACACTCACTTCCAAAAATAGCAAGAGAATATAATAAAATTCAACTAGAAGACCTTTCATTTAAAGAAATAGTAAAAGCTTTAAAAGGAGAAGAAGGAAGGAAAATAGTAACAAACTATGGCTTAGACCCAAAGCTTGGCAAATACCATAGAACTTACTGTGATGACTGTGAATCTACTATTGAAACAAAAGAGCCAGTAACAATTTGCCCAAAATGCGGTAGTGCAAATGTTACTTTTGGAGTTTTTGACAGAATAGAATTAATAAAAGACAAAAAGGAAACTAAAAGTCCAAAAACAAGACCACCATATATATACCAAGTACCACTTCAATTTGTACCGGGAGTAGGAAATAAGCAAATCGAAAAATTATTAGAACACTTTGGAACAGAAATGACCATTTTACATAAGCTTTCCAAAGACGATATAGAAGCAGTAGTAGGAGAAAAAATAGCAAACAAAATAATAGAAGCAAGAGAAGGAAACGCAAAAATAGAATCTGGAGGCGGAGGCGTTTACGGAAAAGTAAAATAAAATTATATTTCTCCGTTCTAAAAATTCTTTTAGTTCTAAAAGTATGCTTTATTACATACACATTATGTAGAAAGAACTAAAGGAGTAGATAAAAAATGAGAAAACAAGAGAAAAGAAATATAATTTGGGATTCTATAAAAGAACATATTTATCAAAATATAAAGAAATATGTTATTGTATCCATTTTCTTTTTAATTGGCATTATTGCAGGAGTTATTTTTGTAAACTATGCACAAGAAGAAATTCATACTCAAATAGGAGATACTATTACTACTTTTTTGAATTGTTTAAAAACAGGCTATCAAATAGATAGTATGGGACTATTAAAAAGCAGTATTGGAAACCATATTATTTTTGCATTTTTTTTATGGTTTATGGGCTGTACAATTATTGGAATTCCTATTGTATATGGAATGATTACGTTTCGAGGTTTTTCACTAGGTTATACCATTTCCTCTTTGCTTTTTACCTTAGGAACGGGAAAAGGTATCCTATTTTGTATTTTATATTTGCTATTACCAAACTTATTCATTATACCAGCAATTTTAGCGTTGGCTGTTAGTGGAATAAAGCTTTACCAAGCTATTATGAAAGATAAAAGAAGAGAAAATATAAAGATAGAAATTATAAGGCATACTATTTTTTCTTTATTTATGACACTTGTTTTAATACTTTCATCTTTGATAGAAGTTTATATAGCAAATCCTTTACTTCAAATATGTATTTCGTATTTTTAAATATATAATTAATATGGAAAATTGTTGAAAAATACATAAAAAACAAAAATACTAGCAAAAAAAATAATTTTTTTTAGAAAAATGTCTTTACAATTTATAAATAATTTGATATAACATATACAGTTTACGTAAGGTAAAACAAATTATTATAGATAGGGGAGCTAAATCAATGGAAAAACAAATTAAACTTTTTTTAGAATTTCTTCAAAATGATAAAAAAGCATCAGATAACACATTACAATCTTATAGAAGGGATATTGTATATTTTAACAAGTACTTAGAAAGCAATAAATTAAACTACGCTAAAATGAAAGAAGAAGATATAAAAAATTATTTAGATTATTTACAATCAATTGGAAAGAAAGCATCTACTATTTCTAGAAATTTAGCTTCAATTCGTTCATTATATCAATTTTTAGTAAAAAATAAAAAAGTAAAAGTAGATCCTACTGCTCACATTCAATCACCAAAAATTGAAAAGAGAGCACCAAGTGTATTAACAGCAAAAGAAGTAGAATTATTATTAGATCAACCAAAAGATGTTGACTTAAAGGGAACCAGAGACAAAGCAATGCTTGAATTTGCTTATGCAACTGGAATGAGAGTAACTGAAATTATTTCTTTAAATTTAGAAGATGTAAAATTAGACGAAAGTTATGTAGTATGTCATTCAGGTTCAAAACAAAGAAATATTCCTTTAGGAGCAATGGCTTTAAAAGCATTAAAAGAATATATTGAAGAAGCAAGACCAGTGCTAATTCGTGATGAAAATGAAAAAGCATTATTTGTTAATGTAAATGGTCAAAGATTAACAAGACAAGGTTTTTGGAAAATTGTAAAATATTATAAAGAACAAGCACACATTACAAAGGATATTACACCACACGTATTAAGACATTCATTTGCAACACACCTTTTACAAAATGGTGCAGATTTAAAAGCAATTCAAACAATGCTTGGTCATTCAGATATTTCATCAACACAAGTATATATGCAATTTCAAGATAGTGGAATTAAAAACTTATACAAGAAAACACATCCAAGAGCTTAAAAAATGAACAGGAGGGACGCCCCTTTTCGTTCCAAAATGGAACGGAAGGGACACCCCTTCTATTTTTTGTTTAAATTTGTTGCTGAAATTTATATTCTAAAATTCATATTACCAAATTTTTTAGTAAAATAATGGCATAAAAGTTTAAGAAAGTTGTTAAAAATTTATTTAACAAAAAAATGATTTTAGATTTATTTTAGATAAATTAGAAATAAAATTATGTAAAAAAGTTATTAACTAAAAAGCCTTAATTCATTGTATTTTAAAATATGTATTTATATAATAAATAAAAAAATACAAGGAGTTGAAACAAATGAAGAATGAATCAAAACAAGAAAAACAAAAGCAAGTAGGGCAAATTAAAAATAGCCAAAAAACAGAAATAAAACTAGAAAAAGAAAGCAAAGCAAAAGTAAATGAAAAAGCAAATGTAAAAGAGAATAAAAAATTAAATGAAGGAATCACTTTAATAGCACTTGTTATAACAATTGTAGTATTAATTATATTAGCCGGAGTAAGTATTAATTTAGTATTAGGAGAAAATGGGCTATTTAGTAAAGCAAGAGAAGCAACAGAAATGTTTTCAGAGGCACAAAAAGAAGAGGAAGAAGTATTAGCAGAATTAGAAATGGAAATAAGAGATAATGAAAATTTACCAGAAATCACAAATGAAACACCAGCAGGAACACAGGTAAAACTACCAAATGAGTGGATAACAACAGACGAAAATAAAGAAGAGAAAATAAGTGTAAGAGCAGTAGCAGTAGGAGAAGGAGATAAAGTTCCAGTACCAAAAGGATTCTATTATGTAGGTGGAACAATTGAAAGTGGAGTAGTAATATCAGATGACCCAAAAGACCAAAATAAATATGCAAGTTATGAACCAGAAGAAGGAGAAGAAGGGATACCATCAGGAGTAGTATATAACAGTGATGGAACCGTAAATGTAGAAAAATCTGAATTAAAAGGAAACCAATTTGTATGGATACCTGTAGAGGCAAAAGACTATGAAAAAGTAGCTTGGAAAAATGAAAATGAAGAAGAATATAAAAACGCAGAATGGGACACAGAAACACCTGAAGAAGAACTTGAACAAATAAAAAAATATGGTGGCTTTTATATAGGAAGATATGAGGCAGGAACAAGTAATATTACTTTAACAGCAAATTCAACTAAAGTAGATTTTACAGCAGCACATACAGTAGAGAGTTGGATAGATGATAAATTTTCAATAAGAGATGAGTTATTAAGTAACCGTACAATAAGTGGAAAAATTACTTGTAAAGCAGGTGAAATACCATACTACCACGCAGATTATTATACAGCATCAAAATTATGTGATAATATGTACCAAACGGACTATGTAAAAAGTGCTTTAGTAACAGGAACGATGTGGGATGTAATGATGAACTTTATAGCAGGAGATAAAAAAACAGTTGTAACAACAGATTGTAAATGGGGAAATTATAATGAAGATACAGGTTTAAAATATACAGAAGGACAAGGAAGATATGCAACTGTAAGCAAAGAATCTGGTACTATTGGTAGTAATGAAGCATTTGCCGTATCAAAAGGAAAATATAATTATGGAATATGGACTACAGCAAGCACAGAAGGTGTAAAAAAGAAAAATTTATATGATGTAGCCGGAAATTTGTGGGAGTGGACACAAGAAGCAGCATATAATAATGATGATGAAAAAAGATACATTATTCGTGGGGGTAGTTTCCGTGATTCTTTATTTGTCTTTCCTGCGTGTTACCGATCTAATTATACTGCAATTTTCACAGGCACAAATTACGGTTTTCGCCCTGCACTTTATATAAAATAATTAATAGAATATAATAAAATGCGTCTCTAAAAGAGGCGCTTTTTATTAAAAGCGAAATTATGTAAAAAAGTTATTAACTAAAAAGCTTTAATTCATTGTATTTTAAAATATGTATTTATATAATAAATAAAAAAATACAAGGAGTTGAAACAAATGAAGAAAAAACAACAAACGAAAAAATCTACTAAAGGGTATAGTGGAATCACTTTAATAGCACTTGTTATAACAATTGTAGTATTAATCATATTAGCCGGAGTAAGTATTAATTTAGTATTAGGAGAAAATGGGCTATTTAGTAAAGCAAGAGAAGTAACAGAAATGTTTTCAGAGGCACAAAAAGAAGAGGAAGAAGCATTAGCAGAATTAGAAATGGAAATAAGAGATAATGAAAATTTACCAGAAATCACAAATGAAACACTAGCAGGAACACAGGTAAAACTACCAAATGAGTGGATAACAACAGACGAAAATAAAGAAGAGAAAATAAGTGTAAGAGCAGTAGCAGTAGGAGAAGGAGATAAAGTTCCAGTACCAAAAGGATTCTATTATGTAGGTGGAACAATTGAAAGTGGAGTAGTAATATCAGATGACCCAAAAGACCAAAATAAATATGCAAGTTATGAACCAGAAGAAGGAGAAGAAGGGATACCATCAGGAGTAGTATATAACAGTGATGGAACCGTAAATGTAGAAAAATCTGAATTAAAAGGAAACCAATTTGTATGGATACCTGTAGAGGCAAAAGACTATGAAAAAGTAGCTTGGAAAAATGAAAATGAAGAAGAATATAAAAACGCAGAATGGGACACAGAAACACCTGAAGAAGAACTTGAACAAATAAAAAAATATGGTGGCTTTTATATAGGAAGATATGAGGCAGGAACAAGTAATATTACTTTAACAGCAAATTCAACTAAAGTAGATTTTACAGCAGCACATACAATAGAAAGTTGGTTTGATGATAATTTTTCAATAAGAGATGAGTTATTAAGTAACCGTACAATAAGTGGAAAAATTACTTGTAAAGCAGGAGAAATACCATACTACCACGCAGATTATTATACAGCATCAAAATTATGTGATAATATGTACCAAACAGACTATGTACAAAGTGGATTAGTAACAGGAACAATGTGGGATGTAATGCTCAATTTTATAGCAGGAGAAAATAAAAGTATAGTAACTACAGAATGTTACTGGGGAAATTATAACCAAGAAGATAGCGAACATGTAAAATATATAGAAGGACAAGGAAGATATGCAAAAGTAATATTTGATAATGGTAGTAACGAAAGTTTCACAAAATCAGATACAGACTTCTGTTATGGAATAAGAACTACAGCAAGTACAGAAAGTGTAAAAAGAAAGAACTTATATGATATAACCGGAAATTTATGGGAATGGACGAATGAAAAAGTTGAAAACAAATCAGAAAATTATATGCTTCGTGGAGGTAGCTTCAACAACTACTACATTGGTGACCCTGCATGCAAACGTGTTGCTGACCCTGCGACTGTCACTAACGTAAACCTCGGCTTTCGTCCTGCACTTTATATAAAATAATTAATAGAATATAATAAAATGCGTCTCTAAAAGAGGCGCTTTTTATTTTTAAAAGCGAAATTATGTAAAAAAGTTATTAACTAAAAAGCCTTAATTCATTGTATTTTAAAATATGTATTTATATAATAAATAAAAAAATACAAGGAGTTGAAACAAATGAAGAATGAATCAAAACAAGAAAAACAAAAGCAAGTAGGGCAAATTAAAAATAGCCAAAAAACAGAAATAAAACTAGAAAAAGAAAGCAAAGCAAAAGTAAATGAAAAAGCAAATGTAAAAGAGAATAAAAAATTAAATGAAGGAATCACTTTAATAGCACTTGTTATAACAATTGTAGTATTAATTATATTAGCCGGAGTAAGTATTAATTTAGTATTAGGAGAAAATGGGCTATTTAGTAAAGCAAGAGAAGCAACAGAAATGTTTTCAGAGGCACAAAAAGAAGAGGAAGAAGTATTAGCAGAATTAGAAATGGAAATAAGAGATAATGAAAATTTACCAGAAATCACAAATGAAACACCAGCAGGAACACAGGTAAAACTACCAAATGAGTGGATAACAACAGACGAAAATAAAGAAGAGAAAATAAGTGTAAGAG
>CANQXD010000032.1 GCA_947627755.1 uncultured Clostridia bacterium | reverse complement strand
GATGCAAAATGTATAAAGAGTATATGCGAAAGTGAGGATAATTAAACAGATATGCAAGTAACTATAAATGGAGAAATAGCAGATATAAGTGCTATGTTAGTATGTGCTGTAAGATATGCATTAGGAAGAAGAACATATATAGTGCAATGGACTTGTGAGTTTATAAGAAATAATACTCATTTATTGATAGATAAAGATATACAGGTAATGATTAGAGATATAGAACAACAAAAACAATATAGCTATAGAGACAAATGTGATGAAGAATGTTGGCTATCATTGTTAAATTACTTGAAAGATATAGAAAGTAAAAAAGTTGATAAAAGTAAATAATTTTAAACAGGAGGATAAATGAAAGAGTTTGTATTAGTTAGTCAAGGTATAGAAATCTTTAGGACAAAATCACAAGAAGAAGCTATTGAAATAGTAAAAAGAGAAAACGATTCATACTTTAAACACAAACAACAATGCATAGATAATAATATACAACCAGCAGATAATTACATAGAGTTATTTATTGAGGATAAGGAGGAACTATGAACGAAGATAAAATGGAAAATGAAATTTGTATAGATTATGAAAAAAGTTATAAGGATTTACAAAAAGAATTTGCTAAACTAAAAGAACAACATAGGGAAGAATTAAACGAAAAAGATTTGTTTTATAAATCTTTATTAGATAAAGATGATGCAGAAATAAAATGGCTAAAATCAGTAATAGATAGTTTAATAAGGAGATAAATAAAATGGAATTAAAAGAAGCTATAAAAAGATGTTATCAGATAATAAATGATAGTAAAGAAATAATTAAAGAAGCAAGAAAAAATGGAGATATTAATCTAATACAATTAACTGCTGATTTAGATAATCAAAGCATAGCTATAGAAACAGTATTACAAAAATTAGAAAAATTACACAAAGATAATTATAAATTAGATAAAGAGAATCAAAAACTATTTGAAAGTCAAATTAATTCAATACCTAAAAAGAAAATAGAAGATAAAATAGAAGAATTAAAAGAAATAAAAACAAAAAATGGAGATGTATATGTAGATGTAATATTAGAAATAAAAATTTTAAAAGAATTATTGGAGAATAAATAATAAAGGAGTGGGTACAAATGACAGGAAAAGAACAACAATATAGAAAAGTAAATAATGAATATACAAATTTTTCATATATGTTTTATGAAAGCATGCGAAATAATGGACAATATGATAAACCAGATGTAAATGAACAAATTACAAAACTTATTAATGAATTAACCACATTAAGAAAAATGAAATAGGAGGTACTATTTATGACAAAAGAACAACTAATAACATTGTTAAAGAAATATAAAGAAAATAAGGCTAAACTAAAGTTAAAATTAAGAGACAAAGAAAGAATGCTAAGGCAATTAGAAACAATAAAAGAAATAAAACTGAAATCAAGTGTAATAGAAATAAATAGTGATATTCATAGTAAAAATAGTATTAGTGATAAAGTAGGAAATGTAGCTACAAATAATACAGATAGGGAAAACAATTTAAAGAGAGAGTTAGAAGTATTAGAAAAAGAAATTATTGAACTAAATGCTATGATTGAAGAAATTGATATTAGGTTAGATGCATTAAGATATAAAGAAAAAGAAATTTTAATTGCTTATTACATAGATGGCTGTACTTATGAAGATATTGGAAATAGGGTGTATTTTAGATTATTTAATCAAACAAGATCAGCAAGACATATACAAAGAATGATAGAAAGGTCAACAGAGAAAATTATAGAATTACGGTTAAAAATGTCATAAAAATGTCGTGAAAATGTCGTAGTTTTTAAAAAAACAATATATTATAATTATAATAGCAATAAAAATAAAGCACACTTAGAGATGAGTTATTAGTCTAATTGCTTTATAAAGGCGTAAAACTTACAAATGTAAGAAAAAGTGAAAATGTGATGTGTTATGAGCTTACATTAGATAACACTAACAGAAGTAGCAAGATTAGGTTGCCAGAGTAAGTTGTCCTAATTAAGTATATGCAAGTTTAGTGTAATGGTAGCACGACAGTTTCCAAAACTGTTTGTAGTAGTTCAAATCTATTAACTTGTGCCAATTTAAGAGCTTATTAATAAATAAGTTCTTTTAAATTTGCAAAATTAACATAAAAATGGTATAATAACATTAGAAGTTGCATAGAATATATAAAAAACTGTATAAAATATACGAAAACTTATAAAAATTACCAAAATATGGTTGATTTTTATAAATAACTCTAGTATAATATAAGAACAGAAAAAGAAAGAGAAAATAAATCATATATTATACCTCCTTTCTAAATTCTGTAAGCAAGCATTAGAAAAAGTTATTCATTAAAGGAGAACAAAAAAATACTAGAGTGGCAAGACTCTAGTATTTTTGTATGTAGAACTTATTTAAATAAGGACAAGATTAAATAAATAAGAACTAATACAGCAAGCATTATTAGCTTATCCATCATATCACCACCTTTCAGAAGATAAGCAATATGGAAGAACGAACATATTATATTATAAAACAACGTCTTAATCAATGAAATATAGTAAAATAAATAGAAAATTTTAAACTTAAAGAGCTTATTATATATAGGCTCTTTTATTAGTACAATCAAAATGCTAGGTAGTTGATATAGATAATCTCCTTTAAATTTTTAAATATATTTAAAATTAGTACCTCTTTTATATATGCTGCAAGAACTTTCCTAGCAAGTTCTTCATGAATAGTATGTAGAGTATAATGTGGCGGAATAGACATATCTAGTTTTATATTAGATATGGTAAAACTAAACGGCGATATAGTGACTACCTCGTCAGGTGGTCTTGCAAAGCTATATTGCTGAATGGTAACAGTAGACGCTAGGTCAAATGAACCTCTCTATTTGATTAGAAGGAAAAAGAACTCATAACATGAAAGATATATAGGTGCTTATTGGAGTTCAACAACTTATATATTATGTTGGGTGCAAATCCTAATCATTATATTTTACATAGTGTTTATAGAGAAAGGTAATCAATTCTGGGCTATAAAAGGAACAACGAGAGAGAAATAAATGTGTGGAAAAAGAATAGGTGATGTAAATGGCAAATGAACAAAATTTAATAAAGAATGAAGATTTAACTCCGAAAGAACGCCGAGAAAAAGCAAGTAAAGCAGGAAAGGCAAGTGCTAAAAAAAGAGCAGAAAGAAAAAGTTTAAAAGAAGAGTTACTATTGCTATTATCTACAGGCAATACACAAAATAAAATAAGTACTGCATTAATAGAACAGGCTCAAAAAGGAAACACTAAGGCTTATGAAATAATAAGAGATACAATAGGAGAAAAGCCGATAGAGCAAGTACAGAACTTAAATCCACCAGTAATAAACATAGAAAGACCTAAAAAATATGATTAATCCTTATAATATAACAGCTGAACATTTTTGGGATTTACTAGAAGATTGTATAGAACATAAACATACACATTATTGGTTAAAAGGTGGAAGAGGTAGTACTAAGTCAAGTTTTATAGGTATTATAATTCCTTTAATGATAATGATAGATGCACAGAATGGCATATATTCAAATGCTATATCATTAAGAAAAGTAAAAGAGACTTTACAAGATAGTGTCTATTCTCAATTAATTTGGGGAATAGAAATGTTAGGAGTATCTGATTATTGGGAAATAAAGGTAAGTCCATTACAATTAATTTATAAACCAACAGGGCAAACAATAAAATTTCGTAGTTCAAACAATAAAGATGACTATAAAAAAATAAAATCAACAAAATTTACTAAAGGTTTTTGCAGATATGTTTGGTATGAAGAATTAGATGAGTTCTTTGGTATGGAAGAAATAAGAAATATAAATCAATCTTTACTTCGTGGTCGGAAATGACTATGAAGTTTTTTATTCTTATAATCCTCCAAAAATGATTTCTAGCTGGGTAAATGCAGAAGCAATAAATGTAAGACCAGATAGAATAGTGCATAGTAGTACTTATTTAGATGTCCCAGTAGAATGGCTAGGAGAACAATTTATTATAGAAGCTGAAACATTAAAAAAAGAAAACGAATTAGCATATAGAAACGAATATCTTGGAGAAGCAACAGGAACAGGTGGAGCAGTATTTACTAATATAACACTTCGAGAAATAACAGACGAAGAAATATCACATTTTGATAATATAGCAGATGGAATAGATTTTGGATATGCAGTAGATCCAGTTTGTTATGGGCAGAATCATTTAGATAAAATGAGAAGAAAATTATATATATTTAACGAAATATATAAAGTAGGAATGTCAAATAAGAAACTACATGAAGAGATATTAAAAGTAAAAATAGGAAATAGTCCAATAATAGCAGATAGTGCAGAACCAAAGTCAATAGATGAAATGAATAGTTTAGGAAAATTAAGGATAGTTGGAGCAGAAAAAGGTCCAGACAGTGTTGATTTTGGTATAAGGTGGTTGCAAAATTTAATTGAAATAATAATAGACCCTATAAGGTGTCCGAATACTGCTAGGGAATTTAGCACGTACGAATATGAAAAAGATAAATATGGCAACTTTAAAAGTAAATATCCAGATGAAAACAATCATTCAATAGATATGACTAGATACAGCAGAGAAAAAGAATATAAATTTAGAAAAATTAGTTTGGGCTATAACAAGATAATGTAGGAGGAATAACAATGGCACAAAAAAGAATACAATATCAAGATGAATTTTTAAGTGAAGCAAACATAAATAGTAATATAAATATCTTATGGGGAAAAGCATTACCTATATTATTACATAGAAAATACTTATATGAGAGATTTACTAGAGAAAATGACAAAAGCGATGTAATAGTAGCATTAGAACAATATATATCTATTATAGCATCAGGGTATTTTGGAGGAAAAGAGCCACAATATAAAGTACAAAAAGTAAATGAAACGCAAAAAGGCATTTTGAAGAAAATATTTAATAAAGTATTTGGAGAAAAAAATAATTCAGAGGAATTCCAAGCTATCATTGATTATATTACAAAATATAATGACAATGGTAGTTTTTTCTATGATGTTGTATTAGACTTTATAACTACAGGAGCTTGTTATGGCCTAGTGTATCAAAGAAGACAAGATGACGAGTTAGTTTATGCTCATACATCTAGCTTAAATTCAGTAGCAATTTGGAATTATGAAACACCAAGCCAAAAAATAGGTTTGCTAAGAGCATGGTTTGAAAATACAGCAAAAGGTGGAATAGAAACTCATTTAGAGATAATAACAAAAGATTATAAAAAAGAGTTTGTTGATGGGATAGAAAAGACATCGATAACAACATCAGCAGAGCATGAATTTAAAGAAGTAGAAGATAGTAGGAAAGATATTTACTGGGATGATTTACCTGTATTTGCAGTAGAAAATCCAACAGGATTATGTTTCTTTGAAAATGTTATTCCTTTAATTAAAAAGCACGAGCAAGTAATAAGAAACAATGCAAATATTTTCCAATATAATGATGATGCAAAATTAAAAATAACAGGATTTGAACCAGAAAATGATTTATTAATGCAAGCAACTGATGAAGAAGGACAATTAAAAGTAAATGATGATGGAAGCCCAGTAATGATACAGAACCCTGCAAGAACTCAAGAAGATAATGCAATATTAAATGCAAAGGTATTTTATACGCCAGACAAGGATGGAGATATAGGTTGGGTAATAAAAAATATTAATGATACAGCATCAGAAAATCATAAAAAGACTTGTTTGGATATGGCGCTTATGACAAGTGGTGTACCAAATGTAACAGATCAAGGATTTACAGATGCAGATAATGCAGCAGCATTAGAGAAAAAATTCTTTCCATTAGAGCAGTTTCTGCAACAACCACATCATTTGTTTAAAAAAGAATTATTAAGAATGTGGGAAATGATAACAAATAGAATTAATTTAAAAAGAGGTACTAATTTTGATTTTAGAGATATAGAAGTCATATTAAACAGAAACTTACCACAGAATAATCAAGAAATAATTGACACCTGGTTAAAATTAAGAGGACTATTGTCAGACAAGACTGTAATAGAACATTTACCTTATGATTTAGATGCAGAAAGTGAATTAGCAGAAGTAGATGCACAAAATGAAGCTAATATAGAAAAGAATATTCAAAATATGGAAAAAATGGGACAAGATGTAAGCAATGTTACATTAAACACAGAACAAAACAATCCTAATAAGAAGTTTGAACAAGATGATGAAGTAAAGAAAGAAAATATAAAACAATCAGATGCAGTAACAAAAATTGATAAAGAAGAAAAGAAGGTGTTATAAATGGAAAATACTATGGATTTAACGAAAAAACAACAGAAAAAGTTAATGAATGCTATTCAAAATTTAATAGAAGTATTTAAACAAGTATGGAAGAATGTAAAAGAAATATTTGTTAAATTGTGGAATAGTTTTAAAGAAGTAATAAGAAATAATCAAAAAATAAAAAAATATTTAGCTATATATAGAAGAACACACAATAAAAGAATAAAGAAAAAACAAATAACAAAGATAAGGAAAATATTAAATGAATGATGTGTGGAATTATCATAATAAGCAATTAATAAAATTAAAACAAACATATAATAAAATAGATAAGCAGAAACAGAATGAATTACAAAACATATTTGATAGTTTTAAAATAGATTTTGAACATCTTTATAATATAGTAGATAGTAAAACTTTAAATAGAGTAAAAACTAAAATAGAAGAATGGAAAGACAAAGGTCTATTGAATGGCTATTTTGGAATGTTAGCAAATAACATCTATAAAAGGACAAGAGTAAAGAATAGTGAAATACTTGAATTGCTTATATATGGTGCATACATAGAAGAACAAAGCAAGCTAGAAGAAACAGAGTTGAATATATTTAAAGATGTAGCAAATTATTATTATCAGCAAGGGCAGACAGAAGTCAATCAAACATTACCTAAAAAGAAAAGAAAGTTAGTATCTGTAATGCCAGATGCTATTTTTTTAGCTTTATTAGATATGCAAAATGAAAAAGGGTATGTTTGGAAACAATATGTAGATGCAGTTATAAAATACAATGCAGACCAAGTATATAGACAAGCTATAATAAATATACAGCAGAATAAGGAAAACGATATAAGCGATAGTATTTATCAAAATATAATAATAAAACAACAAAATTCTAAATTATCAATAAATCAAGATAAAATATCAGGTGCAGTAGATAACGAATTAATAGGCTTAAATAACTTAGCAAAAATTGAAGGAATAAAAAGTATAGCAAAAGATGACGATAGTCAAATAGAATTTTGGGCTGTTACAGATGAAAATTCTACGGAGATGTGCCAATCAATGAATGGCATGAAATTCTATATTAACAAAGAAAATTCTTTTGATAGATATTGGGGAGAAACACAGAGAGAGTTAAAACTTATTAAAGTAAGAGTATTTGGACTTGTTGTAGGTGTAAATCTTCCACCAATTGCACATCATTGGCATTATTGTCGTTCTACTATAAGGTATGTGCCACCATTGAAAACGCAGAAAAAATAGAATATAATCTTGATATACCTAGAATGAGTAAATAAGAATAAAGAAACGCTAGATATTATAAATTCAATTAGGCACTTGCTAATAAGTAGGTGCTTTTATTGTGAAAAGAAGGTGAAAAAATGTTTCAAATAAGAAATAACAATATATATCTAACAAGAGGAGATAAAGCAACAATAACATTATCAATAGAGGATTACACTTTTAAAAATGGAGATTTAATACAATTTAAAATATATAATAAGAAACAATTAAACAAAGAGCCAATATTAAAAAAAGAAATAACTGTAACAGAGGAAAAAGAAGAAATAGATATATCGTTAACTTCAAAAGAAACAAAAATAGGAAATATAATGAATATACCAACAGAATATTGGTATGAAATAGAACTAAACAATGAAAACACAGTAATAGGATATGACAATAACGGACCAAAACTATTTGTATTATATCCAGAGGGAGAAGATATAGATGGGTAATTGTGTAAAATTAAGAGAAAAAGAAAATTTAGTAGGAAAGTTAAACAATAAAGAAATAAATGTATATCCAGAGCTAGAAGATTTAACAGTAACACCATCTTTGCAAGAACAAACATTTAAGTCAAGTAAGTATGGATATGATAATGTAACTGTTGAACCAATAGAAAATAATGAATTAACTATAAAACCTAAAACAGAAGAACAAAACTTTAGTGGAGTTTATACAAATGTTGATGTACAAGCTATTGCAGATAATGAATTAACTGTAAATCCAAGTAATGAAGAACAAAGCTTTGAAGATGTATATACAAAAGTAACGGTTTCTGGAGATGAAAATTTAATACCAGATAATATAAGACAAGGAAAAAATATATTTGGAGTAGAAGGCACAATGGAAGGAGCTTGGGATACAAGCCAAATTAGATATTGCGATAATATGTTTAGAGAAGATAAAGAAATGTTAGTTGCCCCTTTTTTTAATACTGAAAATGTTCTTGATATGGAGAATATGTTTCGTGATTGTGTTAAATTACAAAAAATTCCTTTATATAATACTATAAATGTAAAAAACATGTCTTATATGTTTTTTAATTGTTCTAATTTGTCAGAAGTACCTTTATTTAATACAAGTAATGTTACTACTATGAATGCTATGTTTTATCAATGTATCAATTTAAAATTTGTACCATTATTTAATACTGAAAATGTAAAAAATTTGCAGAATATGTTTTATAGTTGTTCACAATTAAAAGAAATTCCAGAATTTAATACAAAAAATGTAACGAGTTGTTATGGTATGTTTTCTAGATGTAGTGATTTGCAAAAAGTTCCATTACTTAATGCAGAAAAAATTACTAGTATAAATACTATGTTTTATCTATGTCGTGAATTACAAAATTTAGGTGGATTTAAAGATTTAGGTAAAGCATATATAAGTAAAGTAAGTAATTATAGCTCTTATAAATTAGATTTATATAATAGCACTTTACTAACACATAATAGTTTACTTAACGTAATAAATAATTTATATGATTTAAATATTGCATACAGTACAATAGATGATGGAACATTATATACACAAACATTACAATTAGGACAAACAAATTTAGATAAATTATCAGCAGAAGAAATAGCAATAGCAACAGAAAAAGGCTGGAATGTAACAGCATAAAAGGAGGGAAAGTGCAAATGCAAGTAGAACAAAAACAAGTTACATTAAGAAAATTAGTAGCTGGAGAAGGAAAAATATTAGTATCAAAAACAAAAGATGAAGAAGGAAATCCAACAGTGAAATCAAAAGAAGTATATTTAGCAAATGGAGCAAGTGAATTTGATTTTGAAGAAGTTGATGAATAGTGGGGTGTAGAAATGTTATATATATTGTTAATACTTATAGGAATAAAACTTAATATGGGAGTTTTATATTGGATAATATATGGATTATGGATAGCATTTAGTCCATTTGTATATTCAGCGAAACATTATTTATTTTACGACCATATAAGAAAAGATAAATAAGTTATTAAAATTTTATAGTTATAAATCAAAGACGTAGACGTACGTCTTATTTTTATGCCGTTTTATCGATAGTTAGGCTTTATAAAATAAACGAAATAATTTGAGTAACAATTGGGGCTTTATAGCAACTGTTGGGACAAGGAGAAAAAATGGAAGAAGAAAAGAAAGTTGATGCAACTGTTGGGGGAGAAAATCCAACTGCTGGGGCAGAAACAAAAAAAGAAACACAAACTTTTGACGAGGTATTAAGCAATAAAGAATATCAAGCCGAATTTGACAGAAGAGTTCAAAAAGCTATTGAAACAGCTAAAATCAAATGGCAAGAAATAAATGATGCCGAAAAATCAGAAGCTGAGAAACTAGCAAAAATGAACAAAGAACAAAAACTAGAATATGAAGCGCAAAAGGAACGCAGAGAAAAAGAAGATGCGTTAGCTAGACTAAATGCTTATGAATTAAAAGATAAAGCAATAGAGATAGCGAAAGAAAAAGGAGTAGACATATCTTTATTATCTTACTTTGACTACTCAACTATTAAAGCAGAAGATTTAAATACAAAGATTACTGAAATATCTACAGCATTTAATAAAGCAGTAGAAAAAGCAGTAAATGAAAGATTAAAAGAAGATACTCCAACAACAAAAGTAGGCTTTGAAAAAGCAAAAGTGACAGAAATGTCAAGAACAAGTTTTTAAAAATAGGAGGAATTAAATATGAGTGAAATTACACAAGAAGCATTAAATATAATGCTAGAAGATGGAGTTCAAAAAGATAAGTTAAAAGAAGTATTAAGTGGAGTCTTAGAAAACGTTAGTGCTAAAGCAGTATCAGAACAAATTAAAGCTAAAAATGGTTCTGGAAACCCAGAAGGTGGAGTAATTGAATACAAAAGATTTGCAAATGCAGAATTAAAAGAAAAAGGTTCTGCAAGAACAGCAGGAAAAGGAGAGGCAGTAAAAGCTAAACCAGTAAAAGTAGTTATAGATACTGACAAAGAAATTGTTGAAGAATTACAAGGAAAAGATATTAAATTATATGGAATTGGTGGAATGGCTGAAAAAAGAAAAGCGAATCATCAAGCAGCAATAATTAGATATCTAGATAGTGAATTTTTCAAAGAAGTATTAAAAGGAACAAATGTAGAAAAGAAAGATACTATAAAAGATACTCTTGATGAAATGCTATTAAAGGCAAGAACATTAAAGAATAAATATATTGATGGCATTGAGTCAGACCTATTAGTAATCGTAGTAGATAGTGCGAATAGAAAAGCTGTAAAGAATATATTGGACGAATTACCAAATGGAACAGACCCAAGAGAACAAGCAATAGGTATGTATGATTCTGTAAGAGTATATGAATCTACAAGATTACCAGAAGGAGCAAATCTTGTAGTAATGATGGATGGAGCAATTGCACAACCATTCTATGTATCTGAATATGAAGCAGAGAAAATTCCATTTGACGATGCAGTTGCATTAGAAGATTACTTATATAAAGGAACAAAAGCATTAATGGAAGATACAATCTTCTATGCAGATACAACTACACCCTAGTCCAGCCACGAAAAAAGTAACCGTGGCTTTACCAGAAGGAGAGGTATTAGGAATAGATGTAAATACTATTCAAGAAGTTGAATTAAATGATACTAAAATAACAGGGACATCTAAATATTTAGAGAGTTTCCCTAAATTCAGTAAGAGTGCCAAAGGTAACTTCTTAGCTTTAAAATGTAAAGAAGCTACTAAAGGTGAAACTATAGAATGGGAACTTTCACAAGCTACTAAAAAAGGCAAAGGTACTTTAGATGAAGACGGCATTTTAGTAGTTCAATTAACTTCTAATACCCAAACCGTAACCTTTAAAAATGGTGAAACGAGTAAGAAGCTAGACTTAACAGGAGTAACTTTAAGTCCAGCAGAATAATTAAGGAGGCAATAGAATGTTAGAAAAAATAAAAGCAAGCTTAGGAGCTAATTATATTGAAAATACAGAAGATGTATTACAGGATATAATAGAAGATATGACTTCTATTGCCTGTGATATTTCTAATAGAAAACAAGATGATGAAAAGTTATTTCCATATATAAATAAAGCAGTAAGAAGTGAATATATAACAAGACGGAGCAGAAGGATTACTTTCAAGAACAGAAGGAAGCATATCTAGTTCATATGAAGACATTGTTGAAAAAATGAGAAATAACATTATTAAATGTGGATTAAGGAAGGTGAAATAATGTTATTACGAGATTTAACAGAAGTGTGGATTTCAGAATATGAAGAAATAAATAATCATGGTGAACCAGATAAAAAATGGAAATACAAAGAAAAAGCATTTTTAAATATGCAACAGGACATAAATGAACTAGACAGAAAATCCACAGGAGATATAGATTATAGTATTACAAATGCTAGAACAACTATTAATTATGATATACAGAAAGGCAATGGCATTTCTTTGATAGATATATCAAAATCCGAAGAGTTTAAACCAGACTATATTGTAACTGATAAGCCTAGAATAGGAAATACAATACTATACAAATTGGAGAAGTATAATGAGTAGTTTTAAATGTGAAATAAAAGTTAAACATAACTATAAAAGAATAAGCAACATAATAAAAGAATTACCTAAATTGGCAACAGAAATAACAGAAGATATATTAAAAAATATTCAAGGTTATGCAATAAGACTAGAGAAAGGTCACAATGAAGAAGGTATCTTAGTAGAACTAATAGAAACTTCTACAATGACAGTAAAGCGGAAAAGTATATGCTGATCCTAACAGCTTTATGAGTAATGGACAATCTTATTTATGGTTTGAATATTTTGGAACTGGTAAATATGCTGAGCAATCGCATGTGGGAACAACACAACATTTTATTGAAAGTGGTTATACTCAATGGCTAATACCAATAAATAAAGTTGAAAAAAAATTAAATTATCCAATTATAACAGTAAAAGGCATTCAATTTTATTTAGCACATGGTGTAAAAGCAAATCATTTTATGGGAGACGCTGAATTTTTAAGCCGAGAAGAAAATTTAGAAACTGTAAGAACTAAATTAGATGCAATGTTAAAAGAGGTGTGTAAATGAAAATTTTAAGTACAAGATTATTTAGTGATATAGTATATGAAAAATTAGAAGAATTAAAATACGAACAAGTATTAACTAATCCAACAACTGCAAGTAAATTTCCTTGTTTAGAATTGCATACACCTTTAAAATCTAATAATAAAACTAAAAATGCATTTCCTTTACGTTCTACATTTCAAATATCTATAACGTGTTGGAATGAAAAACAAAGAAAAGCAATGGAAATGACTGATGAAGTTGAAACAAAACTTCAAGAATATAATTTTGTAAGGACAAATACAAGTCCTGCAATTTATGACTCAATATTACAGAAATATGGAATAACAACAACATTTGAAGTTCGTTACAATGCAATAACGGACTGTTTTGAACAAATAATATAAAGGAAGGAATGATTTAAATTATGGCAAGTGGAGTAAAAAGTGGCGATATGCCTAAATTGGCTACATTATCAAAAATATATTTTGCAGAAAGCGAAGATGGAAGTGACGCAAAACAAATTTGTTTTTGTGAGACTGTTCCACAATTAGAAGAAGTGCCAGAAGCAATAACAGGTAGTGCAGTAGATATTGATTATGAATTTTCAGAACCAGGAAAGACAAAAGTTGGAGAGATAGAATTATCAGTATACTATACGCATACTCAACATAAATGGATGAAAGCATTAGACAAAAAAACTGGATATTTCTTTGTAAAACACCCAGAAAGTACAGCACCAGAGGGAGAAGAACCATTATTAAGAAAGTTTAGTGGAAGTATGGTTACAGTTCCAGGAGAATTAGCAGATGAAGACTGGCTAAAAGATGTTGTAAAAATATTTAGAAATTCAGCAGTAACTGAAAGTTATGATAAATTTCCCAGTGAAGCAGTCTAATATAGTTCATGCTGTAAAAAAGAAAAGAAAAATAACAACATTAGAACAAACAGAAAATAAAGAATAACCGAGAGTGCTTAAAGGCACTCTCTTTTGCAAAGGAGAGTAAAAATGGAATTAAAAACAAGCCAAAAAAAAATAACTTTAGTATTTACTACAAGAAAAATAGTAAGTATATCAAATCAGTTAAAAGGTAAGAATTTTGAAGATTTATATTTTAAAGCAATGAATGAAAACGATTTAGACGCATTGTCTAAAATTATATATATTTTTGCAGAAGATGCAGAAAATGGAGCAAAATCATTTGGAAAAAGTGAAGAAGTTTATGAGTTCCTAGATGATTATAAAAAAGAAAATGATAAATCATACGAAGATATATTTAAAGAATTGGCAGATGCAATAAATGAAGAGGGTTTTTTCAACAGCAAGATGACAAAGAAGGAGTTAACAGACAAAATATCAAATCCTTTATCAACAATCAATATGAACGAATTAGTCAAGAACTCAGCAGAAAAAGCAATAGAAAAAGTAACGGAAGCACAAGTGTTAGCACAAGCCTAGATGATATTACCAAGAAATTAAAAGAAGCTAAAACATTAAGTGAAACAATATATGCTTTAGAGCCTTTATCTTATTATCTTAATATTAAACCTGACGAATTTTGGAATAGCAGATACAGAGAAATATATTTATATTGTGAAATGCAGTATGTAAGAATAATTGAAGGCTTTAGACAAGAAATAATATTACAAGAAGCAGTCACAGATAAACTTTTGCAAGGCGACTGTATGCGTAAGAAGCCTAAAATAGTTCCTTTAAGGCAGATATTTAAAGAATTATTTAATAAATAATGTAAAAAAATGTCGAATAATGTCATTAAAATATAAAAATTTACATATTGATTTTTGTTGAATTATGGTATATACTCTTTTTATTAAAAAATAAAAGGAGGAGTTATTATGGCTAATAACGAAGAAAAAAATAAGAAACCAATTTACAAAGAAATATGGTTTTGGATACTAATTATTATAGCAGTTATTGTAGTAATAGTAGTAGCAGGAGGAAACGGTAATACAAATATATCAACAAGTACTAATAACACAGAAGAGAGTATTCAAGAATTAAAAGTAGGAGAAACATGGACAGTAGATGGGCAATGGAAATTAACGATAAATTCAGTAAAAAATACAGTAGAAAGAAATCAATTTTCTGAAAAAAGTCCTGCACAAGTTGTATATATATCATATACATATGAAAATTTAGGATATAAAGATTCAAACGGACTTATGAATGGTTTATATTTTGATTTAGAATCAGGTGCAGATGCGTTAACTATGGATGAGACTGGAGAGATGGCTTATTCGTACCCTAACGAAATAACAACATATCCTCAGGAAACGCCAGTTGGCGCAAAATGTGTAAATGCACAAGCTTGTATTGGACTAAATAATGAAAGCAAAACAATCACAATGGGTATTAGCAAATATGATGGAAATGGAAAACAACAAAAAATAAAATATATACTAAATGTTGATTAAATATATTAAGCATCAGTAAAAAAAACTGGTGCTATTTTTATGGAGAGGAGGGATTTTTATAACTGTTGAAGAAATCGAAATATTGGTTACTGCTAGAATAGAAGAAGCATTAAAAGACATTCCTAAACTAGTACCTGTAATCAAAAAAACAGTAGAGCAAGCGCAAGAAGCTTTTAAGAATATAAATACAGACACATTTAGGCAAAAACTACATCAAGCAGTTCAATTTGCAAAGAAGAAAATACAAGACTTGAAAAAAAGCACTCAAAACAATGAAATTGCAATAAAAGTAAATAATAAAGAAGCTAAACAGCAAGTAACACAACTTGAGAAAGAGATAGACAGTTTACAAAAGAAAATAACTGCCCGACAATTAAAACTAGATATAACAAACACTGCATTAGATAAAATAAGAGACGAAACAAATCAATCAGTTGTAAAAGAAATGCCAGATGCAGGAACAAAAAGAATAAATAAAGAAACATACAATAGATTAGATAATAATGCAGAATATATGTCTTTAGTAAAACAAAGTGATAAATTAAATAATGAAATAATGAAATATAATTCATTACTTGAAATTTCTAAATCAAAAATGTCTCAACTAGCACAAGAAACAAGCCAAACAGCAACTAGTCAAAATAGATTGACTAGTTTTTTTAGTGGATTTAAAGGAAAGTTAGAGCAAGCAAGAGGAAGTATTGGAAATTTAAAAAATAGTTTTAGTCAAATGCCTAAAATTACACAGAACATAACAAATAATATAAAGAAGATGGGAACAAACATTAAGAGCGGTTTAGGTCATATTTTAAAATATGCAACAGCTCTTTTTTCAATACGAGGCATATATAGTATTTTAAGTCAATCGGCACAAAGCTGGTTGTCAAGCCAGAACGCAGGAGCACAACAATTAAGTGCTAATATTGAATATATGAAATATGCTATGGGCTCAGTATTCGCGCCAGTTATAGAATATGTAATTAATTTAGTATATCAGCTAATGAAAGCTATACAAAGCGTAGTATATGCTTTTAGCGGAATAAATATATTTGCAAAAGCAACAGCTTCATCAATGAAAAGTGCATCTAAAGGTGCAAAAGAAACTAGTAAGTCTTTAGCAGGAGTACATAATGAAATCAATAATATTTCTGAAAAAAACGGAGGCAGTGGAGATGGATCTGTAAGTCCAAATATGGATTTATCAAAAGTAGAAAATATGCCCAATAGTATATTAAATGCAATAAAAAACGGAAAATGGGATGAAGTAGGAAGATTGGTAGGAGAAAAAATAAATAAGGCATTAGAAAAAATTGATTGGGGCAAAATACAAAATACTGCTAAAAATATTGCAATTAATATAGGAAAATTTATAAATGGATTTGTTAATGGATTAGATTGGAATTTATTAGGTAGTACTATTGGAGAAGGAATAAATACAGCTCTTATATTTGCAGATACTTTATTAACTACAACAAATTTTAAAAACATAGGAATTTCAATAGCAAATTTGCTAAATTCAAAAATCAGAACTATTGATTGGAATTTATTAGGAAAGACTTTTGCTGACGGTATAAATTCAATTATTAATATAGGTTATGGTTTTGTAACAACATTTAATTGGAAAAACTTTGGAACTTCTATAGGTTCAAGTATAAATAGTTTTTTTAAAAATATTGATTGGGCAAAAGCAGGTAAAACTCTAAGTGAAGGAATAAAAGGCATATTTAATTCAATAACAAGTTTTTTTCAAAACTTTGATTGGAGTGCTATTATTGATGGATTAATTGATTTTTTTACAAACATAGACTGGTCGGGTGTCGTAAGTAGTATGTTTGAAGCATTAGGAAGTGCATGTGCAAGTTTTGTCAATTTAGGCATGATAATAGGTGAATATATTAATCAAGCATTTGACAATATAGGACAATATTTTCAAGAAAAAATTGAAGAATGCGGTGGAGATGTTGTAGCAGGAGTATTAAAAGGAATAAAGGATGCTATAGTAGGAATAGGTCAATGGATATACGACAATATATTTAAACCTTTTATTGAAGGTTTTAAGAATGCGTTTGGAATACATTCGCCATCAACTGTAATGGCTGAAATGGGAGGCTACATAATTGAAGGATTAAAAAATGGTCTTTCTGGAATTTGGAATTCAGTAAGTTCAATTTTCATAAATTTAGTTTCAAAAGTAGGAGAAAAATTCACAGAAATAAAAACAAATATAAAAAATTGGGCAGAGAATACAACAGAAACAGTAAAAGGCTGGATAGAAAACACAAAAACAAAAATACAAGAAGGTTGGACTAATATTTCTAATAATATAAAAGAAAAAATAACAAATGTAAAAACTAACATTTCAAATGGGCTAAATAATGCCAAAGAAACAATAGGAACATGGGTTAACAATGCAAAAAACAAAATGTCAGATTGTTGGAACAACATATCAAATACTGTATTAAATAAATTGAACACAACTAAGAGCAATATTTCAACTAGTCTTAACAATGCAAAAACAACAATAACTAATTGGGGAAATAATATAAAAACAAGCTGGCAACAAACCTGGAATACGATGGCAACTAAAGTACAATCTGGATTGAACACAGCAAAATCTTATATAACCAATTGGGGAAATAGTGCTAAAAGTATTTTTTCTAATTTAGGTAAAAATGCAGTAACATGGGGAAAAGATTTAATTAGTAATATGGCATCTGGTATAAGGAACAACATAAGTAGAGTTACGAGTGCAGTTAGTTCTGTCGCAAGTAAGATAAAAAGCTTATTAGGATTTTCAGAGCCAGAGGAAGGTCCTTTATCTAATTTCCATACATATATGCCAGATATGATTGATTTAATGGCTACTGGTATACGAAACAATATTGGTAAAGTAACAAAAGAATTGGAAAATTTAACATCTACAATGTCCTATACGATAAATACTCCAGATATTAAACCATTATCGATAAGCAAAAATGAATTAGATACAAATTCTACAGCACCACAAAGTATTATATATGACACAATGAGAAGAGCAATAGAAGACACAGAATTTTATGGCGACAACAATGGACAACCTCTTAATATAACAGTAATTTTAGGAAAAGAGAAATTAGGACAAATACTAATAGAAGACTTAAGGGATAAAACGAGAAGAACAGGAAAAAATATTGAAGCTTTAATAGGAGGATAAAATCATGCTTTGGAAATTAAATGGTAAATTAATGAAATCGCCATCTACATATAGTGATGATATAGAAGATACAGACAAAGATAGCTATTCTTCAATAGTAGATGGCTCTTTAATAGACAATCCTATTGCAGTTGGCTTATTAAAATGTAATATGAGCTGGGATTTATTAAGCGAAGAAGAAGCACAAGAATTGTGCCAAGCTACATATCAAAACCCTATGATAGTAACAATCAAATGCCCTTCTATTCCAGGACGGAATGCTGGAAAATGCCAAGTTTAGAGTTAGTAAAAGAAAAACTGAAATGATTTCAACAGGAGAAGATGAAGATACTTCAAAATCAAGATGGAAAGTGTCTTTTAATATGATGCAAAAGGAATTAACTGAGGCACAAAAAAAGGCTGTTAAGGAGGCAAATAATGTATAAAGAAGTAAGCTCAAAGTGGAATGAAAATATACTAAAAAATGTGCAAGCAGTAATGAATGTATATTTTGATGGAGTTCTCATAAATCCTAATTATATTACTGATTTTAAATTAGGCAATATATTATTTGATGAGGAACTAAAATTAGGTGCTACGCCAAGCCAATATATAAATATACAAATACATAAAAAGGCAAATATTAAAATACCTAAAATTATAAAAATAGATTATGGAATACTTATTAATAATGCATTAACTGTCAAAGAAGTTAATGCTATGACTGTAGGAGACTTAAATGGAATTAAAGTTAAAAGCTTATCTAAAGATGATAGTTCCTTTGAAATGATACCTATGGGAATTTACAACGTAGATGACTATAATGATGAAGATGATAATGTAATTAACATTAAAGCATTAGATAATATAATAAAGTTAGATACAGATAAAGGTTATTATGATGCAAGTGAAATTATAAACCAAAATAAATCTGTAACACTTGAAAAATTAGCATTAGATATATGTGCAAAAAAAGGATTAGAATTACGGGTCTAGTTCTTTTTTAAATTCTGACAAGCAAATTGCTGTTTATGATAATGTTGTAACAGCAAGAGAATATATGAGTATGATTGCAGAAAGTGCAGGTGGATTCTGCTGTGCAGGTAGAGACGGAAAAATTTATATTAGAACAATAGGCGAAGATATAGCTTCAATGCCTTTAAAACTATTTAAAAATTACAAATTCGGTGAAGAATATAAAATATCAAAAATTTCTTATGAAGATGGGGTAAGAGACTATAAGTTCGGAAACGACGAAAGAAATACTTTATGGATAAGCCAAGATAATATGTTTATTGTAGATGAAGACCAAATAGAAAAAATATACAACAATATTAAAAATTTAACAATAAATAGTTTTGAAGGAACATCAATAATTAATCCAGCTTGGGATATGGGAGATATAATCCTAATTGATGATAAACCTATAGTATATCAAGGTGAAATGACATTAAATGGTAGATTTATTTCCGAAATAAAAAGTAAGATAAATATAAAACAACGAGAAGAAACTACAATAAAAAGACAATCACAAAAAGCAATCAATAGAAAAATATATTCAGAAATAGATCAACAAAATTTAAAAATAACCCAAATAGTACAAGAACAAACAGAAACCTCAGAAAAACTAACTCAACATGAACAAACAATAGATAGTATTCAAGATACAGTTAGTAAAGTTGATGAAAAAGTAGATGGAACTAAAGAAGAATTAAATTCTAAAATAACACAAACAGCAGAAAGTATAAATGCAGAAGTGAGTAAGAAAGTAGGAGAAGATGAAATATGTTCTATTATAAGTCAGTCAGCAGATGAGATTTTACTTAAAGGAAATAGAGTGCTTATAGAAAGCAATAATTTTAAGTTAGACAAAGATGGAAAAATAACTGCTACTAGTGGAACAATAGGAGGATTTACTTTAAGTTCTTCTGAATTTACTGGAAATTTAAACGGCATCTACAAATATGACGACTATGATTTAAGAGTAGTTAAAAATATTATTATAGGAAGCATGGAGGCTTCTTCAGAACTAATAAATATATTTGATGCGAATAGTGATGGTAGTATAAGTTCAGCAGATTATGTAAGAATAAAAAACATAATATCTGGAACAGCTACAAATACAAAAAATATTGCAGGTACAGTAATAATAAATTCAAAAAGTCCTAAAGATTGTATATCTATATTGCAAAATGGAAGAGTTTGCGCAAGTTTAGGAGTATCTGGAATTAATACTAAAATTGTCACTACAGAAAATGTTATATGTGGTATTGTAGAAGGAACAAGTTATAGTGGATTAACAATAAATAACTCAGGTCAACTTACAATATTAGATTATGATGATAAAAAGGTAAATCTTAATAAAGACGGTTTAACTATATATAATTCTAACTTTGAAACTATTATAACAGGCTCATCAATATCATCTCCTGCTCTTTATAATAGCAAAGGTAAAGTTCCAGAAATAGAACATGGACGTGAACTTATAGTTCCCTCAGCAGCTAATACACCAACTCGGAAAAGCTATATATTTTTCTGATTTTAGTGGAATACCTAGTATAATTGCTTCACCAAGAACAGCAGAACCTGGAACAGAGGTTGTAGGTGTACGGGGTATCAGGAGTATCTTCAACAGGTGCTACAATTTATTTAACAAGAAAAAATACTACTGAAACTGGGGTAGACTGGATAGCAATGTATTAAAAGGAGGTTTTTATGGTAGATAAAAATGGAAAAGAAATAAAAATAGGAAATAAATTAAAGCCAGATGAAGGAAGAATTTTATTAGTGGTTTCACATTTTGATAATGTAAGTGAACTTGGAGAATGTTTATTTGGACAACAAATTGACGATCCATTAGCATTTAGCCCATTAACACAAGAAAATTTATCTAAGCAGTGGACTATTATTGAATAAGTATTATAGAGATAGGAGTTTTTTATGGAAGAGCTGATTATAAAAGAGAAAGAATTTAGAGAAAAAATAGTAGAGCTAATAAACAATTCTGAAATACCAGCAGTAATGATGAAACCTACATTAAAAGAATTATATGAAACACTAACTCTTCTAGAAGTACAACAATACAACAATGCAATAGATAAGCAAAAAAATATAAAAGAAAAAAAAGATAATTGTGAGGGGGGGTGCAAAATGAGTGAAACAACTAATATAAAATTATTTAAGCATGATAATCCAGAAACTAATACAGAATTATTTGATGTAACAAAATCACTTAACGAAAATTGGGATAAAATAGATAAATATGTATATGAACAAGAAGCAGGTAGACAAAGCAACGAAGAAACAAGGCAGGAAAATGAAGAAATTAGAAAAGAAAAAGAAATAGAAAGACAAACTAACGAAAATTTAAGAAAAGAAGCTGAAAATTTAAGGGAAGAATATATAACTAATTTGAAGGAAAAAGTAGATAATGGAGATTTTAATGGAGAACCTAACATACTTCAAATAGGAGAGGTAACAAAAGGTGAAGAAGCTTTAGCAGAAATAATAGGTGATACTCCTAATCAAATATTAAATCTAGTGTTACCTAAAGGGGATAAAGGAGATAAATTCACATATCAAGAGCTAAGTGAAGATGAAAAAGAAGAATTAGTAAGTAAAATAGATGCAAATAGCATAACTTTTGATGATGGAGAGACTTATCAATATAAATATGAAAATGGTGAACTAAAAGGAGATAAAGGAGATAGTCTTACATATCAAGACTTAACAGAAAGTGAAAAACAAGATTTAGTAAGTAAAATAAATGCAGAAGATATAACATTTAAAGATGGTGAAACTTATCAGCAAAAATATGAAAATAATGAATTTAAAGGCGATAAAGGAGATAAATTTACATACCAAGATTTAAATGATAAAGAAAAAGAAGATTTAGTAAGTAGAATAGATGCAAAAAATATAACCTTTGAGGATGGGCAAACTTATCAGGAAAAATACGAAAACGGTGAATTTAAAGGTGAAAAGGGAGATAAGTTTACATATCAAGATTTAAATGAAGCCGAAAAGAAAGAATTAGTAAGCAAGGTAGATGCAAACAGTATAACTTTTGAGGATGGAGAAACTTATCAAGAAAAATATGTAAGAGGAGAGTTTAAAGGAGAAAAGGGAGAAGATGGTGTAGATGGTTTATCAGCTGGTTTTGGAAATGTTACAGCTAACTTAAAAGAAGAAGGCGAAGAACCTTCTGTAACAGTTGAAGTAACAGGAGAAAATACATCTAAAAATTTTGCCTTCAATTTTAAAAACTTAAAAGGAAAAGATGGTAAAGACGGCAAAGATGGAGAAATAACAGAAGAAAGTATTAGACAAATTTTATTAACAATGAACCCTGTTGGCTCAATTATATTTAATACTACAGGGACTAATCCAAGCAATTATATTGGTGGAACATGGATAGAATGGGGCTCAGGCAGAGTACCAGTAGGTGTAAGCAATGAAGATACGACCAAGAAGACAGCTGAACTTGAAGGTGGAAATAAAGAAATTTCATTGAAAGAAACAAATATGCCAAGTCACACACATACATTTAGTGGAAGCTCTCACTCTCACGGATTAGGTTCACATACACATAGCTATTATCATGCTACATCAAGTACTGATTCTCATAGATTGACTGTTGATGAAATTCCTTCACATTACCATTCTCTAATAACTTCAAAATATGGAGGATATACTCAACAAGCTAGTTCTAGTTCTGGTACTCCTTTTCGTACAGATTCAACTGTAGATAAAAATACAAGTTCTACAGGAGGAGGTTTAGGACATTCGCATTCAATATCAACATCATCATATACAACAGGTTCAGCAAGTGGAAGTACAGGTTCAGCTACTACAGATGGAACAATAGGAAAAACAGGTTCAGGTACAGCATTTAATATAGAGCAACCATATATAACTTGCTATATGTGGAAAAGAACAGCTTAAAATTACAAATATAGTTTTTATTTCTTAAAAATAGACCAACTATTAAATGTCAATAGTTTTTTTGAAAAAAATAAAAAAAATTTTTGAATTAATTTTTGGTACAG
>CANQXD010000031.1 GCA_947627755.1 uncultured Clostridia bacterium | reverse complement strand
CAAATTATAGCAACATTTCAAAAGGAATTGAAGAAGATAACAAATATTTAATAATGTTTTTTGAAAATCTGCTATTTAATAAAAATAATAAATTAGATAATGCAGAACTTAAATTATCTAATAAATCTTAAAAAAGTTTAATAAGTTTAATGGCGTAGCATTAAATTAGCATTCTTTGAAAGTTAAAAAATTAACCAAGCAAATTACAACAAATTTGTGTGTTTGCTCAATAAAACCACTAAATCAGAAAAGAGGATAAAATATGTTTCAATTTGGAATGGATAGAAGAACATTATATATAATAATGGCAATTTTAGTAATTATGTCATTAGGAAGATATTTAAATGATACGAATGCATTACTTAATTTAGTATTAACATTACCTGCCGTTTTAATTGCTATAACCTTTCATGAATATGCACATGCCTTTGCAGCAGATAGATTAGGAGACGATACTCCAAGAAGACAAGGAAGATTAAGCCTAAACCCACTTGCTCATTTAGATCCAATTGGTTCTATTATGTTAGTATTTGCAGGGTTTGGTTGGGGAAAACCAGTTGAAATAGAGCCTAGAAACTTTAAACGTAATATTAGTATGACAGCAGGAGAAGCAATTGTTTCTATTGCAGGTCCAGCTATGAACTTACTTTTAGCAATTGTATTTTCTATTTTACTTTTTGCTATCGCAAAGTTTGCACCATTATTTGGAATGACACAAGTAGGAAGCATTATTCTAAGTTTAATCCAAATAACGATTATTATCAATGTAGGACTAGGAGTTTTCAATTTAATACCACTTCCACCATTAGATGGTTCTAAAATATTAAATCATTTCTTACCATATAATGCAAAAGAATGGTTTGCTCGTTATTCACAAATATTTTATATTGTTTTTGTAGTATTATGGATTACAGGGCTTGCAGGAACCATTATTTCACCAATCATCGATTTAGTATATCAAGGAATTATAAAAGCAGTTGCTGCACTATTTCGTGTTTTATGATGTAAAAACCGAAATTAAGATTTCCTAAGTAAAAAAATGCTAAGAAAATCTAAACTCTAAAATAAAAAATAAAGAATAGAGGTAATTAAAAAGAAAAGGAAAAAGAAATGAAGGATATATACATATTAGGGATTGAATCAAGTTGTGACGAAACATCTGTAGCTGTAGTAAAGAATGGAAGAGAAGTTTTATCAAACGTAATCAGTTCGCAAGTTCCAATTCATGAAAAATTTGGAGGAGTAGTACCAGAAATAGCTTCACGTAACCACGTGGAAGCCATTTCTAATGTAACAAAAAAAGCATTAGAAGAAGCCAATATGAAATTAGAGCAAATGGATGCAATTAGCTGTACCTATGGACCTGGTTTAGTAGGAGCACTTTTAGTTGGTGTATCTTATGCAAAAGCCCTAAGCTATGCAAGCAATATTCCACTTGTTGCAACAAACCACATTGAAGGACATATTGCAGCCAATTATATTACTCATAAAGACTTAAAACCACCATTTTTGTGCTTAATTATTTCAGGCGGACACACCCATTTAGTACATATAAAAGACTATAAAGAATTTGAAATATTAGGAAAAACAAGAGATGATGCTATTGGAGAAGCATTCGATAAAGTAGCAAGAGTAATAGACTTAGGCTATCCTGGTGGTCCAAAAATAGATAAACTTGCAAAAGAAGGAACACCAAATATAAAACTCCCACAAACCTATTTTGAAAACCTAGACTTTAGTTTTAGCGGAATAAAAACAGCGGTAATCAATTTACATCATAAAACACCAGACATAAACAAAGCAGACTTAGCAGCAAGCTTTGAAAAAGCAGTAACGGATGTAATTGTAAATAACGCACTAAAAGCAGCAGAAAGCCTTAAAGTAAACACCATTGCATTAGCAGGAGGAGTATCTGCAAATAGTTATATTAGAAGTAGATTTTTAGAATTAGAACAAACACACAAAATGAAAATCTACTATCCAGAACCAATATTATGCACAGACAATGCTGCTATGATTGCTTCAGCAGGTTACTATAACTTTATAAATGGCATTACTTCCAACTTAGAACTAAATGCCATACCAAATTTAAAAATAAATGAAAATTAAAAAATATATACTTTTTATGAAAAACGGAGAACAAATATGTCAATCTATATTATAGGAGATTTACATTTGTCTTTTTCAGAAGATAAGCCAATGGATATCTTTGGACCAAACTGGGAAGGACATACTAAAAAAATAAAAGAAGATTGGTTAAAAAAAGTAAGAAAGGAAGATACCATTATTCTTGCTGGTGATTTTTCGTGGGCTACCTATTTAGAAGAAGCAAAAAAAGATTTTGAATTTTTAAATACTTTACCAGGAAGAAAAATCTTATTAAAGGGAAACCACGACTATTGGTGGACAACAGTTACCGCTATGAAACGCTTTTTAGAAGAAAATAAAATTCAAAATGTGGATTTTTTATTTAACAATAGTTTTGAAATAGAAAATAAAATTTTTGTAGGAACAAGAGGGTGGGCACTGCTTGACTCAGAAAATAGTAAAAAAATGATTGCAAGAGAAGTTGCTCGTTTAGAACTATCTATTAAAAGTGCCATAGAACAATATGGAAAAGACAAAGAAATCATTGCTATTATGCACTATCCACCACTATCAAATTCTTGCAAGAAGAATGAATATACTTATGACTCAAAATTTTTAGACATATTAAAACAATATCATATTAAAATTTGTTACTATGGGCATTTACATGGAAGTTCCCACAAAGATGCTATAGAAGGAAATATAGAAGGCATCAATTTCAAATTAATTAGCAGTGATTATTTAGACTTTAAGTTATACAAAATTTGTTAACCCAAATATGCATTTTATGTAAAAATCATATCATAAAAACATAAAAATTTAGTAACCTTAACGGAGGAATAACAATTGCTTACGAAAGTATAATACAAATGAATTTTACAAGAGGCATCTCATAATGAGGTGCCATTTTTTTGCAAAAATAACATTACTTGACAATCTTATGTAAATAGTATAAAATAATATATGTAGCTAATTAATATTCTTTATTATAATTATAAGAAAGGAAAAATAGTATGAGTGAAAAAGTATATGAAGAAAGTAAATTTCGGCAAATGAGAGAAGAGGATAAAAAGTTTGATAGCTTTGTAATAGCAGCAGAAACTGCGATATTATCCTCTATATTGAGGCAACAACAAAGACAAATGAATAAAAAATATTTTTCTTCAAAAAGATACAAAATTAGAACTAAAGTAGATGGCATACCTATTACAAAAGAACAAAAAAAATATATAATGAAATATTTAACGTCTCATTATATAAAATATGTGGACGGGGATTTCTTTATCATTAGGAAATGTTGGTTTTGTAATAAGTATCAAATTAAAGACTGGAAAATACCGAAAGATTTAGTAATCTCATAAAACAAAAAAGAGTGCTTTTTATATAAGCACTCTCTTTTGTTGGAGTTTTAAGCACATTTTGATAGGTAATCACAAAAAATTCACAAAAAAATTAGCAAACTGTATTGACAAGTGCTAAAAATGGGTATAATATATAACAAGTTAGCACTCTAAAGTACAAAGTGCTAATTTAAGAGGTGATAAATTGGACGATAGAAAAAAGAAAATATTGCAGGCTGTTATCGATGAATACGTTGGAAGTGCAGAGCCAGTTAGTTCATCAGCTTTAGTAGAAAAGTATAATTTAAATTATAGTAGTGCAACAGTTAGAAATGAACTTGCCGAACTAGAAAAAAGTGGATACTTAGATAAAACACACACCTCATCTGGTCGTATCCCATCAGAAAAGGGCTATCGTTTCTATGTAGATGAACTAATTAAAGATGATGATATTTCAATAGAAGAAATGAAATACATCCAAACCAAATTAGATGCAAAAGTCAATGAAATTGAAGACTTAGCAAAAATTGCAACTACAACTTTATCTGAAATTACCCACTATACAACAGTTGCAATTGGTCCAAAACCAGAAAAACAAATCATTGAAGAAATCAAATTTGTATTACTTGGCAGCCGTATGTTAATGGTTGTTATTGTTACGGATAGTGGGTTAGTAAAAGAAACCATTATAAAATATGATGAAGACATTACACAAAATCAAGTAGAAACGTTAAACAATTTGTTTAATGCGAAATTAAAAGGAAAGCCATTGTCAAAAATCGATAAACCAATGGAAGAATACATTTTATCAGAAATTACCTATAGTGTAGATGTCATTAAGCCAATTATTGAACAAATCAATCGTATTGTAGAAGAAGCAGGTACCATTTATTTAGAAGGTGCTAATAAATCCTTCGATTTACCAGAATTCAAAAGTTTGGAAATTGCTAAAAACTTTGTTAATGTTTTAGATGAAAAAGAACTTATGTTAGACATTTTAGATTCTGGCATGGCAAAAGACATCAATGTTTATATAGGCGACGAAAACGATAAAGAAGAATTAAAAGACTTTAGTGTTGTTACATTTAAACATTCCGTAGGAGATAAAGATTTAGGCACAATTGGAATTATTGGTCCAAAAAGAATGAATTATTCTAAAGTTATTTCAGTTATGAAATATATTAGCAAGAAAATAAACGAAAGCAAGAAAGGAGAATAAAATGGCAGAAAAAGAGCAAAATCAAGAAGAGAAAAATCAAACAGAAGAAAAAAAGCAAGAAGTAGAAAAACAAGAAGTAGAAAAGCAAGAAATACAACAAGAAGAAATAGAACAAGAAGAGGAAGAAAGTAAAGAAAAAGCAGAAGAAATCAAATTAAAAGACACTATTCTTTTGCAAAAAGAACAGTTAGAAGAACAAGAAGACAGACTAAAACGTTTAATGGCGGAATTTGATAACTTCAAAAAAAGAAGTGCAAAAGAAAGAGAAGGGTTATATAATTCATTAATTTCAGACATCTTTTCTTCTTTACTACCAGTTATAGACAACTTAGAAAAAGCAGTAGAAACAAAAACAGAAGATGAAAGTTACAAGCAAGGGGTAGAGTTAGTACTAAAACAATTTAAGGATGTATTAACCAGTAACGGAGTAGAAGAAATACAAGCAGTTGGTCAAGCTTTTGACCCTGAATTACACGAAGCCGTAAGCTCTGTAGTAGATGAAACTTTAGGAGAAAAAGTAATCAAAGAAGAATATAGAAAAGGTTACAAAATAGGAAGTAAGGTTATACGCCATTCTATGGTAGTTGTAGCAAACTAAATTTATGAAAAGCTGCGTCTTGCGTTGTTAAATTCAAACTTAATAATCCTCGACGTACAATATGTATGCCTCCGGTTATTAAGTTGAATTTGCCTAGCAATACTTGCTTTTGATAAATTTTAAAAAGTTATTAATTTTAAAAAATATATAAAAAAGCACAAAGGTAAAGGGGTGTCCCCTGTGTGCCAAAATGGAACGAAAAGGGGCGTCCCTCCTGTGCAAAGAAAGGAAGTAAAATTATTATGGGAAAAATTATAGGAATCGATTTAGGAACAACAAATAGTTGTGTATCTGTTATGGAAGGTGGAGAACCAGTAGTTATTCCAAACGCAGAAGGAAATAGAACAACACCATCTGTTGTTGCTTTCTCAAACAATGGAGAAAGATTAGTAGGACAAATTGCAAAACGTCAAGCTGTAACAAACCCAGACCACACTATTATTTCTATTAAAAGAAAAATGGGAACAAATGAAAAAGTAAATATTGATGGAGATTCTTTCTCTCCACAAGAAATATCTGCTATGATTTTACAAAAATTAAAAGCAGATGCAGAAAATTATTTAGGACAAAAAGTAACACAAGCTGTTATTACAGTACCAGCTTACTTCTCAGATAGCCAAAGACAAGCAACAAAAGATGCTGGAAAAATCGCAGGACTAGAAGTATTAAGAATTATCAACGAACCAACAGCAGCAGCGTTAGCATTTGGTATGGATAAAGAAGACCAAGACCAAAAAATTATGATTTATGACTTAGGTGGAGGAACATTCGATGTTTCTATTCTAGATATTGGAGATGGTGTATTTGAAGTATTAGCAACAAATGGTAACACACACCTAGGAGGAGACGACTTCGACCAAAGAATTATAGATTACCTAATTTCAGAATTTAAAAAATCAAATGGTATTGATTTATCAACAGATAAAATGGCAATGCAACGTCTAAAAGAAGCAGCAGAAAAAGCAAAAATAGAGCTTTCTGGAATGCAACAAACACAAATTAACTTACCATTTATTACAGCAGACGCTACAGGACCAAAACATTTAGATATTACTCTATCAAGAGCAAAATTTGAAGAACTAATTTCAGACTTAGTAGATGCAACAAGAGTTCCAGTAGAACAAGCTATGAAAGATGCAAAAATTACAGCAAGCGACATTCATAAAGTCTTATTAGTAGGTGGTTCTACAAGAGTTCCATGCGTACAAGAAATGGTTAAGAAAATTACAGGAAAAGAACCAGATAAAGGAATAAACCCAGATGAATGTGTTGCTATTGGTGCAGCAATTCAAGGTGGTGTACTTTCTGGAGATGTAAAAGACTTAGTATTATTAGACGTAACACCTCTATCTTTAGGTATTGAAACTTATGGTGGAGTATTTACAAAATTAATTGAAAGAAATACAACAATTCCAACTAAAAAATCACAAATCTTCTCAACAGCAGCAGATGGTCAAACTTCTGTTGAAGTACATGTTCTTCAAGGAGAACGTGAAATGGCTGCCTATAATAAAACATTAGGAAGATTCCAATTAACTGGAATTCCAGCAGCACCTCGAGGAGTACCACAAATTGAAGTAACCTTTGATATTGATGCAAATGGTATTGTACACGTATCTGCAAAAGACATGGCAACCGGAAATGAACAAAATGTATCAATTACAGCTTCTACTAACTTAACAGATGAAGACATTGAAAAAGCAGTAAAAGATGCAGAAGCACATGCTGAAGAAGATAAGAAAAAGAAAGACGACATTGAAGCAAGAAATAATGCAGAAAGCTTAGTTTATAACTCAGAAAAAACATTAACTGAATTAGGAGACAAAGTAAGTGGAGAAGAAAAAGCAAAAGTAGAAGAAGAAATTGCAAATGTAAAGAAAGCCCTAGAAGGTATAGATACAGAAGCAATTAAACAAGCAACAGAAAAACTAACAACAGCTTTCTATGCTATTTCTGAAAAACTATATAGCCAAGCGCAAGCTCAAGCTCAAGCGCAAGCAGGTGCAAATGGTGTTGAAAATGCACAAGGACCAAATGTAGACGAAAATGGTAATGTTTATAATGCAGATTATAAAGTAGAAGACGACAATAATAACGATACAGAAAATAAATAAGAGGAAAGACATTTTAAGTAGGAGGACAAAATGGCAGGCAAAAGAGATTATTATGAAGTATTAGGAGTAAGTAAAAACGCAACTGACGAAGAATTAAAAAAAGCCTATCGAAAATTAGCAAAAAAATATCACCCAGATGCTAATCCAGATAATAAAGCAGAAGCGGAAGCCAAATTTAAAGAAGTAAATGAAGCTTATGAAACATTATCAGATAGTCAAAAAAGAAGAATGTATGACCAATTTGGACCAGATGGCCCACAAGGTTTCGGAGGCGGAGCAGGTGGACCATTTGGGGGCCAAGGTGGATATTATTCTTATACAACATCTGGTTTTGAAGACTTTACAGATTTAGGCGATATATTTTCTTCTATCTTTGGAGGAGGATTTGGTTCAAGAAATTCTCGTGCACGTAGAGGACCAACAAAAGGAGCAGACCTAAAAGCAACTATTGATATTAGTTTTGAAGAATCTTATTTAGGCTGTGATAAAGAAATATCACTAACAAGAAATGAAACTTGTTCACATTGCCATGGAAGTGGTGCAAAACCAGGAACCAGTCCAGAAACATGCCAAATATGTCATGGAACAGGAACTGTAACACAAGTTCAAACTACTATTTTAGGGCAAATGCAAACACAAAGAACTTGTAGTAATTGTCATGGAACAGGAAAAGTTATAAAAGAAATTTGTGAAGAATGTAAGCGGAAAAGGAACTGTTCGTAAACAAGTAAAAGTAAAAATAAAAATACCAGCAGGAATAAAAGACAATCAACCTATTCCTATTCCAAACGAAGGAGAACCAGGACAAAATGGTGGACCAAAGGGAGATTTATACATTATTGTTAGAGTAAAAAGACATAGCATTTTTACAAGAGATGGCGATAAAGTATTATGCGACATTCCAATTACCTTTACACAAGCAACTTTAGGTGCAGATTTGGAAATTCCAATGGTAGATGGTTCAAAAGAAAAATATAGAATTCCAGAAGGAACACAAACTGGAACCAAATTTACCATTCGAAATAAAGGCTTTAAATCTATCAATGGAAGTTACCAAGGAGACTACGTATTTACAGTGCAAGTACAAATACCAAAACGTTTAACAAAAGAGCAAAGAGATATTTTGCTAGAACTTGCAAAAACTATGAACGAACAGCCACCAGTTAAGAAAAAAGGAATATTTGGATAGATTGCCATTTGGGACGCCCCTTTTTGGCAATAAATTGCCATTTGGGACAGACCTTAAAAAATAGAAAATATAAAGAAATATTAATAAAAAAAGGAAAACTTAAAAATAAATCTTAAGTTTTCCTTTTTTCCTTTTTTATTCTTCTAAATCGTCAAAGCGCCGAGAAATACGGTCTAACCAATAAGAAGATGAAGAATTAGAAGAAGATTCCTCCGGTTTATAAGCATTCATAAATTCTTCGTATAAAGCTGCCTGTTCATCCAAAACAGGAGCAATTTTCTGTGCCTTTTGTTGTAAAAAGGTTAAGCTTTCAACTGGTATGTCCGACAGTTCTTGATAGGGAATGCTAAAAACAGATTCATTTACACTAGGCCGTAAAAAATTGCCAATAGAAGAATAATCTTTTTCAGAAACCCATTTTTCAGCAGATGGCAAAACCTGCTTTCCAAATACTTCATCGTAACTTTCTACAAAACCTAAAAACCAATCCAAGAAGAAATTATCTTCTAAAATGCCTTCATTAGGTTTTTTACCCATTCTGCACATAGAATACTCCACTCCATGAGTCTCACAAAGATTCAGAATCATAATATTTCCTCCTTTAATTAAATGAAAGAATAATTATACATTGTTACAAAGGCATTATACGATAAAAAGGTAAAAAAAGCAATAATTTATTTGCATAAATTTAGAAGTATGATATAATAACGATATAATTTACAAAAATAAAGGAAATAAATATGCAAAAATTTTTTGTAGAAACAAAACAAATAGAAAACGAAAAAATAACAATTGTAGGCGAAGATGTAAAACATATTGCAAGTGTACTACGTATGAAAATAGGAGAGAACGTTCAAGTAGGAAATAAGCAAACCGGTGAAAATTATATTGTGCAAATTACACAAATAAGTACAGAAAATGTTATCACCAATATTATAAAAAAAGTAGAAGAAACATCAGAATCTAATGTGCAAGTAGATTTATATCAAGGCTTACCAAAAGCAGATAAAATGGAACTTATTATTCAAAAAACAACTGAAATAGGTGCTAGCAAAATTATTCCAGTAGAAATGACAAGATGTGTTGTAAAATTAGAAGAAAAAGAAGCAAAAAAGAAAATAGAAAGATGGCAAAAAATTGCTTTATCAGCAGCAGAGCAAAGTAAAAGAGATAAAATTCCAACTATTGAAAATAAAATAAATTTAAAGCAAGTAATAGAAAAAATAAAAGAATATGATTGTTTTTTAGTAGCGTATGAAGAAGAACAACAAATAACGCTAAAACAAGCAATACAAAAATTAAATAAAAATCAATACTATAAAATTGGCATTCTTGTTGGTCCAGAAGGTGGCTTAGATAGTAAAGAAATAGCATTATTAAAAGAAAATGGAGCAATTATAGTTACCTTAGGAAAGCGTATTTTAAGATGTGAGACAGCACCAATTACAATGGTAAGTAATATTTTATATGAGCTAGAAAGTTAAAAAAGTTGTATGAGATAAAAGTTAAAGAGAAAGGGTGAAACGTAAATTGCCAAGAGAAGAAAAGGAAGAAAAAAAGAATAAAAAGGCAAAAAGAATGAAAACCAAAGAAGAACAAAGGGCAGAAAAAAGCAAAAAAGAAGAGAATCAAAGAGAACAAGAAAATAAGCAACAAGAAGAAACACAAAAAGAAAATCAAGAAGAACAAGAAAATAAGCAACAAGAAGAAACACAAAAAGAAAATCAAGAAGAACAAGAAAATAAACAACAAGAAGAGCACAAAAAAGAAACTAAAAAACAGCAAGAAGAACAAGAGGAAAAGAAAACAGAAACGAAAGATTTAATAATAAAAGAAACGCCACTAAATGAAATGCAACTAGAAAAAATAGAAAAAGAAATAAAAACACAGTCTGTTATAACAGAAGAAAAGAAAAATAAAATTCATAAAAAAATCTTTCAAAACATTATAATTGCTATTGGTATTGTATTATATTTTATCTTCATCAACTTAGGTTTTACAAATATAAAGCCAGAAACCTTTTATAAGGACTTGCAAGTATTTAGCATGATTAGTATCATTTTTACTATTGTTTTAATGGAAAAGGCATACAAAAAAGATAATAACGAACTTACAATACATACCATAGAAGCACTTGTATTTTCAATATGCACATTACTTACAATTTATATTAGAAATTATTATTCTGATAAATTTATGTGGATAATTAATACAATTTCTATTTTGTTTGCTATATATTATGTAGGAAAATGCATTATTATTGATTATAAAATGACGAAAAAAGCAAAAAAAAGAGCAAGAGAAAAGCGTAAACTACTAAATGAGTAACAAAAAAATATCTTAAAATATAGTAAAAATTTCAAATTATAAAAAATTTCGTGCATTGGAAAGGAATAATTATAAAAAATGAAAAGCATGACAGGCTTTGGAAGAGCCAAGTTAGAAAAAAATAATCGTATTTATCAAATAGAAATGAAATCAGTAAATCATAAATATAGTGACATCACAATTAAATTACCAAGAACCTTAAGCTATTTGGAAGAAAATATCAAGAAAGAAGTAAGCAGTAATATTGCAAGAGGAAAAATAGACTTATTTGTTTCCTTTGAAAATTATAGTGAAGAAGGAAAAGAAATTATTATAAATCAAGAATTAGTAAAAGAATATATGAAACAATTTACAGCCCTTGCAGAGCAAAACAACTTAAGTTTAAATATTCCCGTAACTGAAATTACAAAACTTCCAGAGGTACTAACTTTAAAAGAAACAGAAGAAGCAGAAGATATTATAAAACAAGAATTATTAGAATGTTTACAAGAAGCAATTATTCAATTTAACAATATGAGAGAGCAAGAAGGAAATAAAATTAAGGAAGATTTACTAAAAAGAATTCAAAAAATAGAAGAAAAAGTCGAAAAAATTTCTCAATATTCTACTAGACTTGTAGAAGAATATGTAGTAAAATTAGAACAGAGAATAAAAGAACTTCTAAAAACAGATGTAGTAGATGAAGCAAGACTTGCAATGGAAGTAGTTCTATATGCAGACAAGTGCTCAGTAGAAGAAGAGGTAACAAGACTTAGAAGCCATATTTTGCAATTTAAAAATATGCTAGAAGAAACAAAGCCAGTAGGAAAGAAAATAGACTTTTTACTTCAAGAAATGAACAGAGAAACCAATACCATTGGTTCAAAATCAGGAAGTTTAGACATTACCAATTTAGTAATTAACATTAAAACAGAATTAGAAGATATTAGAGAGCAAATACAAAACATTGAATAGGAGGTTTTTATGCAACTAATAAATATAGGATTTGGAAATTTTGTATCAGCAAATCGTATCATATCTATTGTAAGTCCAGAATCAGCACCTATAAAAAGAATTGTGCAAGAAGCAAAAGAAAATGGAAATGCAGTAGATGCCACTTATGGTAGAAGAACAAGAGCAGTAGTAATTATGGATTCTGGGCACATTATCTTATCTGCCGTGCAACCAGAAACAGTAGCAGGTAGGTTAGATAAAGATGAAGAAATAGAAGAATAGAAGGAGGAATAAAATTATGATGGTAAAACCAACCACAGCAGAATTATTAAAAGAAACAGGAGACAATAAATTCCGTCTAGTAATTGCAACAGCAAAAAGAGCAAGACAAATTGCAAATGGAAGTGAAAAATTAACAGATGTAGATGAAGAAGCACCAGTTACTATAGCAGCAAATGAAATAGCAGAAGGAAAAGTAAAAATAGAAAAATAGAATAATATTATTACAGGAAGAAAGTAGAAGTATGCTTTCTTTTCTTGTATATAAAGTGAGGAAATATGGAAAAAAGAGAAATTATATCAATAGCAGGAGAATTAGCAAGTGGAAAAGGAGCAGTTTCCACAATTCTGGCAAAAAAATTAAATTATGCGATTTATAGAAATGGAGAGTACTTTAGAAAGCTTGCTAAAGAGCACAATATGGATATAACAAGTTTTAATATATATGTAGAAAAACATCCAGAAATTGATTTAGAAATTGAAAAAAGTGCATCTGAATATGCAAAAACGCACAATCAATTTATTATAGATGCTAGACTTGGCTGGTATGCTGTGCCAGAGTCATTTAAGGTGTATTTAACTGTAGATATAGATGAAGCGGCAAGAAGGGCTTTTAATGATGAAAAAAGAAAGCAAACAGAAAATTTTGCCACAATAGAAGAACAAAAACAAGACTTAATAAAAAGATATGAGCTTGAAAATGAAAGATATTGGAAGCTATATCAAGTTAAAAAACAAGACTTATCCAATTATGATTTTGTATTAGATACTACTCACGACAAGCCTGAAGTCTTAGCAAAAAAAATTATAGAAGCATATCAAAAGTGGTTAGAAGAAAAAAACTTGTAAAATATAAAAAAATATGATATAATAATATTAGATTTCGTCAAGACGAAACCAATATTATATTTCAGGAGGAACTAAAATATGTTCAATCAAAGTTTGGTATGCCCTAAAAAGGAAAACATTCAAAAGGAAAAAAATACATCCGAAGGTTGCAAAGGCTGCCGGGAGAACGGAGTCCTGAAAAATGAATGTGCTGCAAGATGCCACGAATACAAAAAGTATGTGCAGAGCATCTAACACACAAAGCGGAGCGAATCATCTGATTCGCTCCATTTTATATAATAACAAAATTATTCTTAAAAGAGGATTTTTTGCAGGAAACAATATGGCGAAATTTTAGGTGTCCTTAAAATTTTTTTGATTGAAATTATAAACTTGTGCTTTAATTAAAAATTATAATAAAAAAGATATTTTTAGTAAAAAATGAAAAATATAATACAAGAATTGACATAAAATGGAAAATGCGTTATAATAATAGTGTAGCAACGTATAACATTCCTAACCGAATGGAGGGAAAGCAAATGAAGAGAAAAGAACTAAACTATGAGCAAGCAGTAAAGTTGCTTACTCAAGGAAAGGCAGTAGAATGCCAGCTAAGTAGTAGAATTGATGACAAGGAAGTAGTTCACAATCCTGAAAGGCTTGAGTATTTGCATAACTTAAGCAAGGAAGGAATGCAGGAGTGCATCATTTACTCCATCCAGCAGGAAAATACCAAAGTTTCAGAAAAAGCAATTACAATAAGCTTTGATGAAGCTTATAATATGGTATATTCCGGCGAAAAAGTGTATTACAAAGAGGATGGGGAGGAACAGGAAATCACTACCACCAATGAACTAATTAAAATTCGCAGGCGGTTTGATTTAAAAGGAAAAAATTTAGTCCTCTACTGGCATGAATAGTTCGTAGAAAACACCTTAAATCTGATGTAAAGATTTTAGGTGTTTTCTATTTTCTTCCTTATTTTTTATTGTTTTCCAATAGAATTTTTGATATACTATAGCAAATAAAATTTATATAGTAATTGTTGTTTGAAAAATTATTATATAAAAAAGAGTAAAAATTATGGAAAACTAACTATAAAAAGTCAAGTATTTCTTAAAAAATAGAAAGGAGAGAAAACATGATTGCAGAAATTATTTTAAATTCCAATGCAAAAGACTTAGATAGAACTTTTGACTATCAAGTACCAAAAGATATGGAAAAACAAATTCAAATTGGTAATCGTGTATTTGTTCCTTTCGGCAGAAGAAAAGTTCTAGAAGAGGGGTTTGTAGTAGGGTTCAAAGAAATATCACCTTTTGAAACAAAAGAAATTGCAAGTAGGTCGGATAATCCCTTCTTAAATGAAAAAAGAATCAAGCTAGCAAAATGGATTGCCAAAAGATACTTTTGTAATTTGTCAGATAGCATGAAACTCATGTTACCGCCAGGAACCAAAACAAATAAAGTAGAAAATAGAATCAAAGAAAAAACCAACAATTTTGTATATTTAAAAAAAGAACAAGACGAAATAGAGTGGGAAATAGAAAATGAAAAAATAAAATCAGAAAAGCAAATACGTATTTTACGTTTCTTAATGGAAAACGATGCCATTACTACTGGCGACTTAGAAATATTTACCGACACCTCAAGAGCCATCATAAAAACATTAGAAAAAAATGGATATATTGAAATAGTAGAAAAGCAAGTAGAAAGAAATCCTTTTCTTTATAAAGAAGTAGAAAAAACAGAAAAATTAAAATTAAATGAGGAACAAGAACAGTCTTACCAAAAAATCGAACAAGCCATAGAGGAGCAAAAAAATAGCCAATTTTTGTTATTTGGAGTAACAGGTTCTGGAAAAACAGAAATTTATATGCAAGCAATTGAAAAAGCAATAAGTAAAGGTAAGACAAGCATAATGCTCGTACCAGAAATTTCACTTACACCTCAAATGGTAGAACGTTTCATGGCAAGGTTCGGAAAAGAAAAAATAGCAGTTCTACATAGCAAATTATCTATTGGAGAGCGTTATGATGCGTGGCAAAAAATAGCATCTGGCAAAATAGACATTGTTATTGGTGCTAGGTCTGCCATATTTGCACCAATTCAAAACATTGGCGTAATTATTATAGACGAAGAACATGATTCTTCTTATCAATCTGAAATGACGCCAAAATATCATGCAAAAGAAGTAGCACAAATATTAGCCAAAGAAAATTCATGTCCACTTATATTAGGAAGTGCAACTCCAGAAATAGGAACTTTCTATAAAGCCCAAAAAGGAGAAATAGAACTATTAGAATTAAAGAAAAGAGCTAATAACTCTAGCCTTCCAACAGTAGAAATAATTGACCTGCGAGAAGAATTGCAAAATGGAAATCGTTCTATGTTAAGTGTAAAATTACAAGAAGCTATCAAAGAAAATTTAGAAAAAAAACAGCAAACCATTTTATTTTTAAACAGAAGAGGGTATTCTACCTTTGTCATGTGTAGAGACTGTGGCTATACCATAAAATGCAAGAACTGTAATATTACCATGACTTATCATTTAAAACAAGACAAATTAAAATGCCACTATTGTGGCTATGAAGAAAAAAAAGTAACCGTGTGTCCAGCATGTAAAAGCACTAACATTCGCTATTTTGGAACCGGTACGCAAAAATTAGAACAAGAAGTACAAAAACTATTTCCAAATGCAACTACAATTCGCATGGACGTAGATACAGTAAGCAAAAAAAATTCGCATGAAGAAATATTAAATCGTTTCAAAAAAGAAAACATAGACATCTTAATAGGAACGCAAATGGTCGTAAAAGGCCATCACTTTCCAAAAGTAACCTTAGTAGGAGTAATTGCAGCAGACAGTAGCTTAAACATAGAAGACTTCCGTGCAAATGAAAGAACTTTTCAAATCTTAACACAAGTAGCAGGAAGGGCAGGGAGAGAAAAACTACAAGGAAAAGTATTCATACAAACATATAACCCAGATAGTTTAGCCATTGAACAAGCAAAACAGCAAGACTATAAAGAATTCTATGAAAGTGAAATACCAATCAGAAAACAGTTGAAATATCCACCTTTTTGCGATATAATAGTACTTGGGTTTAGTTCAGAAAAAGAGCAAGAAGTAATAAAACAAGCAAAAAAAGTACATGAATACTTAAAAAATCGAATCATAACAGAAAAAATAGGCATTCTATTATATAGCCCAGTGCCAGCACCAATAGACAAAATAAAAAACAAATATCGCTGGCGTATGATTATAAAATGTATCTACAATGAACAAATCAACACACTATTGCACCAAGCAATAGTGCAAAACGAGTGTAAAAAAAGCATCTCACAAACCATAGAAATAAATCCATCAAATATGATGTAAGTTAGTGTCTCTTTGGTGTACCATTGGGGACGTTTCCTTTTGGTATATCTGTCCCTTTTGGTAAATTGATAATTATAATGATAATATAAAATTTGAAAAAAGCGTATTGAAAGTGATTGAGCCTAGAAATTCTTAATAAATTTCATATTATCATTATAAAAAGAATATCCATTAGGGACAAATCTACCAAAAGGAAACGTCCCTAATGGTACTTAATAAGACATTGAAAAAAAGGAGGAAAACAAAAGTGGCAATTCGAAGTATTAGAGAAGAAGGAGACGAAATATTAAAAAAGAAGTCAAGAGAAGTAGAAACCATAGATGATAAAATAAGAGAATTATTAGACGATATGGTAGAAACTATGCATAAATATAATGGAGTAGGATTAGCTGCTGTGCAAGTAGGTATTTTAAAAAGGTTAATTGTTATAGATTTATATGATGAAAAAGGACCAATGAAGTTAGTTAATCCAGTTATTTTAAAAGAAAAAGGAGAACAAGAAGTAGAAGAAGGTTGCTTAAGTTTTCCTAATAAATATGCCAAAATAATAAGACCAAAAGAAGTGAAAGTAGAAGCTTTAGATGAAAATGGTAAAAAAATAAAAATTGATGCTAAAGATTTATTAGCACAAGCTTTATGCCATGAAATAGACCATTTAAATGGCATTACTTTTGTAGAAAAAATGATACCAGGCACGTTAGAATATGTAGAGCCAAATGACAATTAGGGACAATTTGGGACAATTGGGGACAGTCCCCAATTGGTACAAATGGGACAGTTTGGGACAGGGTTTAATAAAAAAGGAGTGTAATATGCTTAGAGTTTTGTTTATGGGTACCCCAGATTTTGCACAAGAGTCTTTGAAAAGCTTAGTAGAAGCAAATTATGATGTAATTGGGGTTGTAACTAATCAAGATAAACCAAAAGGAAGAGGAATGAAAATGGTATTTTCTCCGGTAAAAGAATATGCCATAGAACAAAACATTCCTATTTATCAACCAGAAAAAGTCAAAAACAATATAGAATTTTTACAAACAATACAAGAATTAAATCCAGATGTTATTTGCGTAGTTGCTTATGGAAAGATTTTACCAAAAGAAATTTTAGATATTCCGAAATATGGCTGTATCAATGTGCACGCATCGCTTCTTCCAAAATATAGAGGGGCAGCACCAATTCAGTGGGCTGTGTTAAATGGTGATAAAACAACAGGTGTTACTACTATGTATATGGATATTGGTATGGATACAGGAGATATTATTTTAAAAGAAGAAACTGAAATAGGAAGGGAAGAAACAACAGGAGAGCTTTGGGACAGACTTTCTAAAATGGGTGGAAAACTTTTAGTAGAAACTTTAAAACAAATAGAAGCAGGAACTGTTACAAGAACAAAACAAGGAGAAAATTTTAGCTTAGCGCCAATGCTAAGTAAAGAAATGGCGAAAATAAATTGGGAAGAACAAACAGCAGAAGAAATTCATAATTTAGTAAGAGGTTTAAACCCTATTATGGGAGCCTATACTTTCTTAAATGGAAAGAAATTAAAACTATGGAAAGTAAAAGTAAAAACAGAGCAAGAGCTAGTTTCCTTATTTCCAGAACTAGAAGAATATTTATATAAATTACAAGATGTAGCCGAAGGAGTTATTTTATTTGCAAGTGATAAGAAAGGCTTATTTATTAAAGCAAAAGAAGGAATTATAGAGGTAGAAGAAATACAAGGCGAAAATGCAAAAAGAATGCAAATAGGAGACTTCCTAAGAGGAAATACAATTATGGCAGGAGAAATATTAGAGTAAAAGAAACACCCCACTATGTAATAACATAGTGGGGCTTGTTACATTTCATCCAAAATGCACGTGACCATCGATAATTTTTCCATTGAAATCAAACTTTTTTTTGGCAATAATACTATGGTCGTTAAGGTCACAACAATCACCATCAATGCGAACATAATCTGCTTCGATTTGCCAAGAATCATTATTTCCTGAAATAGAAACATTGCGTGCTTTAATGCCAGTAGAATCATTATTTCCTTCAATGAGAATATAATCTGCTTGAATGTCAACGGATGAATTGTTATTTCCAATCAAAACATCACGTGCCTTAATCTTAAAAGAGTTATTGCGGCCAAGCACATAGAAATCCTGCATAGTAGTAATATCATAAGAGTGATTATCTCCAGCAACCAAATAGTTTAAGGCATGGATATCACATACAGAGGAATCTCCATTTACTTCAACATTTCCATCAGAGTCGATGTCTTGCGCATGCAAAGACTTAACCCAAATGTCGCCATCGCCTATGATAATATACGCCCTACTTCTAAGATTTTCACAAACAATGTCTCCGCCTATAATGGAAATAGAAGCATTATCACCTGAAAAAATAAGTGTGCCAGAAACAATCAAATTTCCGTTTTTGATATTGACATTGCCATCAATAGTAAGGTTACCACTAAAGATATAATCCTCATCTTTCAATATTAACTTTTCCAAGGTCCGTTTCTGCATTTGCAATCCTCCTTGTTTTTAAAAGAAACTATTTTAAATTACGCTTAAAATTATATCATAATAACATAAAATAATCAATAAAAAACATAAAATATAGTAACAAATAAATTTAACAAAAAAATTGTAGAGATAGAAACAGTTAAAGCCCCACTATGTAATAACATAGTGGGGGTTGCTGCATTTCAGCCAATATTCATAGAAGAACAATTGATAATTTCGCCATTGCAATGAAATGCTTTAGCAGTAATACTGCAACAATGAAGATGGCAATTACCATCAATTAAAACATCACGCGCTTTAACAGTACGAGAATCATTATTACCAAGCACATAGAAGTCTTGTATGGTAGTGATACTTGAAGAGTCATTGTCCCCCGCAACCAAATAGTTTAAAGCATGGATATTCCATATACGCGAATATCTATTTACTTCAACATTTCCATCAGAGTCAATGTTTTGTGCATCCAAAAACTTAACACAAATGTCGCCATCGCGTATGAGAATATCTGCCCTACTTTCAAGATCTTCACAAACAATGTCTCCGCCTTCAATGGAAATAGAAGCATCTTCATCTGCAAAATCAATTCTGCCGGAAACAATCAAATTTCCGTTTTTGATGTTGACATCGCCGTTAATGGTAAGGTCGCCACCAAAGATATAATCATCATCTTCCAATATTAAATTTTCCAAGGTCCGTTCCTGCATTTGCAATCCTCCTTGTTAAAAAAAGAAACCATTTTAAGTTACGTTTAAAATTATATCATAATAACATAAAATAATCAATAAAAAAATAGCAAATAAATTTAAAGAAAAAATTACAAAAAAGTGTTGTAAAAACAAAAAGATATTGGTATACTTATAGTATCAAAAAAAGCACACAAAAAGAAAAATATAAGGAGGTTTTTGTGATGGAAGAAAATAAAGAAGTAAAAGAAGAAGTAGTAGAAAACGGAGAAATTGCATTATCTACCGATACAAACGAAATTAAAATAGCAGATGATGTAGTTGCTGTAATTGCAGGTGTTGCTGTAGCAGAAGTACCAGGCGTTGCAGAAATGGCAGGAGGATTTGCAGGTGGAATTACCGAAGTATTAAGCGGAAAGAAAAACTTAGCAAAAGGAATTAAAGTAGAAGTAGGAGAAAAAGATACCAAAATAGATGTTAACATTATTGTAGAATATGGCGTTAGAATTCCAGATGTAGCATTTGAAATTCAAAACAGAGTAAAAAAAGCAGTAGAAACTATGACAGGTTTAAATGTTGTAGAAGTAAATGTACATGTACAAGGTGTTAATACAGAAGGAAAAGATGTAACAGAAGTTAAAACAGAAGAATAAAGCAAAAAAGGGTGCGCAAAAATAGAACGCACCCTTTGCAAAAGATAACGGGAGGAAAAAACAATGAAAATATTAGATAGAATAGGGTTAGTTATTTTTTCAAATTTTATTTTAATTATCTCTATTATACTATGCTTACTTATTTTTGGTTGGCTAACACCAGAAACCATCTATGAAGTAACCAAATTGGCACTAAATGATTCAGTAACTACAAATATAGCATTAGCTATTAGCATTATTTGTATTATACTTGCCATTCGTTGCATTTTCTTTAGTACAGATAAAGATGAAATAGGTGGAATCAAAGATGGCATTCTATTACAAAATTCAGATGGAAAATTAGTCATTTCAAAAACCACATTAGAAGAATTGGTTAGCAATGTAGCAAAAGGCTTTGATAGTGCCCAAGATGTTACTTCTAAAATAGTATTAGATGAAGAAAATAAATTAGTTGTATATGTTTTACTAAGTGTAAAAGAAAATGCAGTCATCAAAGAACTATCCAACAATCTTCAAAATAAAATAAAAAGCGCAATCAAGAAAACAGCAGACTTAGAAGTAAAAGAAGTAAATATTAGCATTAAAGAATTACATGCACAACAAACACAAGGATTAGAACAATAAAAATGTAAAAAAACTTAAACAAAAAGGCTACAGGAAAGGATGAAAAATAAAAATGAATGAAATAAAAAACTTTTTCATGAAATATAGAGGAGCTATAATAGGAGCATTAGTTGCTATTTTAATTTTATGCACAGGCTTTTACAAGCTAATTATAGGAATTATTTTAGTAGCACTTGGTCTATATGTAGGAAACTATATTCAATTAAATAAAGAAGAAGTAAAAGATAAAATAAAAAATTTTATTGACAAATTATAAAAGGGGAACATCCAACAATGAAACGAACAGAAACTCGCGAATTAGCATTTAGGCTAATTTATAGTAGCGAAGTCCAAAAAGAGATGGAGCAAGAACAAGTAGAATTATATTTACAAGAAAATGAAATTAAACAAAAAGCAGAAGTAGAATACATTTATCAAGTATATAACGGAATAAAAGAGCATAAAGAAGAAATTGAAGGGTTAATTTCCAACAATTTAAAAGAAAAATGGACAATGGAGCGAATTTCTAAAATAAATCGTGCCATTTTAAAACTTGCCATTTTTGAGTTAATTTATACAAAATTACCATATAAAGTAGTAATAAATGAAGCAGTAGAACTTGCAAAAAAATATGGTGATGATTCATCAAAATCATTTGTAAATGGAATATTAGCAAGTATTGTAAAGGAAAAAAACTTAAATCAAGAGGAGTAAAACAAAATGACCTATAACCCAATTAGTGTAACAGAATTAAATAATTACATAAAGGGAAAATTCCAAGAAGATGAATATTTAAATAATGTATTAGTAAAAGGAGAGATTTCAAACTTTAAACACCATTATACAGGGCACCTGTACTTCACGTTAAAAGATGAAAACTCTCTTATAAAATGTGTAATGTTTAAAACCTATACGCCACATTTAGATTTTGTTCCAAAAGATGGCATGAAGGTTATGGTACTTGGAACAGTATCTGTATTTGAAAGAGACGGCGTTTATCAAATTTATGCCAAAGCTATGAAACAAGAAGGCGTCGGAGACTTACATGCCGAATATGAAAAGTTAAAGGCAAAATTAGAAGCGGAAGGCTTATTTGATAAATCACATAAAAAACCAATTCCTTTTATGCCAAAATGTATAGGAGTTTTAACTTCAAATACAGGAGCAGTTATTAGAGATATTATCAATGTCTCAACTAGAAGAAATCCAAACGTACATATAAGGCTATTTCCAGTTCCAGTACAAGGACAAGGAGCAGCGGAAAAAATAGCTAAAGCAATTGAAACTATGAATGAAGAAAACTTAGCAGATGTGCTAATTATAGCAAGAGGAGGAGGCTCATTAGAAGACTTATGGCCATTTAATGAAGAAATTGTAGCAAGAGCAATATATGCTTCCAAACTTCCTATTATTTCAGCAGTAGGGCATGAAACAGATTTTACAATAGCAGATTTTACAGCGGACTTACGAGCACCTACACCATCTGCCGCAGCAGAGCTTGCTGTACCAAATATTGAAGAGCTAATACTAAAACTAAAAGGATATGAAAATAGATTTCAAAATTCACTTCGTAAAAAAGTAGAACTCATGAAATTACGTTATGAAAAATGTATGAAATCTTCTGCCTTTACAAATCCAATGCAAAAAGTAAATGAAAATTACATGTTACTAGATAAACAAATAAAACGTATGCAAAATAGCGTGCAACTAAAAGTAAAAGAAAAGAAAACTTACATGGTAGAGTGGATTTCAAAATTAGACACATTAAGCCCACTAAAAACATTAACAAGAGGCTACTGCATTGCAACTAAAGAAGATAAAACAATTCATAGTAGCAAAGATGTAAAAGCAGGAGATAAAATTGATTTACGTTTTACAGATGGCAAAAAGCAGGCAGAAATTTTATAATGCAGAAAGTAAAATTAATAAACAAAAATAGTGTTATAATTTATAAGAAATTCTATAGTTTTTTATAATCTATAATATATAAAAGAGAGGAATTGAAAAAATGAAGAAATCAACCTTAATAATTATTTTAATTATATTAATGCTTGTTGCTATTGTTATATTTGCTTCGACAGGCATTAAAAATAAAGAAGTATCAGGAAAAGAAACGAAAACAAACAAAGAAGTAGAAAATACAGAAATGGAAAATGAACAAGAACAAAATATAGTAGAAAATGTAATCGAAAATACAACAGAAAACGAAAATATAGTAGAAAATGTAGTAACTACAGAAACCTTTGAAGAAAGTCCAAAAACAGCAAAAGAAAAAGCACTTGACATTGTAAAAGAAGATTGGGGAGAAGGTGCTAATATAGAATTTACAGTAGATGGTATCGAAGGAAATAATTATATTGTAACAGTGCGAAATAGCCAAACAACAGAAGCATTAGCTTTCTATACTGTAAATACTAACGACGGAACATTTACGAAACGCGAGATGAATTAAAATAAAAAATGTATGAAAAAATCATTCAGACATTTAATTTATTCTATGGTTTATAGGTAGAGCCTTATAAAAAACCTAAATATATTAAACAAGGAATAAATAATGAAAGAAGTAAAATTTGAAGAAGCAATGAAACAATTAGAAACAATTGCTACAGAATTAGAAAAAGGTGACTTAAACCTAGAAGAATCAGTAGCAAAGTTTGAAGAAGGAATGGAACTTTCAAAACAATGTAATGAAATTATAGAAAAAGCAGAAAAGAAAATTACTATTCTTTTACAAAAAGAGGGTAAAATTGAAGAGGAAAACTTTGTAGCAGAAGAATAGGAAAGGCAAAAGGGGATTTTTATGGGATTTTTTGAACAATACAAATTTTTAATAATACCATTTTCAACATGGTTTTTTATCCAATTATTTAAAGTAATTTGGGATTTAATAGTAACACATAAATTTGACTTTAAACGTATTTTAGGAGCAGGAGGAATGCCAAGTTCTCACTCTGCTGTAGTTACCTCACTTGCCACTATGATAGGAAAAACGCAAGGTCTTACTTCTCCTATTTTTGCTCTTTCTGTTATATTTGCTTGCGTAGTTATGTATGATGCAGCAGGGGTAAGAAGGGCAGCAGGAAAGCAAGCAAAATTATTAAACAAACTAATTGAAACACCGGGCTTAACCAATTTACAAGTGCAAGAAAAATTAGTAGAGGTATTAGGTCATACACCAATACAAGTTTTTGCAGGTGCACTAATTGGTATTATTGTAGGAATTATTTTAGGATAGTATAATAAAAAAATTAAAAAGTACTTACTATATTAAAATGGTACCTATAAAATAGACAGTATAAAAAGAGTGTTTTTTATACAATGGCTATTTTATAGGGCCATTTTTTGTTGTATAATTTTGAAGAAAGGAGACTAACTATTAAAAGTCAAGACCTTTTGTAAAAAAAATAAAAAATTGGAAAAAATCCCATGCCAAAGAGG
>CANQXD010000030.1 GCA_947627755.1 uncultured Clostridia bacterium | reverse complement strand
TATTAGTCTACCAGAAAGTGAACATACAATAAAAAAGAATGCTCATGAACCTATAATAAGTGAAGAAGAATTTAATTTAGCACAAGATATGTTAAAACTAAAAAATCATAGAAGTCATAGCAAACAAACTAAAGAACATCTATTATCAGGGCTTTTGTATTGTCCAAGATGTGGTAATAAATATAGATATCAAAAACAACTAGGACTAAAAGATGATATGGTTGCAATATGCAGTATGTATAATAGATATGGAAAAGAATATTGCACAAGAGTAGCAATAAAAGAAAGCATTTTAGATAAAGCAGTAAAAGATGATTTAAAAGCTATGGCAAAAGAAAAAGTAAATAGCCAAAAACTTATAAGCCTAGAAGAAGTTAATAACATTAGAAAGGACAAGGCAAAGTTAAATAAATCTAAATTTGATTTTGAAAGAAGAATAGCCCAAATAGATAGGATAATAAAAGCAAGTTATGAAGATAAAGTAAATGGAATTTTGACAGTAGAAGAATTTATAAAAATAACAGATGAATATAAAAAGGAAAAGCAAGAATTAAAAGTAAAAGTGAATGAATTAGAAAAAAATTTAAGTACATATAAAGAGACAAAAGAAGATGAATTAACAAGAATTATCAAAAACATAACTGATTTTGATAATATTAACAAAGAAACAATAGTTAGTTTAATTAATAGAATTGAAATAATAGATTCGGAGACTATAAAGATATATTATAAGTTTTCCGAATAAAAAAATAAAAAAATTCTATCCTAAGTGCAATTGTGCATGGGAAGCAGATGATATTGATAGTATATTAGAAACATTAAAAAAGCATAATACACACATCACCTTTTTTATTGTAGGAGATTTTGCAACGAAATATCCGGAAGCCGTCAAAAAGATAGCAGAAGCGGGACACGAAATAGGGAATCATTCCAACACACACCCACATGTTAATAATTTATCGTTAGAAAAAAATAGAGAAGAAATAGAAGCGTGTAGCAAAAAAATAGAGCAAATTACAGGAAAGCAAACAACACTATATAGAGGACCTTATGGAGAATATAACGATACTGTCATAAAATCTGCAAAATCAGAAAATCATACAGCAATTCAATGGAATTTAGATACGTTAGATTATAGTGGTTTAACAGGAGAAGAAATGTGGAAAAGACTAGAAAATAAATTACAAGAAGGAAGCATTATTTTAAGTCATAGTGGAACAAAACACACTGCAGATAGCCTTGATATGCTACTTTCTAACATAGAACAAAAAGGCTTTCAAATTGTAACTGTATCAGATTTAATCTATCAAAATAATTATTATATTGATGTAAATGGCGTGCAAAGACAACAAACCAAAACCAATGAATAACTCCTTTTATTTTGGAAATACTAGCAATAAATTCATTAAAAGGAGAAAAATAAAATGTCATTTATCGGTATTGTAAGTGAGGAAAACGTAGAAAACTGCATTAGAAGAAGTCTGTTAGAAAAGCTAAAATTAAGAGAAAGTTCAGTTCTATTTTTAAAAGAAAAAAGCATTGAAAATGTGAAAAACATCAAATTTGAAACTATCATTTTAGCAAGAGAATTTAAACATCCAGAAATACTAAAAAAAATAATAGAAAATACACCATATCTCATTATCAATTCCGATTTAGAAAAGAATTTAGAATTATTAGAAAATGTGAAAGCAACCGTTATTACTTATGGATTCAATTCTAAAGCGACAATTACAGCATCTTCAGTAGAAGAAGATGAAATATTACTTTGTATTCAACGTACAATTGAAGATAAAAATGGAAATGTAATAGAGCCAGAAGAAATAAAAATACAACTTTGTGAAAATGTCAATTGCACTATGGCAGTAGCAGGTTGTTTGTTACTTTATGGAAAAATACAATAAAAATTAGCATAAAGTAATATAAAAATGAAATTATAATCATATAAAAGTAATAAAAAAAATACAATCAGAATACTAAAAAAGCAATATAAAAAATACAAATTATATAAAAATAATATTAAAATAATCACTTAAAGTAGGTTAAAATTAACAAAAAATTAAATAAATTTTGGAAAATTTAACTTTTTATGTAGACAAATCCAAAAAAAGGTAGTATAATAGAATTTGTAAAAAACATTCTAAAAGATAAACTAAAAGAATAAAATACAATAGACAAACAAATAAGGGGAGGAAAAGAAATTGAATACAAACTATTCAGAGAATAACCAATTAGTATTAGTTGGAAAAGTAACAAGCGAAAAAAGATTTAGTCACGAAATTTATGGAGAAAAATTTTACATATTTGATTTAAGCGTACCACGTTTAAGTGGAAATGCAGACAACATTCCAATTACTATTTCAGAAAGGCTACTAATAGATGAAGATTTAGCAATCGGAAAAAATATTATCATTGAAGGACAATTCCGTTCTTACAATAGTTTTGAAAATGAAAGAAACAGATTAGTTTTAACTGTTTTTGCAAAAGAAATCAAATTTGCAGAAAATCAAGAAGAAGAGTTCAAACCAACCAAGGAAAACACATCAAACGAAGTTATTTTAGATGGTTTCATTTGTAAAAAACCAATTTATCGTAAAACACCATTTGGAAGAGAAATTGCAGATGTGTTACTTGCAGTAAACAGAGCTTATAATAAATCAGATTATATTCCATGTATTGCTTGGGGTAGAAATGCAAGATTCTGTGAAAACATTCCAGTAGGAACAGAAGTTAGAATTGTAGGTAGAGTTCAATCTAGACAATATGAAAAGAAATATGAAGATGGAACTTCTGAAATGAAAATTGCTTACGAAGTATCAGTAGCAAGTCTAGAAGTAATTGACCAAGCAGAGAATAAAAAAGATGAAGAAATTATGGAAGAAAATCAAGAAAAAGAAGCAATTTAAGTAAAAATAAAAAAATGTACAGAAAATCCGCTATAGCGGATTTTTTGTTATCTATTATTTATTTTTAGGAATAATAATTTTTTTCTTCTCTTTATCCTCTTTTGGCTTTTCTATATCAATATGGTCATACACAGGAGAAATATTTAAATCTTTCCCATTACCAGAAACAATTTCAATCTTTTTATTTTTAGACTCTTTTTCCATACCAAACACCATCCTTTAAACTACTACCTTTATCCTAACATACAAATAAAAAAAGCGCAAGAGGAAATTTCTTGAATGTTATAAAATGCTATGCTATAATAGAAAAGCAAGTAAAATCAAAGAAAAAGCAATCAAAAACAAATAAGAAAAAATAAGAAAAGAGGAAGAAAAAATGTTACAAGAATTTGGAATAAAAAAAGAATTAGAAGATTTAGCAGAGAAAGTAGAAAATGAGATAGAGCCTATTTTTAAGCAAATTGAAGAAAATTGCACTAAAAATAGTTTAAAAGTATTACAAGCATTCCAAAAAAATGAAATTGCAGAAATACACTTTGGAAGCACAACTGGATATGGTTATGGAGATATTGGTAGAGATACTATAGAAAAGGTGTTTAGTGATGTACTAAAAGCAGAAGATAGTTTAGTAAGAGGGCAGTTTATTTCTGGAACGCACGCACTAACTGTAACACTTTTTGCATTACTAAGGCCAAACGATACACTTCTTAGCATTACAGGAAAGCCTTATGATACCTTAGATGAAGTAATTGGTATAAGAGAAAATGCAAGTTCTTTAAAATCTTATGGCATTCATTTCGAACAAATTGACTTAGTAGAAAACGAATTTGATTATGAAAAAATAGAACAAAGGTTAAAACAAGGAAAAGTAAAAGTAATTGAAATACAACGTTCAAAAGGCTACTCTGCAAGAAAAAGTATTACAATAGAACAATTAGAAAAAGTCATTAAATTCATTAAAAACATTAACAAAGAAGTTATTATTATGATAGACAATTGCTATTGCGAATTTGTAACAGAGAAAGAGCCATTAGAAATAGGGGCCGATATTATAGTAGGCTCACTTATTAAAAATTTAGGCGGTGGATTAGCGCCAAATGGAGCTTATGTTGCAGGTAAAAAAGAACTAATTCAGTTAGTTGCAGAAAGACTAACAGCTCCAGGTGAAGGAAAAGAAGTAGGACCAACATTAGGAATCAATAAATCTATTTTGCAAGGACTATTTATGGCACCAAGCGTTGTAGCTTCTAGCCTAAAAACTGCAGTATTTGCAAGCAAAATGTTAGAAGAATTAGGCTACAAGGTAGAGCCTAAATTTGATGCACCAAGAGCCGATATTGTGCAAACGATTTGTTTTGAAGATAAAGAAAAACTAATTGCATATTGCCAAGGAATTCAAATGGGCTCACCAATTGATTCAAATTCTATTCCAGTTCCATGGGATATGCCAGGTTATAGCGACCAAGTTATCATGGCAGCAGGTGCATTTACGCAGGGGTCTTCTATTGAACTTTCTTGTGATGGTCCAATTAGGCCACCTTACATTGCTTTTATGCAAGGCGGTTTAACTTATGAATATGGAAAACTAGGTGTGCTTAAAGCTATTCAAAACATAATATAAGATAATTTCTAATAAAATTTTAATTTGCAAAATTGCTTAAATAAATAAAAAATGTGCGAAAGGAAACTATAGAAAAATGGAGCAAAAGCCAATTTTAATACAAGGAGCAATGGAGGATGAAATTGCAACCTTAAAACAAAATATGCAAAATGTAGAAGAAAAAAATCTATATGGTTATACCTTCTACAAAGGGAAAATAGAAAATCACCCTATCATTTTGTCAAAAACAAAAGTAGGACTAATTCAAGTAACAGCAGCAACACTTATTGGAATTGTCAATTTTTCACCTTGCATTATAATCAATCAAGGAGTAGCAGGTGGAATTACAAAAAATGTGCATAAGGGCGACATTATATTAGGTGAGTCATGCATTAACATCAATTCTTATCAAACACCATATAAAGAAGAAAATGAAGGAAGTAATTCACTTACTTGGGATTTAAAAACCTTCAAAGAAGGTATAGATGAATTAGTAGTATTGGATGCAAATAAAGAATTAGTAAAACTTGCAGAAGAAACAGCAAAAAAGCAAAAAATAAACTATATAAAAGGAAGAATTGGTAGTGGCGACGTATGGAACGCAGAAAAAGATAGAATGCTTTGGTTTTCTGAAAAATATAATGTAGTATGTGAAGATATGGAAACAGTAGCTGTTTATCAAATGGCAAGCCAATTTCAAATTCCAGTGTTGGGCATTCGAATTTTATCAGACAATGCATTGTTAGAAGAAAAATATGATAAAACAGTTGGAAAAATAGGACAAGAATTTGTTCTTTCTACTATAAAAAATTGGTTAAATCATAATAATATTAAATAGAATATCAAAGGAAAGGAGAAATTCGTATAGTGAAACTTACATTATACGAAAAAAACAAATGCAAGTAATAGTAATTGGGCGGAGGTCCTGCTGGTATGATGTCTGCTATTCAAACCGCAAAACAAGGAAATAAAGTAACTTTATTAGAAAAAAAAGACTCTTTGGGAAGAAAATTATTAATTACAGGAAAAGGAAGGTGCAATATTACATCTTCACTTCCAATAGAGGACTTCATTGCAAATATTCCGGGAAATGGAAGATTTTTATATAGCGCATTTCAAAACTATACAAATCAAGATATTATTTCATTTCTAAAAGAGCAAGGAGTAGAGGTAAAAGAAGAAAGAGGAAACCGTATTTTTCCAGTTAGTGATAAATCTATGGACGTACTAGAAGCCTTTAAAAGAGAATTAAAAAAGCAGAAAGTGAATATAAAAACCAATGTAGAGGTAAAAGAAATTCTTACAAAAGAAAGCAATGAACCAAATGTACAAGAAGCACAAAAAAGTTATTCAATAAGTGCAGAAAAAATAGAAAAAGAAGAAAATCTAGAACCACATAAAAAAGAAAATTCGAAAGATAGAGAAAAATTAGAAAGAAAACAAGTAGAAGGCGTTGTTCTTGCAAATGGACAAATAGAAAAAGCAGATAAAATAATAATAGCAACAGGTGGAAAAAGTTATCCTAATACTGGCTCTACAGGAGATGGTTATAATATGGCACAAAAATTAGGACACACTATTACTACATTAAAACCTTCTTTAGTTCCATTAGTTGCAAAAGAAGAATCACTTGATTTGTGTAAAGAAATGCAAGGGTTAAGTTTAAGAAATGTTGCAATAAAGTTAGAAGATATCCAAAAAAAGAAAATTATTTACGAAGATTTTGGAGAAATGCTATTTACCCATTTTGGCGTTTCAGGTCCTACTATTTTAAGCAGTTCAGCACATTTGTTACGCTATCCTAATGTAGAAGAAGCAATGGAAGAAAGAAAAATTGTATTAAAAATTGATTTAAAACCTGCTTTATCACAAGAAAAGTTAGATGCTAGAATACAGCGAGATTTTGAAAAATTTAAAAACAAAGAAATTCGAAATGGATTGCAAGAATTATTACCGCAAAAAATGATTTTACCAATTTTAAAATTAACACAAATTAGCGAAACGAAACAAGTGAATTCTATAAAAAAAGAAGAAAGAGCAAAATTGGTAAAAATTATTAAAGAATTTCCAATTACTATTTCAAAATTTAGACCTATTGAAGAAGCTATCATTACAGCAGGAGGGGTTTCAATTAAACAGGTAAATCCTAAAACAATGGAATCTAAATTAGTTAATGGTTTATATTTTGCAGGAGAAATTTTAGATGTAGACGCTTATACAGGGGGATTTAATTTACAAATTGCTTATTCTACCGGATATGTAGCAGGAAGTAACTAAAAAACAATGCAGGCAAAAAAATATAAAAACCAAGTTTTGTGCAAACTAAAGTTATATTTGCACAAAATCTTGGCTTTTTTAATTTTGGTATGTTTATTAGCAACATCCGCATCCGTTATTGTTGTTTCCACAACAACAGAATATTAAGATTAAAACAATAATGATCCAAATGCAGTCTCCGCCAAAACCAAAACCATTGCATCCGCATCCACAACCTCTGTTTTCTGGCATAATATGTCCCTCCTTTCAAAGTGTACTTTGAACTTTTCTGTATATTTAGGAGAAATTAGCAACATCCATTGTTGCATCCACAGTTGTTGTTAGAACAACCACAGAAAAGTAGTAAGAATAGGATAATGAACCAAAGAATTTCACTGTTACATGAGCAATTTCCCATTGACGAGTACCTCCTATATAAAATTTTCTTATTTGTTTTCTCTTTCGTATGGTATATACTATTCGAAAACGAAAAAAGTGTTACATTGAATAAATATAATTTAATGTGAAAATATAATAGAACAAGCAATACGAAAAAATAATAGAAAATGAACAATAATATAAAAATGAAAATATCAAAAAATAAATGAAGACAAAACTAAAGGTATACAATAAAAATAGTTGAAAAAAAAATAACCTTATGATATAACTAATAGTAGTGTTTAAACAAGGGGGAAACTTTTTATGAATAAAAGTAAAGTAGAAACAAAAAAGAAAATAGATATGCAAAAAATATTTGTTAGAGTTATGGCAGGTATTCTTGCCCTTCTAATGGTATTAGGAATAGGAGGAACATTGCTATTTTATTTAATAGCAATGTAAAATAAAAGAAGGAAGAAAAACAAATGAAAGATAATTTTTTTAATACTATGATTAATAACTTTTGGCAAGCAAATGTAATGGAATATGTTACTTATTTACAAGAAAATCCTTTAAGACTTATTCCTTTTTGCCTTGACTTAACTATTGTTATTTTCCTAGCATATCAAATTATTAAAATAACAAAAAATTCAAGAGTATGGCAATTACTAAAAGGAATTGTCTTATTAGTAGTTGCTACATTAGTAAGTGGTTGGATTCATTTAAACATTTTACACTCTATTTTGACTTCTATTATGACGTATGGTGTAATCGTTATTATTGTTATTTTTCAACCAGAACTAAGAAGAGGGCTAGAACAATTAGGAACCAATAAATTAACAAAATTTTTCGGGTTTGATAAAGATATAATCACAAAAACAAAAGAAGATATTTACAAAATTGTTATTGCAGCAGAAGAACTAGCAAGACATAAAACTGGTGGACTTATCGTAATCGAACGAGATATAAAAATAGGAGACATTGCAGAAACTGGAGTAGAAATCAATAGCGAAGTATCTCCACAATTATTAGTCAATCTTTTCGTCCCAAATACTCCTTTACATGATGGAGCAGTGGTAATTAGTAATAACAAAATTGTAGCAGCGGCTTGTATTTTACCGTTAGCAAATGATAAAGAAATTGCAAAAGAATTAGGAACTAGGCATAGAGCTGCTATTGGTATTTCAAAAGAAACTGATAGCATTGCGGTAGTTATTTCGGAAGAAACAGGAAAAATATCTGTTGCAAAAGACGGAACACTTATTGCAGATGTAGATGAAGAAACATTAAAGAAAATACTAATAAAAAACATTGTAACAAATCGATTAGGAGAAGAAAACAATGCAAGAAAAGAAAAAATGAAAAAACTAAGAGCAAAATTTGAAAAAAAGAGAAAAAATAAATGAAAAAGATTGCGATTTAATTTAAAAAAGTTAAATCGCAATTCTAATATAAAGGCATAAAAAATATACAAAAACTAAAGATGTAAAAAATAAATACCAAAAATATGTAAAAAACGAACGGAGAATAAAAATGCGAAATATCAAATTAACCATTGAATATGATGGAAGAGATTTTAATCGGTTGGCAAAAACAGCCCAACAAATTAAATATACAAGGAGAAATTGAAAAAGCACTTAGTGAAATAACAAAAGAGGAAATAGAATTAATTGCATCACGGAAGGACGGATGCAGGTGTTCATGCTATTGGACAAGTAGCAAATTTTAAAACAAATAGTAACTTTGAAGTAGAAAAATATCCAATTGCATTAAATGCAAAATTAAAAAAATCCATTCGTATTCAAAAGGCAGAAGAAGTGGAACAAAACTTTCATGCGCGCTATCATTGCAAGGAAAAAACATATCGTTATATCATAAATAATAGCGAATATGGATCTAGCATTTATCGAAATTTAGAATATTTCATTCCAAATCCATTGAACCTTATGGCAATGCAAAAAGCAGTAAAATATTTTGAAGGAGAACATGATTTTAAAGCATTTAAAGCAAGTGGAACAAGTAGTAAAAGCAGTGTAAGAATCATTTACAAAGCAGAAGTAAAAAAAGAACAAGATAGAATCATTATAGAGCTTACGGGTAATGGTTTTTTATATAATATGGTAAGGATTATTGCAGGAACTTTAGTTGAAGTTGGGCTTGAAAAAATAAAACCAGAAGAAATACCTAATATTATAGAGTCAAAAGAACGTAGTAAAGCAGGGAAAACCTTACCTCCGTATGCTTTATATCTGGTAAAAGTAGAATATAAATAATAAAAATGACACAGAAAGCAAGAAATATTCATATAATATACAAAAAATGAAATACATAAGGAGAGATGAAAATGAATACATTACTAATATTTTTTGCTTTCCCAGTAGCTACTATTATTCTTGCTGTTGTATTAGAAAAATTGCTAAGATGTCCTTTCTTAACAGCAGCTACTTTTTTTGCTATATTTCTAATAGTTGCTTTTAGCGTTTTCGATGCTAGCTTCTTAGTTAATGTCATTGTATATACTATCTTAGCTTTTTTAGCAGCAGTACTTGCAGAAATATTTTATGGAAGAAATCATGAAAACCACTCAAATTGTGCAAGATGTAGCCTTTGCAATCGTAGAGAAAACAATAATAATACTATAACTTTAAGTAACCAAGACATTACAAGAATTGGAAATCAACTAGCTAATATACAAAACAATCAAAATAACAATAATGATAATAATAATTGTCATAATGGTAGGAATACAAATGATGTAGCAACGGTAAATGTAACAAATAATACAACAGGTGGAAGAACGAGTTGGTGCTGTTATAGAAGATAGGTAAATATGGTGAGCCTAAGATTTTCTAAAAAAATTCAATTAATAGAAAATCTTAGGCTCTCTTTTTGTAATAATCTAACTAGATAAAGAACAACAATATTACAATAATATTACAATAATATTATTTTTATATGACGTTTCAATGCTTATGTTGTTTTTTGAGAAAAATTGTTGTACAATGAAATAAGTAAGAATATTTTGTCTAAATATAAGGAGGAACATACTATGGCAATGAATCCAATGCAAAGGAAAGCAAACAATTATTTATTAATAGGAGTTTTAGTAACATTATTAATTACAGGAAGTATTATTGCATTTTTATTTATGCAACTAAATAAAATGAACCAAGAAAAGAAATCGCAAGAAGCTGCAATGAAAAATGTATATGTAATAGCAGAAGATGTAAAATCAGGAGATATTGTTTCTTTAGATAATGTACTACCAATGAAAGCTGTTTCTTCAGTAGTACCACAAAATGCAATAGGTGTAGAACTAACAGAAAGTACTATTGCAAAAATTGATTTACAAGCAGGAACAATACTTACATCAAATATGGTACAAGAAAGTGATGAACAAACCACAAATGATTTAAGAAAGCAAGAATACAATATGGTAATCCTACCAACACAAATTCAAACAGGAGATACCATAGATATTCGTATTTTCTTTTCAAATGGTACAGACTATATTGTAGCTTCTAAGAAAAAAGTAGAAATTCCAGTAGTTGATGGTGTAGATGCTAGAGATAATATTATTATTAATATGACAGAGGCAGAAACATTAGTAATGTCAAGTGCTATTATCGATGCATACATAGATCAAGGAGCTTACCTTTATGCAACTACTTATGTAGAACCTGGTATGCAAAATTCTGTTATTCCAACTTATGTACCATCTGCTAATGCTCAAAATGCAATCTATAGTAATCCAAATATAGAAATAGAAGCAAGAAATGCTCTAATTACAAGATATAATCAAAATAAACCATCAAGAGAAACAATAGAAAGTAACTTAGCACAATATACACAAGATAGAGTAGATAACATTGAACAAGGCGTACAAGAACAAATTACAAAAGCAAGAGAACAAAGACAAGCTTATTTAGAATCTCTAGGAGAATATTAAAATTAAGCTAAAAATTAAATGGAGGAGAAAATGAAGAAAATTGGATTCATTGGAGCTTATGATAAAACAGATTTAATTATATGCATTGCTAAAATTCTAACAGAAATGGGAAAACAGGTTTTAGTAGTAGATGGAACCTTAACACAAAAAGCAAAATATATTGTTCCTGTTATAAAACCATCAAAAGCGTATGTTACAACTTATGAAAATATTGACATAGCAGTTGGATTTGAAAACTTTGATAATATAAAACAATTTTTAGCAATGCCTCAAATGGTAAATTTAGATTATGATATTGCTCTTGTGGATTTAGACACAATAGAAGGGGTACAAAATTTTGGATTAGAAAGCTTTGAACAAAATTATTTTGTTACTTCTAATGATATGTATTCAATTAAGAGAGGTTTAGAATCAATAAGCAATCTTAATTCTCCAGTGAAAGCTACTAAAGTTTTATTTACAAGAGAAGCATTAAAAGAAGAAGATGACTACTTAAACTTTTTATCTTCAGGAAGCAAAATAAATTGGGAAGAAGAAAAAATTTATTTTCCTTTTGAAATAGGAGATCAGACAGCCTTATATGAGAATCAAAGAGTTTCAAGAATAAAGTTTAGAAAGTTATCTTCTCAATACAAAGAATCACTTTTATATTTATCTAATAAAATTTTAGGACAAGTAGATAAAAATTTATTAAAAAAGACATTTAAAAAAATAGAAAGAGGAGTATAACAAAGATGTCAATTATTGCATTTTGTAGTAATGAAGAAAAAGAAACAGGACAAACAATGTCTATGGTAGCACTTTCAACTTATTTAGCAATAAAACATAATTATCGAATTCTAATGGTAAGTACAAATTATAAAGATAAAACATTAGAAAACAGTTATAGGAATTTAGATAAACAAAATAGTCTGATGAAAGATTTAGTTGAAAATGGTGATATCAATGCAATAGGAATGGAATCCGGAATAGAGGGATTGGCTCAAATTATCCATGTAAATAGAGTCTCTCCTAATATTGTATCAAACTATACAGAAGCAGTTTTAAAAAATCGTTTAGATCTTTTATGTGCTCCAAGATCAAAAAATAACATAGAATATAAATCTATTGCACAATTATATCCAAATATAATACAACTAGCAAATACAAGCTATGATTTAGTTTTTGTTGATATTTCAAATAGAATACCACAAGAACAAGTAAAACAAATTTTAGAATTTGCAGATGTTATAGTTGTCAATATTACTCAAAGATTAAAAGTAATTAATGATTTTATAAAATTAAGAGAAAATAATGAATTTTTTAAGAAAAATAATATTTTAATAAACATAGGAAGATATGATCCATTTTCAAAATATAATACAAAAAATATTACACGTTACTTAAAAGAAAAAAAGCAAATTGAGGCTATTCCTTATAATACTTTATTTTTTGAAGCATGCTCAGAGGCAAAAGTAGTGGATTTCTTCTTAAGATTAGCAAAAATTAGCCCAGATGATGCAAATTATATTTTTATGGAAGAAACAGCAAGATTTGCAAAAGATTTAATTTACAAATTACAAGAAATACAATTAAAAGCATAACAAAAGAAAGGAGGACCTTGTTCTATGAACTTCATCAACTTAATTATGATTCTAGTCATATTATTATTAGCAGGTTTTTTAATAATTCGAAAATTAAAAAAGAGACAAGATGAAAAAGTAGAAAAAGATATAGAGGTCGATGACAAAACTTATACATTAGAAAAAATGACTGCTTTTGTTAAAAAAAGATTAGATGAAATTACAAAAATCAATTTATATGATATTGGTCTTTCTGAAGAAGAACTAAAGAGAAGAAAGAACAAAAAATATGAATTAAAAAAGGCATTAAAAGGTTGTACTTATGGAGATGTAAACGATAAAAGATATGTAAAACAACTTATTTTTGATCTTTTAATAAAAGAATATGAAGTAAGTGAAATTAATATTTCTACAGCAATTCCTTTTGATATACCATCTCTTTTAACAGCACAAGATAAGTTTGATATTATTTTATATATGTATAAACAAGAATTTGGCTATGAAGCCTTAACTGAAATAATAAAAAAATATGATTTAGCACAACTAAAATACGTAGCAGGAGAAGCAAAACCTACCTATGTTATTACAGAAGAGGAAATTAATAGCATTTTTGAAAAAGAGGCTTTCATACTTACTTTTGAAGATAAATTAAATGTAGTAGTACAAAGAATTTATCAACATTATAAAGGTTATAGCAGTATTGATGAAATTCGTGATATGAACATTGATGGAATTTCAGGTGGTGTATCTGGACTTCCAGAAAGCTTCTTAAGCCAAGTAGCACAAATTGATGGAGATTACTTAGAACAAATTGTAGACCACAAAGTACCACGTGCTTGTGATAGTATTTGGATTATGTTCCAAGGTAAATCTATCCGTTTAGCATTTCTTTCCTTTGGAACAGAAGCAGAATTAAAGAGAGTATGTCAAAACATTTATAAATATAATAACCCAGGACAATTATCAGATACAAATGGTTATAAAATTAACGAAATGAAAGATGGTTCTCGTGTTGTTGTAGTAAGACCAAGTATGTCAGAAACATGGGCATTTTTCGTAAGAAAATTCGACGTAAAACGTGCAACGTTAGAGCAAATTGTTCGTTTCCCAGGAAAAGAAGAAGCAATCGATTTATTAAAATACTTAGTAAAAGGTGCAAGAATTATCTCTCTTACTGGTGAACAAGGTTGCCGGAAAAACAACAATGCTTATGGCAATGATTGAAAATATTTATGAAACTATGAACCTTCGTATTACAGAAACAGCATTCGAACTTCACTTAAGAAAAATTTACCCAACAAGAAACATTCTATCAATGAGAGAAACAGAAACTGTATCTGGACAAGAGTGCTTGGACGTACAAAAGAAAACAGATGGTTCTGTTAACATCATCGGTGAGGTTGCAACAGACCCCGTAGCATCTTGGATGATACAATCTGCCCAAGTTGCATCAAAATTCACTTTATTTACTCACCATGCTAAAACATTCCCAGACTTAGTAACAGCACTACGTAACTCTATGCTTCGTGCAGGAGTATTTAAAGATGAAAGAACAGCAGAGGAACAAGTTGTACAAGTATTAAATTTTGATATTCACTTAGTAAAAGATTTTAGAGGAAGAAGATACATAGAAAGAGTAACAGAGTGTATTCCAGTAAAACAAAAAAATGAATATACTTTTGACCATAGAAAAGAAAAAACGTTAGAAGGTAAGTTTGATAAATTTATGGATAATGCAACTTACTACTTTAGCAAAACAACCAATAGAGAATTATATCATTATCAAAATATATTAGAATACCATGATGGAACTTATGTATTAACAAATAAAATAAGTGATAACAACATTCGTGAAATGATGAACAATATGGATGATATAGACGCAGAAGAATTTGCAAAATTTGTAGAAAGAAACTGGGGAGCAAAAGTAACTAGATTTGCACAAGATGAACAAGAAGATAAAACACAAATTAAAAAAAGAGGAAGAAAACCAGTAAATCAATAATAGAAAAAACCTGCGCGGGACACTCCTTGTCCTTAAAGGAATACCCAAGGGAAAGAAGTGTCCCCGATAGATAACAAAAACAAGATAGAGTTCGGCGCGGGACAAAAAACAAGACAAACTAGGAGGTGGGAATAAGTAAAATGGATAATACAATTATAATGTATATTATAATGGCATCAGGTGTACTATTTATGGGAATTATAATTGCATTTGTTTTTTTACAAAAAAACAATAAAGAATTAAAAGCAGTTAACCAGTTAAGAGAAGGAACTAAAAGAAATACATTTTCATTAGAGGTACTATATCAAAAATTATATATATTTTACTTAAGAACCCCTTTTATAAAAAGATATTTATTTAAAATAAGAAGAAGACTAGAAATTATTAATATTGATGATGAATATTTAACAAGAAAACAAGCAGCACAGATATTAACAAAGACATTCCTAATCGTAATTCCACTTACAATAGCAATTTTGTTCTTAACTCATAAAAATACATTATTAATGAGCATTTTATTAATTTTTGAAATTTTCTTATTAGATACTTTTATTGATGGAAAAGTAGATAAAATTGATAACAACTTATTAAAACAGCAAATCAGTTTCTTCTCAGAAATTAGACATACTTATCATGAATTTAATATGGTAGAAGAAGCAATTTATCAAACAGCACAAGATGATGAAAACCCAGAAATGGCAAGACAAGCTGAAAAAATTTATGAAATTTTAATTTCTGATGATCCAGAATCAGAACTTGAGAAATATTATGATGTAGCACCAAATGCATATTTGAAAGAATTTGCGGGTGTATCATATCTAACAAAAGAATTTGGAGATAGAAAAGTAGATGGAGCATCTTTATACTTAAAAAATCTAAATAACATCACACAAGAAATGCAACTAGAAATTTTGAAAAGAGATAAATTAAATTATGTATTTCAAAGTTTGTCTGTTATTTCTATTGTACCAATGCTATGCTTAGAACCAATTAAAAATTGGGCAATTTCACAATTTGGTTTCGTAAAAGACTTTTATATTGGAAAAAACGGAATGTTAGTACAGATTTTAATTTTAATTACAACTTTAGTATGTTACTTATTGACTAGAAAATTAAAAGATAATGGTTCTACAACTATTAATACGAAAAATACAGAAAATCCTTGGCAAGAAAAACTATATAAAATAAAACCAATCAAAAAAATAGTAGATTTATTTATACCAAAAGAAGGAAGTAAGGAAGCTAGAAAAATAGGAAAAATTATGAAAGATGCAGCTTCGAAAGACAAAATACAATGGTTATATATCAATCGTATTTTATTATGTATTGTTTCATTTTTCAGTTGCGTATTTCTATTTGGTCAATTACATAAAATTGCAATTAACAATGTTTACACAGACCCAACCACAACTTTTGATATCATTGGACAAATGAGCAATAAAGACCAGAAAAAAGCTATGGAGTTAACAGAATCAGACAATGAATATATCCGCTATTTTAAAAACAAAAGTGATTTAAAACAACAAGACATAGAAAAAGCTATGCAAAGAGGAACAGTTAATGATGATTATATAACTAGCAAAGTAGAGGCAATCCAAACAGCAGCAGAAAGAATAATGGATAAAATTGCAATAGTCAATAGTGAATATTTAAGTTGGCTTGAGGTATTAGGCGCTATGGTAATTGCAATGATTGCGTATATGTCTCCAATTTTATTGTTAAAATTCCAAACTAAAATGAGACAGTTAGAAATGGAAGATGAAGTAATGCAATTCCAAACCATTATTTTGATGTTAATGCGTATTGAAAGGGTCAATGTAGAAATTATTCTAGAATGGTTAGAAAGATATTCTAATATTTTCAAAGACCCTATTAGTAAATGTGTAAACGATTATGAAAGTGGTCCATGGGAAGCATTAGAAGCAATGAAGGAAGACGTAAATTATCAAGACTTTATTCGTATTATTGAAAGTTTGCAAGCAGCAGTAGAAAAAATACCAATTAAAGATGCCTTTGATGAATTAGATACAGAAAGAGATTATTATCAAGAAAAGAGAAAAGAATCTAATGAAAGATTAATTTCAAGAAAAGGAATGATAGGAAAAGCAATTGGTTTTACTCCACTTGTATTACTTTTCGTAGGATATTTAATTGTTCCTTTAGTATTTATTGGATTAACAAGTATGAATTCATCATTTAATACACTAACTTCTATGTAAGGAGGAAAATAACATGGAGAATGCATCAAAAGCATTGCTTATGGCAGGTTCTGTTTTAATATCTTTAATTGTTATTTCTTTACTTGTTATGTCTTTTACTTCACTAAGGGGGTTGCAACAAACAGAACAAGGGTTAACGCGTGAAGAGCAAGCTACACAATTTAACAGCCAATATGAAGCCTATGCCAGAAGTGTTTATGGTAGTGAATTATTGTCTCTTGTTAATAAAATAGAGAATTATAATAAGACAGAAGCAGAAAATGAAGGTTATACACCAATAGAAATTTATATTACCATAACAAGTGACTTAAATCGTAACTATTTTAAAAGAAAATCTAAGCCTTATACATCTACTGAGTTTAAAAGCGAAATGGAAAAAGTAGATAAAAAAGCAGAAGAATTAGGAAAACAACGAATTTATGGACCAGTATATTCAAGATTAATTAGTGAACTAGCAAGTATGAGAACAGCGGATATTGAAGCTTTAGATATTGAATCATCACAATATAAGAACGAGGTAGCAGAATATAATACTTATAAAACTTTAGTAACACAAATAAGAGCAAAAGTATTTACATTTATAGACGTTGAATACGATCAAAACACAGGAAGAATAACTAAAATGAATTATTCTTTATAAATATTAATTGCTATATTATAAAAAATAATTTATACTTAATGAAGGGATGGTGTAAAATATGGAAAATGCATCAAAAGCATTGCTTATGGCAGCTGGGGTACTTGTTGGTGTTCTAGTAATATCTATTGGTGTAATTTTATTTACATCCTTCTCTCAACTAGGTAAAAGTTCTGTAGAACAAATGGAAGCAAATAAAATAGCAGAATGGAACGAAAATTATTTAAAATATTATGGTGTAAACACTATTATCAAAGATGGAAAAACAATACAACAACCTATTTTAGTAACAGCACATGATATTGTAAGTGTTGCAAACCATGCAAAGCAAAATAACATTAACTATGAATTAGAAGGACAAAGTAGTTATAATCAGAATACCTATTATGTGCAAGTGCAGGTAGGAAAAGATGCAAATTTTGAAAAAAAAACAGAAACACAAATAAATGAATTTTTAAAAAACAACAATTTAAAGTCATACATTTGTGTAGAAGAACCAAAGGTAAGCAGTATTACCAAAAGAGTTATGTACATTCATTTTGAAGAGCAAAAATAAATACGAAATTTGGCAAAAAAACTTGTAAAATGTAATTGCATAAAGAAATAAAATATGTTATAATAAAGAAGGAATGCAAAAGTGAAAAAAAACTTATTTGTTATAATAGGAACATTTTTTATTATCATTGCTATTCTATTTTATACTTATTATTCTTATCAAAAAATACAAATTGTAGCAAACCAAAAGAATAAAGAGTATGAAAGTTATACACAAAGCGAAATATTAGGTTCTTCTCTAATGAGCTTAATTCATAAAGCAATAGATGAAAACGAGAAAAATGAAATAGCAAAAGATGAGCAAAATCGATATATAGAAAATGAACAAAATTCAATACGCATTGAAGTTAAATTTTTAGAGAAAGACACAATCTTTCCTATGGAAGCAATTTATACTTTAGGTGCAGAAGAATTTATAAAAAATTATAGTCAAATGGTATTTACTTGCACAAAAAAAGAATATCATGAAAAAACAAAACAAATAAAGTATTTATTATTTGAACAAATTTAATTATATTGTTATTAATTTTAAAAGGAACACATATAAAAATAGATGAAGTATATTATTTATACAAAAATGTGTACCATTACAATAATAAAAACAAAAAACAAAGGAGGAATATTATTATGGAGAATGCATCAAAAGCATTAATCATTGCAGGAGCAATTTTAATTTCAATTGTTATTATTTCATTAGGAGTTATGATTGTAAGTAATGTAATGGATACAATTCAAGGTGCAAATGTATCAGAACAAGAAAGGTCAGCTTATAATCAAATATTTGTAGCGTATGAAGGAACAAAATCAGGAACACAAGTAAGAGCTTTGTGTGATAAAGTAAGAGAACACAATCAAGGTTATCCAGATGATTTCTCAAGACACATTGAAATTCAAACAGGAGATGCTTCATCAGTAGATAAAGCACCAGCTGAAGCAGTTACTGCAAAAAAAGTAAATGATATTAAAAAAACAATTAAAGCAGGAAGCACCTACACAGTTACGCTTGGCTATGACAAAAACTCTGGTTATGTAGTAGCCGTTGGAATTGAAGAAATAACAAAATAAGCAAAGGAATAAAAGAATATGGAAAATGCAGCAGAAGCCTTATTGATGGGATTTGCTGTTCTAGTCTTTGCACTAGCCTTAACTATAGGAATGACGGTATTTAGCAATGTAAGAGCAGTTTCTGATTTAGTATTATATACTTCAGATGAAACAAATTATTATGAGTACCAAGGAGCTACAGGAAAAGCTGCTCAAAACAGAATTGTAGGACTAGAAACAATCCTACCAACTTTATATAAATATTATCAGGAAAATTATACCGTATGTTTCCGTGAAGGTAATTATAATGAAACCACAGGAGAGTTTAGTAATACGAAGCCACTTACAATATATACTACACCTTCTACATATAAAACACGTACAACTATATTGTGGGGAAAAAATTACGATAGTATGATGAAAGCAAAATATACACCTTATTTTACAGGAGGATATAATAATAAAGAAGGAAGCAAAGATATATTTTCCTTCGATTTGGAAGAAGAAACCTTAAGACATGAACCTTGGACGGGTAGTTTAGATAATGCAAAAGAAAATTTGCGCTGCTTTTTATGGGGATATGATTATAAAAATTTAGCAACTAATAATATATATATTAGATATGGACAAAACAAATTAGGAACAGGAGGATTTATAGGATGGTATAAAAGGACAAACCCTAAATTTGTAGAAACCATAGGAGAATATACCTATTCTAGCAGCCAATCAAATGATACAGAAGATGGATCAAGCATAAGCAGTTTAGTAAAAGAAAAAAAGAAAAGAATGGTTATCTTTACAAAAATAAATTAAAAGGAGGAAACAAAAATGGGAGATAGTTTAATTACAATTGTAGCAATTTTTTTAGCTGCTATCTTAATGTTTGTTTTTCCACTAATGTCTATGTCTGATAGAACAGATGAAGTATCAAAATTAGCTGTGCAAACAGCTACTACAGAATTTGTAGATAAAATTAGAACAACAGGAAAAATGACATTAGATGAATATGATAAATATATATCTACGATTTCTTCAACAGGAAATTCTTTTGATGTAGAAGTAGAACTACAATTATTAGATGAAAATCCAGGGGTAAAAACAACACAAGCAGACATGACAAAAATAGGAGAAAACCTATATTATGATGTTTTTACTAGTCAAGTGGAAGAAAGCTTAAGTAATAATGGGAAAATTACCTTAAAAGAAGGCGACCGAGTTTCTGTTACAGCAAAAAATACAAATCAAACCATTTCGCAATTGCTAAAAAACTTCTTTTATCAATTAGCAGGAAATGATACTTATCAAATTGCTGCTCAACACGGAGGAATTGTTACCGTAAATGGGAACAAATAAAAATAAAAGAAAAGAGCAGAATCACATCTGCTTTTCTTTTTTTATATAACACTACTAAGAAATCTATTCTAACTGAAATATATATGCATAAAAATCAAGAAAGGAAAACAAATGAAAATACAGTATTTAGCTATTATCTTTGTGATTATAATGTTACCAGTATCTATTGTTGTTACGTCTTATATTCAGGCACAAATTGATACTATATCTTTGCAAACCAATTATGATAATAAATTACTTACAGCAACTTATGATGCGATAAGAAGTTTTCAATTAAATACTATAAACAATAAATATTCAAGTTTAAGTGATTCAAAAATAAGAGATATTGAAGCCTCCATCTCTAGTTTTTATAATTCTTTAGGTACAGAATTAGGAGCAAGCCGGATATAATGCAGATACACTAAAGGAATTTATACCAGCTATTGTATATACTATGTATGATGGATATTATATTTATGGAGAATATTATAATGATACTAAAAGTGACTACCAATATGGATTAAAACCTTTTATCTATTATTCATGTAGATATAAAAAAGGAAACAATGATTTCGTAGTAAACTATACCTTAGATAATACTATTACTATTTATGGAATGGTAAATGGACAGGATGTTACAAAATCAGGAGCCTTAATTAATCCTAATAGTGTTACAAACATTAAAGAAGTAAATGGAGAAGTTGTTTCTTTACAATATAATGGTGTACTAATTGAAAGAGAAATTTTAAAAGAACAGTTAATTACTTTAGAAACTACTTCAACAGGCAATACAGTACCTTTAAAACAAGAATATGAATATATAATATACAATAACAGAAAAATATATAAGGACGGAACAAGATATTTTTGGAATAATAAAAACCAAAAACAGTATATTTCAGATAAAGAAACTTTAGATTATATTAATAGTATGATAGCAGGAGGTCATTTATATAGTAATAGTGCGGTTAAATATTATGCAGAAGCAAAAAAATTTAGTGATTGGGTAAATAGTAAGTTAGGAAGTATTACTCAAGAAGATGCAGTAGATAGTGATGGAAATATCATACAAGATTTTAATGTTAACACAGGAAAAGAAGAAATATTTAAACTAAGTGAAAAAAATGATCCTACGAAAAATGGTTCTACATTCCAAGAAAATAGAATGTCTGTTATTCGTAAATCTATTATTACTAATTTAACAACAGCAATTGCAAATTTTAATACCAGTGCACACACTTATGAATTTGTAATGCCAATATTTGAAGAAGAAGATTGGGATAAACTTGTAAATAATGTGGCAGTTGCAAGTTTTATGCAAGGAATTCCAATTGGTGGAAAATATTATAATAATTATTGTATTATAGCTAATAATAAAAATGAAGAGTTTACTCCTTCTAGTTCTATATATGTAATAACAGAAGATGGACAAGCCCATCTAGCAACTTGTAAATATCTTATTGAAAATGGAAAAAAAGTTGTAGGAGCATATAAAAATATTGATTTTGAAAGACAAACAGTAATGATTACAGAAGAAGATGAAAACTATTTTTATCCACATGCAAACGAAAGATGCTATTATTGTATGGTTAATATGACAGAACCTTATGAACTAGAAGATATCATACAAGGACAATTAAGGCAGTATAATAAAAATACAAACCAATATGAAGCAAATACAAATGCTACGAACAAGATGAATAGCATAAACTTACGAAAAATTTATTTAACAGCATTAGCAAGAGAAAAATATGACTTATATAAAACAAGTGCTTATTTTGGAATTTAAATAAAAATATTAAAAACCTGAGATTTTCTTAAAATTTAAATGTGATAGAAAATCTTAGGTTATTTTTTTATCTAGTAGGAAAGTTCCTCTTAAATAGGAATTTTCTGTATTAAATAAATATAGTTCGCTTTTTGTATAATAAAAAATTAAATGAAAACTATAATTGCAAAATTTTAAGTCTTTTGAGTAAAAAGTTAATAAGAGAGAAAGGATATAGTATTGAAATAAAAAAATTGGTAAATATATATAGTAAAAAGTAAAGGATGATAATTTTGAAAAAGAAAATAAAAATAGTTATTTTTTTAATTATTTTACTAATTTTGTATAGTTATATTGCCAATATTACATTGTTTCCAAAAAATATTTTATTAATGCAAGGAGAAAAATTAAATTTTACTAATTTGTGGGGAATACAAATACAAGAAATAGGAAACTCTAATCCAAACATAGGAGAATATAAAGCAGGTCAGTTAATAGTTGCTTCAAGTACAACAGAAGATAGTAGTTTACAAGAAATTGGGAAAATTGATTTAAGCTTAAATTTATTTCATACATTTCCTATAAAAGAAATATCAGTAAATGTAATTCCCAAAACCACAGTAATTCCACTTGGAAATGCAATAGGATTAAAATTATATACAGAAGGAGTATTAGTTGTAGGAATGACAGAAGTAGAAGGCAAAAAACCTTATGAAAATACAGGAATAAAAGAAGGAGATAGAATTATATCTATAGATAATATACAAATCTCTTCTACAGATGATTTAATAGAGACGGTAAACCAATCAAAAGGAAAAGAAGTATCAATTAAATATATTAGAAATGAAGAAGAAGAGACTACTAATATTGTTCCAGTGCAAACAAAGGAAAACGACTATAAATTAGGATTATGGGTTAGAGATGCAGCAGCAGGCGTGGGAACAGCTACCTTTTACGTACCAGCTACAGGAATGTTTGCATCTTTAGGACATGGTATTACTGATATTGATACAGAAGAATTAATTACAATAAGTAACGGAGAATTAGTAACAACAGATATTGTATCAGTTCAAAAGGGAGAAAAAGGAAAACCAGGTGAAATTAGAGGGAGTATAGAAAGCAGTATAAAAATAGGAGAAATTTCAAAAAATACAAGTTTTGGAATTTTTGGAAAATTAACAAATAAGAGTAGGCTACAGCTTTCAAATCAAGAAATAGAAGTAGCAAATAGAAATGAAATAAAAACAGGTAAAGCACAGATTATATGTGAATTAGAACAAGGAAATAAAAAAGAATACGAAATAGAAATAGAAAAAATTTATACAAATAATCAAAAAGATAATAAAAGTATGCTAATAAAAGTAACAGACAGTGAATTATTAGAAAAAACAGGGGGCATTATACAACGGAATGTCTGGTTCACCAATTATACAAAATGGAAAATTAGTAGGAGCAGTAACGCATGTATTAGTAAATGACCCAACAACAGGATATGGGGTCTTTGCCGATATGATGTTAAAACAAATGGCGCAAACTTAGTGTATTGAAAAAAATGGAAAGATTTGAGAAGTGTTCATTTCTTTCCATTTTACTTTTATATTATTACAATAATAAAAATAAGAAGTAATAAATATAAAACAATAAAACATAACAAGTATACTTTTTATATTGACATAAGACAAAATAAATGATAAAATATTTATGTTAATTATTATAAAATAAGAGGTATTAATGTTTAAAAAATTTTTAAAATTAGAAGAAATAATAAAAAATAATGATAGCCAAGAGGCAAGTCAAGAAGCCGAGCAAGAGGCAGAGCAAGAAGCCGAACAAGAGGCAAGCCAAGGAGCCGAACAAGAGGCAAGTCAAGAAGCACCTCAGGAAGCAAATCAAGGAGCAGAGCAGGAAGCAAGCCAAGAAGCAAGTCAAGAAGCACCTCAGGAAGCAAATCAAGAAGCCGAGCAAGAAGCATCACAAGAAGCCGAGCAAGAAGCCGAGCAAGAGGCAAGCCAAGAAGCAGAGCAAGAGGCAAGCCAAGAAGCAAATCAAGGAGCATCTCAAGAAGCCAAACAAGAGGCAGAGCAAGAAGCCGAACAAGAAGTAGAGCAGGAAGCTGAGCAAGAAGCAGAGCAAGAAGCAGAGCAGGAAGCAAATCAAGGAGCATCTCAAGAAGCCGAGCAAGAGGCAAGTCAAGAAGCCGAGCAAGAAGCCGAGCAAGAGGCAAGCCAAGAAGCAAATCAAGGAGCATCTCAAGAAGCCAAACAAGAAGCAAGTCAAGA
>CANQXD010000029.1 GCA_947627755.1 uncultured Clostridia bacterium | reverse complement strand
TGAACACTCCTTTCTAAGCGTATAAAACTATTATAACATTTCTACGCTTTCGTGTCCAAAATCTATCTTAACACCATATATTCACCTGTTGCTATTTTCAAACCGTAATTTCTTGTTGTAAATTCTCCACCATTTTCTTTATGAAAGACTTTTATTTTTTCTGGATATTTTTTTGCATATTTTTCTATAATTTGTGGTGCAGAATCAGTAGAACCATCATTTACACATAAAATTTCTATTTCTTGTAATGTTTGATTTACTAAAGAATCTAAACATCTTGGTAAATATTTTTCTAAATTATATACTAGAACCACAATAGAGAGTTTATAAGGATAATTCATTTTAATCATTGCTTCTTTCATTTTCTTTATTTTCTAGGTCTTGTATTCTTTTATTTAATAACGATATTTCTTGTACTAATGTAATATTTACCTTACTTTCTTTTGAATACAGAATATTCAATTTAAAAATTAAATAAAAAGAAAGGAAAATAGCAACGCAAAATATCATATTTACAGTAACTTCAAAGCCTAACATTTTTGAAATATTTTGAATTGCATTAGGAATGGCAATTGCAATTACCAAAATTAAGCCTGTAATAATCCAAAATACAGAAAAAGAAATTTGCATTTTTTTATTTTTTATTGCTCTTATAATTAAAGCCATATAAACTAATGTAATTAAAATTAGTGCAACACGAAGAGATATTTGCATTTTATTTTCCACCTTTCTTCTTCAAATTCATGCTATCAAGAATAATTGCTAACACTACTTTTATCATATAATCTGCTGTTTTAAAGAAACGTATAGAAGAAGTTCCTCCCTGTCTTTCTTTCATGCTAACTGGTACTTCCTTTACCTTATAACCTTTGCATATCATACAAACTGTAGATTCTGGTTCTGGGTACTCTGTTGGATATTCTTTTGCAAATTCTGCAATTATTTTTTTATTTGTTGCACGAAAACCAGAGGTTGGATCTGTTATTTTATTTTTTGTTGTTCTTTTAATAAAGAAAGAAATAATATTGCCTCCAAATCTCCTCATAAAAGTAGATTGAAATTGACTTTCTTTTTTATCTAAATATCTACTACCAATTACCATATCAGCTTGTCCTTGCAAAATAGGCTCACATATATTAGGAATGTATGTAACATCATGTTGGCCATCTCCGTCAAATTGAATAGCAATGTCGTATCCTTGTTGATGTGCATATTTATAACCAGTTTGAACTGCTCCTCCTATTCCTAGATTTTGAATTAAGTTAATATGATTGATTTTATTTTCCTCTAATATTGCTAATGTATTATCTTTTGAGCCATCATTAATAACGACATAGTCTAATTCTTTTGAATATGCTTCTATCTCCTTACATACTCTTAATATATTTTCTTGTTCATTATAAGCTGGTATGATTAGTAAAACTCTCATTTACTTTCTCCTTTTTATTCTATATTTGCTACTAAATCTAAACTTGCTTTAATTACCTTGTCCATATCATAATATTTATAATTACCAAGTCTTCCGCCAAATAAAATATTTGGATATTTTTTTGCAAGTTCTTGGTATTGTTCAAATAATTTCATATTTTTTTCATCATTTACAGGATAGTAGGCTTCATCTCCTAGTTTCCAATCTTTTGGATATTCTTTTGTAATAATAGTTCCTTTGCAAGAATTAAATTCAAAATGCTTATGTTCAATAATTCTAGTATAAGCTTGCTCATGACTGGTATAATTCATAACAGCAACACCTTGATAATTGTCTATATCTTCATAAACTTCGTTTTCAAATTTTAAAGAACGATATTCTAGGTTTCCTAATTGATAATTAAAAAATTCGTCAATCATTCCGGTATATAAAATTTTTTCTGCCATACTGTCGTATTTTTCTCTTTCTTTTAAGTAATCTACATTTAACTCTACATCACATTTTTCTAGCATTTTTTCAATTATTACATTATAACCACCAATTGGAATTCCTTGATATCTGTCATTAAAATAATTGTTATCAAAGGTAAAACGAACTGGCAAACGTTTAATAATAAATGATGGTAAGTCTTTGCAATCTCTTCCCCATTGTTTTTCAGTATATTCTTTTACTAATTTTTCATAAATATCTTTTCCAACTAAAGAAATAGCTTGTTCTTCCAAATTACTTGGATTTTCTACACCATACTCTTGCTTTTGCTCTTCTATTTTTTGTTTTGCCTGTTCTGGTGTTTGAACATTCCATAATTTAGAAAAAGTATTCATATTAAAAGGTAAATTATATAGTTCTCCTTTATAGTTTGCAATTGGACTATTTACATAGTTATTAAACTCTGCAAATTGATTAACATAGTTCCAAATTTCTTTATCGCTTGTATGGAAAATATGTGCTCCGTATTGATGAACATTGATTCCATTTATGTTCTTACAATAAATATTACCACCAATATGATTTCTTCTATCTACTACAAGACATTTTTTTCCTTTCTTTGTCATTTCATAAGCAAATGTTGCTCCAAATAAACCTGCTCCCACTATTACATAATCATATTTTTTCATTTTTTATTATTCCTTTCCTTATTATAATTTTTATTGTTCCTTTGCTTATAGCTTTCCAATTAAAAACATAAATCTTAATAAAATTTCATCTATTAAATTTTGTCTAAACATAGTTGGATAAAATAATTTTTTCAATGCTATTTTAAAACTATATTTTTCATTCGTAAATAAAGATAATAACTCTTGATTTTCTTTTGAAAGCTTATCATAAAAGCACTCATTATATTTTTGGATTTGTCTTTTTACCATTTGGAAATAGTCTCCAAAAATAAAATGTTTAATACGATATACTTGAAGGCTAAAAAAAGATTTTCCACCTGCACTTACATTTTCTTCATTTCTTCGGTATTTGATTGTGACCGTCCTATCATAAATTACTGTTCCCATACCTGCACAAATAAAATACATCCACCAATCATGACTGCAAATATTATCTGAACCATTTTCTAGCATAAGACTTCTGGTTTTTTCGTTGATAACACTACAAGTTCCAAGAGTAATAGCATCTACAATAGAATTTTGAAAAGATGGTCCTTTTTTATATCCTTCAAAATGTTTGGTAAAATTCATATTTGCATCATAATAATCATAGTCTGAAAAATATTGTAATACTTTTTCATTATCTTCTTTTTCTAATTTTTCAACTGCTCTTTGTATTTTAAAATCAAGCCAAATATCATCTTGGTCGCAAAAAGCATAATAAGTAAATCCTTTTGCATTTTCTAGTACTTTATAAAAGCTTTTAATATATCCAATATTATTTCCTTCTTCTAAAATAATTTGTCCTCTTTTTTCATACTCTCTTAAAATTTGCAAAGTTCCATCTTTTGAGCCATCATCTCTTACAAAAATTTGAATATTAGGATAAGTTTGGTTTAAAATACTATCTAATTGCTCTTTAATCCATTTTTCTCCATTATAGGTAGATAAAACAACAGCTACATTTTTATTTTCATTCATTTTTTCTCCTTTTACCATTTAATGTCAATTTTTAATTTATCAATCATAAAACGATAAACACTTAAAAAACATTTATATAAACCTAATTTATAGATTTTATTCATAATTACTAATTTACCATTTTTGCTATGATGTTTGATTTGATAACTTAGTGTTAAATATTTGCAATTTTTCCAATTTGGAAAATGTTCATTTAAATAATTTTGTACTGTTTTATAAGTTTCTTTAAAATTCTTTTTATCATAAGATAAACGGAATGTTAGAGAAACACCAAAATGTAAGAATGCCATAGCATCTAATAATGGCAATAAATTTTTATTTCTTTCCTCATAGATTTTCTTTACATCTAGCATTGCATTTTGAGTAGATTCTATTTGTTCTTTTTTAATAGTTGAAATAATAGAATCTTGTCTTACCATATAGTAATATAAACTATCTGCAATAAAAGTAATGGTTTTTGTTCTTAAATAAGCTAGGCATAAAAACATCATATCATCTAAAATTCTTGGAGGATTTGGAAGATTGTCAATTCCTTTTAGAACCTCAGCTTTATATAATTTGTTCCATAATGCAGCATTGATGGATAACACTTCTTCTGGATTTTTCTCCATATCAATGATTTGTCCTGCATGTTTGGTCATTTCTGTAGAATATTTATGACCTGTGTCTACATCAATTCTATCGAAACCACAAATAGAAATATCTGCATTGCTTTCTTTTGCTGCATGATATAATTTTTCTGCATAATCTAATGCTATATAGTCGTCTGAATCGGTAAAAGCAATATATTCTCCTGTTGCTACTTTAATACCATCAAACCTACCTTTCCAGACTCCTTCATTTTTCTTATCGATAATGACAATATGCTTGTCTTTATATTTTTCTTCATATTCTCTTAAAATAGATAAGCAATTATCTGGTGAGCCATCATGTATACATATAATTTCTACTCCGTCTAAGGTTTGATTTACCAAGCTATCCATACTTCTTCTTAAATATTTTTCTACTTTATAAACCGGAACTATAATGCTTACTTTTATTTTTTCTTCCATATTATCTCCTTGTTTTTTAGTCTTGTACTAATTTTTGTAAAAAATGTTTTGTTTTTGTTTTTAAGGATTTTGGAAATAATTTCAAAATCGCATAATATATTTTTCTTTTTTTGCTAAGGCATTGCGTATTTACTTCTTTTCCTTCAAAAAGTCTCTTTTCTGATACAATCCACTTCTTAGATTCTTCTTCTTCTATTTTAGTTAATGTTATTTTTTGTTTTTTTACATTTCTAAAATAATCTATATATTGATGTATTTGCTCATCTATATCAAATTGCGTAGCTTTTTCTTGTGCATGATGACTCATTTCTTCTAAAATTGCTTTATTTTCTAATAAATATTCTACTTTTTCAATATATTTTTCAACATTATTAACTTCTTTAATAATAAAAGAATTTTCTCCATCTACTGCATATTCATGAATTCCAAATGATTCTGAAACAATAGGAACTGCTCCTGCAGCCATTGCCTCAAGTGGAGTAAGCCCAAAGCCTTCCATTAAAGATGCATCAATAAGAATGTCTGTTTTAAATAGAACTTGACTCATTTGCTTTCTATCCAATGGTCCTTCATAAAAATTAATTTTTACCTTTTCATTGTTGTTGATAGGAAACATGATTTTTCTTCTATAAATAACATTGATTTCGATTGGATAATCTTTTAATGTTAATTTTTTCAATATTTCATTTAGTAAAAAGTCACCTTTTGCAAATGTGTCACGAAATACCATCGTAATTCGTATTTTATCAGTTCTTTTTTTCTCTGCATTATATAATAAATCTGTATTAATAGAATTTGGTATTACAGTTGCTTCTTTATTGAAATTATCTTTACATTTTTCTTTTAGAAATTCTGAAATTGCCAAAATATTTTGACTATTTTTGCAAGCAAGTTCTGCCCAACTATAAATTTCTCCATTGTCAAAGCATGGCTCATAGCCTTGCATAAAGTTAACAGCTGGAATATCATAATGCTTTGCAATTGCTTCACAAAAGAAGATGGTAGGATAAATAGTACCTACTATACATTTAGGTGATATTGTTTTTAAGTTTTTCATGTAAGTTGGTGTAAATATCATAATTTCTTTATATTCATGGATTCTTTCTGTTAAAATATTAGCAAAACATCCATTGATATTTAAGTAATTAACAATATCTACTACTATATGAACTCCACCTGCGTTTTGATGAATATCTGGCAAGAAGAATAAAACTTCTGGAGAAGGCTTTTCTTTTATTTTTAGATGTTCTTTTATATAAACAATAGGATCATTTTTTACATATTGTTCCATCTTTTTATTATATTCGTCTCCCCAACGATCAAAAAATATTTTTCTATTATGTTCTAATCTCTTTTGTTTTTCTGGGCTAGTTCCAAAAGAAACTTCAGACTTATGATAAACATAGGTATCAATAGCAACCTTTGCTTCAAAGCCTTTGCTATGTGCTTTAAATTGATAATCTGTTTCATCTCCATAACCCATTCCATAAATTTCATCTAAATAGCCTGTTTTTTCCATGCAATCTCTTGAAATCATAAGACAATTTCCTACTACAGTGCAAGCGTCAAAATTCATTCCTTTAAAATTTTGATAAAAAAGTTCATCTACTTGCATATAGCTGTAGTTTTCTGGAATATCATAAGATAGATTTGCAGCATTACTTGAAATAGGACATATTAAGCCTATTCTTCTATTTTGTTTTATATGTTCTATTAGTTTTGGAATTGTATTTTTGGATACTAAGCAATCTGTATTTAATAATAAGATATAATCTGCTGTTGTTTTATCCATACCTTTGTTGACATTTTTAATAAACCCTAGATTTTCTTCATTTCGATAAACTTCTATGGTATCATGTTTCTTCTTTAAGTTTTCAATACAATTGCGAGTAAGTTCGTCTGAATTATCATCCATTAGAATTACTTTTCCAATATATTCTTTTGGTGTATTTTTGTATAACGCATATACGCATAGTTTCACCCATTCTGGTGAATTGTATATTGGTATGATAATATCACATTTTTCCATTTTTATTATTCCTTCCTAAACTAATTTAGTTCAAAAATAATTTGTATATTAATCTTTGTCTATTTTCTTCTCTAATTTATATTTTTTCCTATAAATGATGGCATACGCACTAAGTAAAATTGCAATAAAAGTTGTTGCAAGAGCAGGCATTGTATATCTGTCTATTGTTGAGCCTAATACACTATGCGCTAGGATGTGTAAAAAGCTAAAGCTAAATAGAATTGCTATCATATCCACAATGGCTCCATATTTTTCTTGGTATCTTTTCTTTGTTCTAAATACTGCTACAATACTAGCAATTGTTAAAATTGGTAAAGCAATATAACTAATTTTCATTATAAATGTTGAAGGTGCTTTTAATTTTGTTAAAATCCAGTTAACTGCTACTATTGGCTTATTCGTTTCGCGATACACACTAGCATATTGTTCATATTGTTCAGATAATGGGAATGTAGAGCTAATGCCATACTGATAAATTCTAAAGCCAATTGAGCTTATTTCTTCTGTATTTTTAAAATCTAATTTTGTTCCTGTTTGTATTGGTTTTGTTCCCTCAAATCTAATTGGATACATACTAATTGTAATTAAATAATTATTAATATAACTACCTATTACATTTTTAGGATCTTTTATAAGTGAACTTAGCAAAAATTTTGTTGCTTCTGCAGTTGAAATAACTTCTCCTTTTAAATAAATAATTTCATAATTTTCTTTGTTAGTATCTATTACCATAAATGATTGATATTTCGAGTTGTTTTCTAACACTTGTATCATTTTTTCTTTATCTTCTGATGAAATTTTATTACTCTCTTGTATTGTTTCTATAGTAGAAATACCCTCTTGTATTGTATAACTTCTAATTCCATTTACAATACCAGAAGCCAAAAAACCAGCTGAAGTTCTATCTTCTTTAATAGCTACATTTTGACTTTGTAATACAAAATCCCATGTTTTTATACCTACAACTAGCATAACAATGCAAGCAAGTAATGTAATTACTCTTTGTAATAAGTTTTTAATGCTAACTTTTCTAATAAATGATAAAATAGCAGCAATAACCACTGGAAATAGAATAGTTCCTACATAAGGCTGTTTTAATTGCCATGCAATAGCAGTAAGTACTGCCATTACAATTGTATACAAAATATATTTTACCTTATTTTGTGTAAAATCAATTTGCATCCATTTCCAAGCAAGATAACAACCAATTACAGCAAAAGTAATAGCAATAAATTCAGTTAATAATGTATGATAATATCCTATTATCATAGGATTAATAGCAACAAGCAAAATAAATAAAGCAATAAAAATTCCTTTTACCTTATTACTGCAAACTTCTTCTTTCCCTATTGTGTCTTTATAAATAAGATAACTAAAAAATAGCATTGCAAGATAAAAAGCAAACATACCAACTAATAAGCCATTATAATTTTGTCCTAATAACATTTGACAGATTCTAATAAATAGTGGAAAAATTGGTCCTCTTGCTACATCCCATGTAGAAAAATCTCCATCTTTTGTCATTAAGCTTGTAAGCCATAGATAATGTGAGGAATCATAAGTAATTACAACTTGATACGTAAAAAATATCATTGTAATAATAATTAAAAATATAGATAATACTATGTTTCTTTTGTTTTTCATTTTTTTATCATTCCTTTTTTATTCATATTTTATCTGTTCTAATTCTCATATTACTAACATCATGTCTAAAATTGATATTAAAATAAGGATCTTCTTTTTCAAAAATACTGCCCCATTTATTTTTTAGCTTTTTGGTATCTTCTTCTAATCTGTTTTCTTTTTCTTTTGTTGTTTCATAACCTCTTGTTCTTGACTCAAAATGATAAGCTTGTACAAATGGATTTAGCACTACTAATTTATTTTTTTGCCTTATTTTCAAGCATAAATCAATGTCATTGTAAGCTACTGGAAAATCTGTATCTAAGCCTCCTACCTCTTCATAGTCTTGCTTTGATATCATTAACATTGCACCTGTTACTGCAGTAAAATTTTGAGAGATAATATTTCTTGCCATATAGCCTGGTTCTTCTGCATCTAATCCTAAATTAACATGTCCTGCTACGCCTGTAAGACCTAGTACAACACCAGCATGTTGTACTTTTGTATTTCCATATAATAATTTTGCACCTACAATTCCTACATCTTGCCTTTGACAATTTCCTAGCATGGTTTCTATCCAATTATTTGTTATAATTTTTGTATCATTATTTAAAAGAACAATATATTCTCCTGTGCAATAAGATACTCCAAAATTATTTAATTTTGCATAATTAAAACCTTTTTCTTCATATTTTACAATTTTTATCTTTTCATTTTTTTCTAAACTATCATAATATTTAAAAATTGATTTTGTTTCACTATTATTTTCTACAATAATGATTTCATAGTTATTGTAAGTAGTTTTTTCTAAAATAGAGTTAATACATCTTTTTAAATCTTTTTTATGGTCCTTATTTAAAATAATAATTGATACCTTTGGGTTTCCAACTACTTCATATTGGACTTTGTAAATTCCTAAAATAGAAGAATCTTCTACTTTGGCTTTTATTCCTTTTCTTTCTAAGTGAGCTCTAATTGCTTTCTTTGCTGCTTCATAAGCATAAGGCTTTGCAGCTGAATTAAGGGCTACTGAATCTATATTCATTCTCCAATGATATAAAATTTTAGGAATATGAATAATTTGATTTGCTTGCTCTACTGCTCTTAAAATTAAATCATAATCTTGACTTCCGTCAAATTCTTTTCTAAAGCCACCTATTCTATCTAATAAGCTTTTCTTAAAGATAGAAAAATGACAAATATAATTGTAGCTCATTAAAGTATCTGGTGCATAATCTGGCTTAAAATGTGGACCTATTCGATTTTCTTTTTCTTCTAATAATTTATCTTCATCTGTATATATAAATTCCGCTTCTGGGTTTTCGTTAATAGTTTTTACAATTTCATATAAAGAAAAAACAGGTAAAATATCGTCATGGTCAAGTAAAGCAATATATTCTCCACTTGCAAGTTTTAATGCCTCATTTGAGTTCTCTGAAATTCCTTTGTTTGCATTTAAAAATTTATATTTTATTCTTTCATCTTGATTTACTAGCCTTTGCACATATTCTTGTTCTTCCATGCTACCATCTGCTAAGCAAAGTTCCCAATTAGAATAAGTTTGTTGCAATAAAGAGTCAATCAATTCTTTTAAATATTGTTCCTTTGTATTATACATTGGAACAATAACGCTGATTTTAGGATTATAATTAAACTTATAATTTCTTTGATTTTCTAGCTCTTCTTCACTAGGTTCGTTATTTTGTATCCATAACTTATAGTTTTGAGTTTCTTCTTTTTCCTCTCTTTTTTGTTTTGAGAAAGGAATCTTAGATATTACTTTTTTTAGTGTTTTTATAATTCCATTCTTTTGATAAAATTGGATGGTTCTGCTCACAATAAACCTTAGATTCATTTTTAACTGTTTTCCTTTCTCTTTTTATTTTTTATTTAGAGCCTCTTCCTAGTAGTTTTCTACCCATTTTTATTAGTTTCCAACCACGTGATGTATTATATTCTTGTAATAATTTTTGATAATCACTTTCTATTTTTTCTTTTTCTTCTTTTAATTTGTTATATTCTTCTTGTTGTATTTTAAGGTCATATTCTGTCTGCTTTAAATGTTCTAATTCCTTATAATATTGCTTTGTTTGCTCAATATATTCTTTTACAACATCTTCTTGTAGTATTTGTGCTTGTATAACTTTTTCTAATTCTTCAAAATATTTAACAAATTCATTTAATCTAAACTTTTCTAATAATTTTTCTCTTGTTATGATTTGTTTTATTGTGTTTACATTATAAGTATATAAATTATTGATTGCGCGATATAAAATAAACTCTAATGGTATATTCTCTATATACCATTCTTGGTCATAAAAATAGTATTTATCCTCTTTATAGAAGATATTTTCAAAAGATAAATCAATATATCCACTTTTAACAAAATGTAATTGTTCTTTTTGTTCATCTGGAATTGATATTTTATATTTATTAAAGGCATTTTCCCCCGTTATCTCTTCTTTTTGCAATCGTTCCTTAATATATTGATACCATTTTTCAATTTCTTGATATGCTTCTTCTATATTTCCTTGCCTAATTTGTTTTACTATAATTTTATCTAGTTCATCTGCTTTTATAAATTGACTTACAATTGCATTGTCTTGCACATCTTCAATAATTTCAAAGCCTAATTGTTTTAAATGTTCTATATATTCTTGTATTTGTTTAATATGCTGTTTTGCTTTTTCATTTTCTGGTATTTTTTTAACACAATTTTCATCAATTTTTACAATTAGTTGATATTCTTTTTTTCTAAAAATATTGTAATTTACAAACTTAATTTGATTTGTAATTTCTGTATTTGAAATTTCTACTAGATAAGAATTTGTAAAATCTGTAAATCTTCCCATATCACAAATCTGTTTTATAACATCAATTTCGTTGTAAAGAACAATGCTTCCCTCTTCATAATGAACAGGATATATTATTTTACTGTGATTAGATTTAGGTAAAAATTGGTCTGTAAAAATGCAACTTGTGTTATGATAATCTGGTAAAGGATAATAAAATTTATAATTTTGAAATCCTGCTTGTTTTATAAAGTTTTCTAACTCTGCTTTTAATAATAAATTAGGTTGCTTTGCTCTTATTTGGCTTCCTAACCCTTCAAATACTTTAGAATAATGTTTATTTTTTGCCCCTGCAAAATATTTAATACCTAATTGGTTATCAATAGCTAATAAAATTTTACCGTTTGGTTTTAAATGTTTTTCCAATTTTTTTAGAAAAGAAATATAGGGATTTTCACCTTCACAAACTATAGGTGCGTATTCATAAGTTCCTATTAGTGTAATATAATCATATTCTCCTTCTAATTGTAAAGATTGAATATCACAACTTGCATAATTTATTTTGTTATTTAAATTTTCTAAAATGCTGTTTTCTTCATAAATTTCAAGTAATGATGCTCCTTCTTCAAATGGATACCATTTTAATATATTTGTTTTTTGGTCCATCCGTTTTTCTCCCCTTATATTTTAATTTTCATTTTCTTTTTGCAATGTTATTTTTGTATCTAATTTTACCATTCCTACACAATCTTTCTGTGATATTACTTCTACTAATAGTGCTTCATATTTTCTATTTAAGACTTCTAATTCCCCTTTTGCGTTAATATGTGTGCAACTAAAAGATAAAGTATAAGGACCTGGCGCAATTGGTAACTTTTGAATAAACTCTACTGTTACTATATCTCCTTTTTGAAACTTTCCTGGATATATTTTTTCTATCATGCTGTTAGTTCCTGCAATTTCAATTCCATTGAAGTTTTTTATGGTCATAGTAAAAATTGGGTTATCGACCTCTTCATGAAATTTTATTTTTGATTTTAATATAATTTCTTCTTCATTATCTATGGCATTTAAATATTTTCCTTCTTTATTAAAAATTCCATAATCAATTACTTCTGCTTTTAAATTGCCATATTCTATTAAATTAGGGTTTTGATTAAAATGCACTTTCCAACTATTTTCATCATCTTTTCTTTTTTGTACTATTTTAGATTTTTCAAGATTTTCCGTCTTTTCCCTTGGTTTTGCATTTCCTGTTATAATTTTTTTGTATAATTCTACTCCTTCTTTTACATCTCCATCAAAAGTTTTTCGTCCATTTTCTAGAATAATAGTTTTTGTGCAATTTTTAAGTACATCTGATACATTATGAGTAACAAAAAGAATTGTTTTTCCTTTATCTTTAAATTCTTGAAATTTCTTGAAACATTTTAATTGAAATGCCATATCTCCTACTGATAATACCTCATCTACAATTAAAATATCTGGATCTACATTTATAGCGCAAGCAAAGGCAAGACGAGCAAACATACCAGAAGAATATGTTTTTACTGGTTGATATAAATGCTCTCCAATATCTGCAAATTCGATAATTTCTTGTTTTTTTTCTTCAATTTCTTTATTACTTAATCCCATAACTTGTCCATGTTGATAAATATTTTCTTCTCCTGTTAGTTCTGGGTTAAATGCAGTTCCTAATTCTAATAAAGAACTAATTTTACCATTTACTTTAATGGTGCCAGAAGTTTGTACTGCAACTCCAGTAATAATTTTTAGTAAAGTAGATTTTCCTGCTCCGTTTTTTCCAAGTATTCCTAAAATTTCACCTTGTTGCACATTTAGATTCAAATTATCTAACGCTTTAAACTCTGTATGCTTATGATATTTAGGCAAAATGACTTCTAATAGTCTTGATTTTTTGCTTGCATACATTTTATAGGTTTTTGTTAAATTTTGAATTTCTATCATATTACTTTGTTCCATTATGTTTAAACCTCTTTAATTTTTTGTTATATTTCAATACTTTGTTTTCCGTCTTTGGCAATGTAGTTTTCTTTTACTTGTAATTGTTCCATCCAGTTTCTTGTTTCAAATGTTTTCCAAGGGCCAGTATTTTCTCCTTCACCTGCATCGTTGTTCCAAAGCCAATCTGGTGTTGGCCATAAACATATTTTAGGTTTTACTGCTTCATATAATTCTTTTGTAGCACCTGCTTGCCCATGGTGTGCCATTTGCACAATATCGCTTTTTAATTTATCTTTTTGTGTTTGTAATAATTTTTCACTACTTTTTTCTCCTGTATCGCCAAGTATTAGCAAACTATTTTTATTAGTTGTAAATTTTATTACCATACTTTGTTCATTACCAGGGTTTTCAGTAAATTCTGGATTTTTTATTCCTAGTATTTCTATATTAATATCATCAATAGTAAATTTTTGATTTATACTAGGTTCTATTACTTTATCTTTAATTTTATCCATAGCCAAAGTATCTAAGAAAACTTTAGTAAACTCTGCTCTTTGTGGTTCATATTTTTCATACCAAGCAAGTTCATTATGAGACACATAAATAGCATCAATTTCAATATTAGTTGTATTTACAATTTGTGTAAAAGCTCCTACATGGTCATTATGCGCATGTGTTAAAAACCAAGCATCTACTTTTCCACCATTTTGATTGATTTGCTCTATTAATTGATTGGTATCATCTACTGTTCCACCGTCAATCACAATTAGTTTTCCATTTTTTGTTTTTATAGTATATCCCATCATTTGACTTATTCCTTGTGGTGATAATTGTGTTAAAGTGTTCGTTAAAGCTGTATTACTATAATATACAAAAAGGCTTATAATAAAAATAATAGCAATGAAAATGCCAAGGAATATTTTTTTATTCTTTTTCAATTTTTTCTTCCTTTCAAAAATATATTACAATACATCTGCAAAGTCTTTTTTATTTCTTTTAAATACACTATTTCCCCAAACATACATAACAATGGTAATAACCCAAAAAGCAATAGTAAATAGGAAATGATTATCTGTTAGCATATTACCCGGTATAAATACTTCTCTAAATGTTGTTACTAAATAAGTAAATGGCATGCATTTGATAATAGTTAGTATCGTTTGATGTCCTTCTAGCATGCTTAAATTCCAAATAATTGGAGTAAACCAGAAAAATAGTTGCATTGCAATACCAAGTAAGTTTGAGAAATCTGATACTATAGTAGTAATTGCAGAAGTAAATCTTGTAAAAGCAATTACAAATGCAAAAAATGCTACAAGTACATAAATTAGTTCTAATACATTAGGAAAGTATCCAAACACAATACATACAATACTAGCAACTAAAATTAAAAATAAACCAACAAAACTTGAAGCTACAATTGATATTAGTGGAATAATATCTACTGGAAATACTACTTTTTTTACCAAGTAACTATATGTTCTAATAGAATTACTTGCTGACATAATAGCGTCATTTAACCACTGCCAAATAGCCATACCTGGCAAAAGCCAAGCTACATAAGTGATTTCTCCGCTACTATTTGTTTTTAAAATACCTTGAAATACAATGACATAGGTAAACATGAAAACAAAGGGTTGCAAAAAACCCCATATACTTCCAAGGCTTGTACTAGCAAAACGATTTTTAAAATCATTTCTTCCTAGTTGCCAAATTAATTTTCTATTTTTTATTATTGATTTAATCAATTCCATTATTTTGCCTCACTTTAGTTTTGCTTTTTGTTATAATGTTATTGTTTATTTTGCTTTTTAAATTTTTTATTTGTTATTTTTATCTATCTTTTAATAATTCTTTTCCATCTTTTATGTAATCCCAACCTGAAAAGATAGTAGCAATAACACAAGTAATCATGAGAATAGTAGTAACTAAATTTATACCAAATTCATATCCTACTAAATTACCTTTGAAAATTGCTCCAAAAGCATTATTATCCATAAAAGCAACAATAATAGCTAACATTTGAGTAACTGTTTTTAGTTTTCCCCAAATACTTGCTGCAATAACTTTTCCCCCATTTTCTACTGCAATTAAGCGATAGCCTGAAACAATAAATTCACGAAATACAATAATAGTTGGAATCCATACTGGAAGTTTATTTAATTCTACTAAAATAATTAATGCTGTAATTACTAATACTTTATCTGCTATTGGATCTAAAAATTTTCCAAATGTAGTAACTTGATTTCTTGAACGTGCAATATAGCCATCTAACTTATCTGTAATAGAAGCTATTATAAAAATAATATTTAATATCCAAGCCATTGTAGGTATTCCTAGAAATTCTCCTTGCCAGTTAAAAAATGTAACAAGAATCATAATAGGTACTAATAAAATACGAAATATGGTTAGTTTATTTGCTAAATTCATATTAAATAACATTCCCCTTTCTATAAAGGTAAAAATTCAAATAATAATCTGTTTTTTCTCTTTTTAGACGTCTTTATTATATAAAACAATATAAAAAAAAGCAAGTAAAATCACAGATTTACCTACTTTTTTGCACAATTTCTACAATATCAGAAATATATTCGCCAAGAACTGGTATGTTGAGCGTTACGATTTTTTGCAGTATCATTACTAAAATTGCTGTGATAATGGTTACTCCAATACCAATACCAATACCTCTTGAAATTCCTGCAATCAAATTAGTCCATAATAACTTTTTTCTGTTACCTAGCAATTGAGCGATTTCTAATAAATTGCTTTCTAATAAATTTTTATTTAAGTTATCAATTTGTTTAATTAGTAAACTCTCTTTTTCTTTTTTTTGAAACACTTTTCCCCCTTGAATTTTAATTTGTTCTTTTATTAAATTTTTTTCATTAGTTTGCCTTATTCTACTTATTTTTTACTTTTATATACTTTAATTTTCATTCTTTTTATGTATTTTTATTTTGACGTTGTTTATTTTTTATTTTCTTACTATAATCTCTTCCTTATTTTATAAAGTTAAAGCAATTTTTGTTACTTTTAACATCAATTTTTATTTTATGAAATTTTTTATTATTTTATAAAATTAACTTATTTTCTGTTACTTTTAAAACCTGTATAAAAAAACACACCTTTTTAATAGGGTGCGTTTTTTTATTTATTTTATACATCTAATTCATTGATTATTATGCTATTATCTATAGTCTCATTCAAATTTTCTTCTATTTCATTTTGCACTTTATTTTGTTCTTCTACCAATACTTCTAATTTTTCAACAAGCTCTTGCAGACGCTTAACGTCTTTTCCCATCATTTCCCAATTGTTGCTCGTGTTAGAATCGTTTAAATTATGATTTGCTTTAATAATAGCATCAATTAAATCTTCTATAGTATCTGTATTTTCTATTTCAATATCTACTGCATTTTTAGAAACTAAATTTACTAATGCTTGTTTTAAAGTATCTCCAATTGCAACTTTATTTCCTGCAGCTACTACTACTTTTTTCAAAGTTGGAAGAGCCTCTTTTTCATTTAAATATTTCGTATAAATTGGCTCTACATATAATAATTTATCATCTAACGGAACTAAAATCATATTTTTCGTTACTTTAGTTCCATTTACATTTAAGCTTTCAATTTCTTTCATAATTGTTTCATCTTGTTCAATTTGAGTATCTAGTTGCATTGGGCCTAAAATATTGCTATCTGCAGAATATTTGTAAATAGTTAATTTGCTATTAGCATTGGTGTCATAGCTTCCTACTAAATAAGCAATTACATTCTGCCTTCCCTCTGGTGTATAAGGAAGTATTAATCCTAAGCTTGCTTCTTCTTCATTTTTAAGTTTTACCATTGTATAATATGGTTCTATTTCCGTTCCTGTTTTGCTTATTGTTCTTCCTGTATTATGAGTTGCTACTTTCCAGATATCGTCGCTACGATATAATACATCTGGTTGAATATTGTGGTATCTTGCAATAATATCAGCTTGAATATTATATAAATACTCAGGATATACAAAATGTTGCCTAATATCTACTGGTATTTCTTCTTCTAAATCTACAAATAAATCTGGATAAATGTTACGATATGCCATAGCAATTGGGTCTGTTCTATCTGTAATGTAGAAGGAAATTGTACCATCATAACTATCTATCAAAACTTTTACTGAGTTTCTAATATAATTTAATTCTAACTTGCTTGTTGAACTTTCACGAATTGTAGTTTTTTGTGAATATGGATAATTATTAGAGATGGTGTAAGCATCTAATACCCATACTAATTTTCCTTCTTCTGTTACTACCAAATAAGCATTTTCGTCATAAATTAAATATGGCATAATGGTTTTTGCTCTTTTTATAATGTTACGGTTAGTTAGAATTTTGCTATCCTTTGTAACACTTCCTGAAAAGACTAATTTGGCATCTCCTTCTTTAATAGCAAGTATCATTCTATCAAAAAAGTTTAGGCTTAAGCCTGCTTCTCCTTGATATGTGTTTTCTGCATTTTCTGCTAAAGCTGAATCTAAAATTGGATAGTCAAATTCTTTTTTATCTTTGCTATTAGTAACTACTGTGTTTTCTGTTTGAAGTCCAAAATAAATTCTTGGCTCTGTAATTGTAACTGCTTGATTTGTTTCGTTAAATCCTTTTTGAAGGTGATTTAAATTTCCACTTTCTTTAGTAGAAGTAGCAGAGGTAAGAATAGCACCATAACCATGTGTATATTGATATGTTTTATTATTGTAAGTTCCACTACTATTTACCATTTCTCTTGGTGATAAATAGATAAGTTGTTCTTTTCCATCAATATAATATTTTCCAATTTGAGTATTACGGAATGAGTAATATCCTTTTGCAGTTTGCCCATTTTGTACGTCTTTTAGTACAATATCTTTGCTTACTATAGCAATATTGTTCAAAATATCTTGATATTCATTTAACTCTTTTGCAGTGATATTTTCTACTGTACTATTTAAACTAATTTCTTCCACATCTATGCCATAAGCATTTTTCGTATATTGAATATTAGCCTCAATGTATTGCTTTTGAGTATCTAATTCATTATTGTTAATAAATAATGTTTCAGATACTATCATTACAAAAAACATACCAACAAGATAAATAGGAACCATAGCAATGCATAATACTAATTTTCTTGTTTTATCTTGTTTAAATAGTCTTATACCTAAATAGGTGGAAGTAACAATAACAAGTGCTAAAATACGATATCCCCATAATTTTACCGTAACATCATTAAAGCCTGCTCCATATAGCGAATAAGAAGTCTGTCCATCTTCTAAAGTTAAAAATTTATCAGTTCCAATATCTTGTGTTTTAAATAGAATAAGAATAGCAAGTAAAATAGCTATAATCATTACTAAAGTAGTAACCTGCTTTATTAACTTACTTGTTTTTAATATTTTTCTATCTACTCCATCAAAAAATAAGTTGAATGAAGTGATATAGTAAGCTGCCATATATGCTAATAGTGCTATAGTAGCAATTAGAAAATACCAAATTGCAAGTTCAATAAATGGTTTTTGAAATACAAAATAGCCTATATCTAGTCCAAAAATTGGATCTTGCATACCAAATTGTGCACTATTGAAGCATAGCATTGCTTTTTCTAATATATAGCTAGAAGTAGTAATACTAATAACAATGGCACTAATGAAAGCAATGGACTTGTTTAATAGTTTTGGCATTTGCTTTTTTTCTTGGTCAAAAAATTCTTTTAGTCCTTTTTTTATTGCAATATTTGTCATATATATCATAGTATAAATAACAATAAAATTACCAAATAATGTGATTGCCATATATCTTATATTTTGCCAAAATACACTTAAGTAATTTTCTCCTATTTCCTTCATTTCCAAATAGGTTCCACGAAAGGCAATGTACCCTATAATAATGGTAATAATTGCAACAATAAGTACAATAAAAAAGCGAGTTTTGATGTTTATTTTGCTTTGTTTTTCTTGTGTGTTTTTGGTTTCTTTTTTTATTTGCAACTTTTCTTGACCTCCTTGTTTTGTTTGTAGAAGTGTTTTTATATTTTCTTCTAATAGTGTATAGAATATTTATTTTTAAATCTTGCATAACTTTTTAATTGTTAAGTATTCTATTCTGCAAAAAATGCGTTTACGAAATCTTTGGCATTAAAAATTTCCATATCGTCTATTTGCTCACCTACACCAATAAATTTTATTGGTAATTTGTTTTCATCTACAATTCCAATAACTACTCCACCTTTCGCTGTACCATCTAATTTTGTTAGCACAAGTCCTGTAATATCTACTGTTTCTTTAAATGCTTTTACTTGCATAATTGCATTTTGACCAGTTGTAGCATCTAACACTAATAAAATTTCTTTTGAAGCCTCTGGTAGTTCTTTATCTATTACTTTTTTGATTTTTTCTAGTTCGTCCATTAAATATTTTTTATTATGAAGTCTCCCTGCTGTATCACAAATTAAAACATCAGCATTGGTTTCTTTTGCTTGTTTTATAGCATCATATACAACAGAAGCGGGATCTGCTCCTTCTTCTTTTTTTACTATTCCAACTCCTGCTCTATTTGCCCAAATTTCTAGTTGTTCTACTGCTGCAGCACGGAAAGTGTCAGCTGCTGCTACTACTACTTTTTTGCCTTCTTGTTTTAATCGGTTTGCTATTTTTCCAATAGATGTTGTTTTTCCTACTCCATTTACTCCTACTACTAAAATAACAGAAGGTGTTGTATTTAATGCTAAATTGCTATCTGTTTGCTCTAAAATAGTTTCCATTTCTTCTTTTAAAGCTTCTTTTACTTCTTGTTCATCTTTTAAATTATTTAATTTTATTCTTTTTCTTAAATTATCAATAATTTTTAATGAGGTTTCTGTTCCTACATCTGACATAATTAAAATTTCTTCTAATTCTTCTAATAGTTCTTCATCTACTTTACGAAACCCACTAAATACTTGGTTCATTTTTTCGTCAAATGAAGTTTTTGTTTTGTTTAAACCATTTTTTAATTTATCAAAAAATCCCATGATTTTCTCCTGTTCGTTTTTTATTTTTTTACCATTATGGCATTATTTTTCTAAATTAGTCAATTATGAATTTATTTTACTTTTTAGTTTTGCTTCTTATTTTTGCTTTTTTATTGTTTCATTTTTTGCAAGCAAACATGCCCCCATAATACCCGGTTCTTTATATTGTGCTGTATCAATAATAGTATTTTGCGCTAATATATGTGCTTTTTCTTTAAATTGCTCTTTTACTTCTTCTAAAAAATATTCTTTTGACTCTAACACTCCTCCACCTAACACAATAATATCTGGATTGAAAGTGCAAGATACATTTAAAAGTAAAGCTACTAAGTTTTTCTTAAATTCTTCTATTATTTCTATTGCTACTTTGTTTTCATTTTTGTATAGTTCAAATAGTTCTTTTGTAGTTTTAATATTATTATCTATCTTTTCTTTTGCGAAGCGGCATAAGGCTGTTCCACTAATTAATGAATCACTTGTGTTTGTTCCATCTAAAATCATTCTAGAAAGATAGCCTCCTAAAAAATGACTACCATGATATATTTTTTTGTTACTAATGATTCCTCCGCCAAGCCCTGTACTAATAGTAATATAGCAAACAATGTTTTTTCCTTTCCCTCTACCACTTACCGCTTCTGCTAAGGCTGCTACTCTTGCATCATTTTCCATAAAAACTGGCTTTTGAAATTCTTTTGCTAACTTTTCTACTAATGGATATTCCTTTAAAATACTAATGTTCCTTGCTGTTACAATTTGCTTGGTGTCGTGGTTTACAGAGCCTGCTACTGCCATACCAATTGCTTTTGCTTCTTCATAGTTTGGAACTTGTTTTATTAAATTTTTAATTTTATGATATAAATCTTCACTGGTGGTAACATTTTGAAAAGTTGGCTCTTTATATTCAAATGCAATATTTTCATTTTCGTCCATTCCACCTACTCTAATATTTGTTCCACCTAAATCAATTCCAATGTATTCCATGTTTTTTCCTCTCTTTTGTTTTAACGTCTCTATTATATCAAGAATTGGGATATTTTTCAATATAAAAATGACACAATATTAAATTGTGCCATTTGATTTATTTTACATTGTTATTCCATCTATACAATTTTCATATATAAATTGTTATCCTTTTAAATTCTTTTAAAACATGCACCACAAAATAAATATATATAATATATCTGTTGTTTTTAAATGTTACACCTATTTCCAAACTTCTTCTACAAACTTCCATGTATAGCCATTATCAGAAGAAATATATTTTGCTCTTGTTTTTCCTTGATTATAACCTCCTTCATAACCACCTGAAACAAGTACTGTTAAAATGCCATTTTCGTCTTGTGTTGGTAAATAAAAATAATCATAACAGTTTTTCCATTCTTCTCCATTTGGGTCTGATAGTGAAAACTCACCGATTAGGGAATTGAATTGTTTCAAATGTTTTACCAGAATCATGTGTTACTAATAATTCTGATTTTTCACAATAAATGCTTGTTGGTCTTTCTAAAAATCCTAATCCATTTTCAAAAAACTTTATTTTGCTAGGTGTGCTTACGACTAATCTCTCATTTACAATCTGATAATCTTTTTTATCATTTGTTGATTTTTCAATTTTCCATACAGCTGTTCCCATAACACTATCGATTTGTTCTACAAAATATTCTTCATTTTCATTAATTATTTCATGGTACAAATATGTACTTGGCTTTGTTGTTTCTTCTATTTTTCTTTCCTCATTTTTTCTTTCTTCATCATAAATTTTTTCTAACGTTTCTCTTTCCTTTTGTAAATTCTCTATATCAACATTTTTCATTTTTGCCTTTGATATATTCCATTCTTGCAAACTTAAACTCTTAGCATTATTTGCTAGTCTTAATAAAATATCAACTATTTCTAATTTTTCCTTTGTTGTTCTATTTTCATCTTGTAATTTTTCTTCTAAAATATTGAAACTATCTTCACTTGCAATACTAGCAATATACTCGTAATCAACTGGTACACTACTTATTTGTCTATCCATATTTTTCTTAATAATAATTTTTTCTAAATTCATATAATTGATAACACAATAAATGCATAGTACAATAATAAAACATGCTTTTATAAAATGTTGCCTTTTATTCAATATTGAAAGAAGAATTGGAATAAAACATATAATTTCAGTTACTAGAATAATATATACAAACATTCTTAAATATGTTAATCCATATTCCATTTCATACATATACATACGATACATAGAAGATATTGCTATTACAACAGTAAATATTACTAACAACAAATTTAAAATTTTAATTAACTTCTTATCATATCGATTCGATACTAAAATAATAGCAAAGTTAATGATAGAAACGAACATCAATTGGAAGAATCCTGTTCTTGCATAATTTGCATAATTAAATGTTTCTTGCATATTAATTTTAGCAAATAAAGATTTAATTTGAATAAAACAAAATACTAAATAGATGATGTTTAATGCAATTAAAAGTAGTTTTATAGTAAACTCATATTCATTTTTTACATTCTTTGTTTTCTTTTCTTCTTGCTTATATTCTTTTTGTAATTTCAAAGTATAATTTAAGAAAAAAAGATAAACAACTGCTATTATTACAACTCTTAGCATTAAGCTCCATATTGTTGGCATATTCATATTTTTAAAGAAAACACTTACGCCAGAAAATAAACTTGCAAAAATGCTATCTGCAGATGCAAGTAAAAGAAGAATAATTCCTACAATCACAAATACAAAAAATACAGAAATTGCTACTTTTTTTATTCTTTCCTTTTCAACTATTTTCTGCTTTCCTATCACTTTTTTCGTTTTTTCTTTTGTGATAGTAATAGCATCTTCTAAATCTATTGCCGTATCTACTGCAATATTTCCTGTATGAATAAAATTATTTGTTACAATCGCATACATTAAAATATGTAATAATGCTAATACCAATAGGTTCATTGCATAAAATACTCTATTTGCAAAAATGAAATAAGTACTTCCTAATAACGCAATAGGAATTAAAAGAAAAAATCCTTTTTTGTTGTATATTTTGTTCTTTTTATAAAGAATGTAATATAAAATTCCATTTGCTAAAATTAGAAATAGGATGATAGAAATTCCTAATTCTTTTCCATAAAATAAAATTGATTGAACAATAGATAATAAAATACTTCCTACTACTTCCATAATAAATATCCTTTCTCATTCATTTTCTATTTTTGGTAATCTAAAATATCCCCCGGCTTGCAATCTAAAACTTCACAAATTTTATCTAATGTCGAAAATCGAATTGCTTTTGCTTTATTCGTTTTTAAAATTGAAAGATTTGCAGGAGTAATTCCTACTTTTTCAGCTAGTTCGCCAGATGACATTTTTCTTTTTGCAAGCATTACATCTACATTTACAATAATGGCCATAACTTGTTCTCCCTTTCTCTAAATAGTATAATCATTTTCTTCTTTATACTCTATTGCCTTTTTGTATATTTCATTTAATATTTTAATTCCAATTCCAAATATAAAAAATAAAATGGTAAATGTAATAGAAAACGTAAGAATATAAAATACAAATTCTTGCGTTAGTTTTTGCAACATACACAAAATTAAAATGCTTATTATAAAGTATAAAACTGCCATAAATAAACAGCTATAACTCACATTACTTAAACTTTTTGTATTTTCTTTGCAAAATAGTACATTGTTTTTTAAGTTTTGAAATATTTTCATAAATTGAACAATTATAAAAAGTGCCATTAATCCTGTAAAAATAACAATTGTAAATAAAACAAAATCAAACCAAGCTTCAAGTCCATTATTATTTAAAATATCTCTTATTGTTTTAAATATAATAGAAATTACTCCAATATCAATTAGTGTTATTAAAGCAAATAAGCCATAAAGCCCTACTAATACTTTAGATGATAAGCTACTTTTTCCTAAAATTTTCATTATCTTTCCTCCCTCATGTCTAACTGAATAATATATCAGTAATTCGATTTAGACATTTTTTTATTTTGCATCATTATATTTCTTTTATTTTTGTTTGTCAATATTTTTTTATTGTTTTTCGATAATTATTTTAAAAAAATAGTCCAGAACCATCCAAGATTCTAGACTATTATTCAATGACTTAGAGCTTCTAAAGTTTTCTAAGTACCATTCATTTGTAAGGTTATTTACGAAAAATTTTTCTCCTACTTTTACTTTGAAAAAATAATTTGATTAATCAACTACTGAAATTAGTATAGTTCAAAACAAAAAAATGGCAACTAATTATTTCTAATTAGTTGCCTCCCATAGCAATTGATGAGGTTTATAATTGGAACATTACAAATAACCGAGAAATTGCAACAAAAAATAACAATACAACTATTGCACTTGCTGAAGATCTAGTAAGGCCTTCAAACAGCCATAGTTCTGCATTTTTATTGCGCTTGCTTGATTTGAACCGTAATATAGCAAATATATCTCCGATAATTAAAATTATACTTGCTAGTATTTCGCCAATCAATTGAAACATATTTCCCATTTTCTTTCCTCCTTAAAAATCTTTTTACAATAGTTGCTATATTATAAACCTGTGATGTGAAACAGGAGTAAAAATATAATACTAGTATTTACTAGAATGCTATTATTATAGTATTTTAATCTAATATTGTCAATAATTTAGTAATGAGTTCTTAGTAGCAATTGTTATATTCTGTTCTATATAAAAATTCGAACAGATATGTCGTTGGAGCGATTTCGAAACAGGTATTAGAAATGTCTTTTGAAAATTTTTACTAAAAAATAAATAAACAAATTTGATATTAAAACTTTTGTTCGATTTAATAATATGAATAATAGAAATACTATTGAATTTTTAGGCATTTGGGAAGAAATACATAATCCTAATTTTAATTATGGCGAATTCGCCATAATTAAAATTCAAGCAGGCCTAAATAGCTATAAGATTAGTGTTAAAGAATGGACAGAAAAAACAAATGCAAATTTTAAATAATGTAGATGTTAAATATTTAAAATAAACAAAATTGATACCATCAAAATCACTTTTATATACTTTAAATATTATAAAATATATTTAATATTTTTTATTGAGGTATTGATATGGATTTTGATGAAATTATAAATAATAGACGTT
>CANQXD010000028.1 GCA_947627755.1 uncultured Clostridia bacterium | reverse complement strand
TCTACATAAGCAATATTAGTTTTTTCTATCATTCTCAAATTACCATTCTTTATCTTTGGTACACAATTACTAAAAGTACAAGCCCATTCAATTTTAGAACGTAATTCTTTATTTATTGCTATTTCTTTTTTTACTGTAGATATCATATCACAAAAACCTCCTTTTTTCAATATTTTGAGGCTATTTTCTACATTCAGCATTGTAAAATACTGTAAAATGCAAAAAAATAAGCCGACTAAATCGACTTATATAATTGTGATTGATACACATTTTTTTGTTTTCTCCAAACTCACTTATAGCAATACTTTTAAGTAGTTCGACGAAAACGCATTTTGGAGCTATTGGGCGGAATCGAACCGCCGACCTACAGGTTACGAATCTGTTGCTCTACCAACTGAGCTACAATAGCATGTACATTTGGTATTATACATTTTTTTATCTTTACTGTCAATGCTTGTTTCCTTTAATTTATAATATACTATTTTGAATAATAAAACAAATATATCTCCTTATTAAGCTTTTTACCTAATAAGGAGATAACTTAAAAATTTCTAAATTTATTGTGCTCTAAAAATGCCTTCCTCTTCCATTGCCATTTTCTCTGCTATTATTTCTTGTATTCTCTTGTCTTTCTGGTAGTTCTCCCGGAAACTCTTCAAAATTTTCTTCTTCCTCAAAATCTTCTTGCTTTCTATTTTTAATTGTATACACAATGACTATAATTAGTGCAATTAATAAGATAGCACCAATTGCTATATATATGTAAATATTTGGATTCATACTTTTCTTTTCTTCTTGTTGTGTTGTATTTGCAACTAATTTTTTTGCTTTAATCTGATAAGTTACTGTTTGTAATCCATCTTCAGAAGTTACCATGATAGTAATAATATTTTCGCCTTCTTCTAAGTCCTCATTTCCTATAATTTCTACCTTTGCTGTTTCTTCATTTGCAACAGCTTCTATATTTAATTTCGTTAATTCTCTAAATTGAATTTCATAATTAAATGTATTTGGCTCAAATTCATCTTCTATATCTGTACCTTCAATATTTAAAGATTGAAGTGCAAGTGTTGTTTCTGGTAATTTTGTTACTTTAATTTCATAACTTTTTATAGAAGTTCCATCTTCTGCTGTAACAGAAATTGTTACAATATTTTCGCCTTCTTTTAGATTTTTTTCTCCTTTAATTGATACAGTTGCTTTTTCATCTTCTGCTTCTGCAGTAATTTTCAATTCTGTTACATCATTTGTAACTTGCATTGTATAACTATTAGCAGAAGAAGAAAAAGAAGGAGTTAACTCATGATTTTCTACAACTAAAGATTTTAAATTTGCATTATCTGATTTTTTTTCTTCTATTGGTTTTTCTGCTGGTTTGGTGGTTGTTAAATATTTAGAATAAACATAAGCAGTTTTACCATTATAACTTATTCTACTCCAGTCATTACTTCCTTTTCCTGTTCTGGTATATTCTTGACCTTCTTTTAACGCTCCTATACTTTTACTAGATGTACTGTAACTTTCTCTTATATTTACACCTGATGTTGTTGCATATACTGTTTCATTTACTTCTTGAAAAGTTGGTTCTGGATTTGTTTGAGGTTTTGGTTCTTCTACTGGTGGCTGTGGGTCTGGTTCAACTGTAGTTGGTGGTTGTGGTGTCACTTCTTTTGCTTTTACAGTTACTGTTGCACTTGCACTATCTGTTGTTTTTTCTTCTGTACCATGTGGAATAAGTCCTTCTAAAGAAAAGGTAACATGATAAGTAGTATCTTGTGTCACTTCTGGTGCTGTAAAAGTATAAATCGCTAATTCAGTAATCCCAGAAGTACTAACTCCAGAAACAGTATGTCCGTCAACTAAAGTTCCACCTACAGCACTTACAAATGTAAGTCCATCGTTAGAAGATATAGATACCTTATATCCATCTACTAACTCTTGTGATGAAACTGTTATTTTTACTGTTCCTCCTGAATCAACAGTTGTTAAATCGCTACTTGCTATAATTCCTGCATGTGAAATAATGGTTCCTAGTGATAATACTAATATTACAAAAAATATAATAGTGAAAATTTTGCTTTTCATATAAAATCTCCTTTTAATTCAACTCTGTATTTATGTCAATTTTTTCTCCTGTAACATAATTTTTTAACATTTTTAGAGAATCTAATGTATCAATAACACCATCTTTATCAATATCTGCTGCTTTTTGATAAACTCCATTTAAATTTTCTGTACCTACAAATTGTTTTAAAGCTTTTAAAGAGTCTAGTGTATCAATACTGCCATCTCCATCTACATCTCCCATTTTTATAATTGTATAGCTTTTATTATCTATTGTTATAATATAACCTGTTCCTATATTTCCTGTTGTAACAGCATTTCCTTCTGCATTTTTAATAGCTATTTCTGTGTTAGAATATTTTTCTTTAATTGCTTCTACAGTTGTTTCTGGCTCACAGACTAAATTATCATCCTCAAATTTAAAATTATCATTTTTCTCTGTAGTTGGATTATTCGTTCCTACAGTTGTAGTTACAATCTCTATGTATGAGCCTTGAGAATCTCCTCTTGCTATATAACCTTCAATACCATCTGTTGTTACAATTTTATCCCAAATATAACCATTTGCATTAGAAACTCCTGCCTCTATTCTAGTTAGAACATTATCTTTTTCTAAATAAGTTAACACTCTTTGGTCTGTACCTGGTTTTTCTCTTACCTTTAAGCCAGAAGGGCAAATAACCTTAATAATTTCTGTTTTTGGTCCGTCGCCTTGTTGTCCATTGCCAGTATTAGGTGATATATAATTTTGTTCGATATATCCTTGCCTTCCATCTGCTAATTTTACTCTGTCCCAAATATATCCATCTAAATTATACTTTCCAGTTTCTATTCTTGTTAGCACTTGTCCCTTAACTACTGTAGTTACAATACTTGTATCAGTTAACCCTGGACCATTTCTTAAATTAGTATAAGAATTGCTTATCATAACATCATTGCAGTTTGTAATATCGTCTACTTGCTCTATATAATCACGTGCTACATATCCTTTTCTACCATCTGGTAAAACTACCTTATCCCAATAATAATTACCATTTTTTACTGCTGCAATTTCAATTCTAAGTAAATCATAACCTGCATTTACAGTAGCTACAATAGAAGAAGAAACTGTCGCTGAACTTCGAATATTTACATTTGTTCCTTTAATTTTTACATTTTGTGTAACAATAGAACCCTCAACTGGTTGATCGCATATCTTTTGTGGCATATTTTCATATACTGGTATAATAAACTCAAAAGCACTATCAAATAGTCCTAGTTCTTGATATACTTGTCTTGGTTTTGAACTTTCTGTAACACAAGCTGATACATTTTGCATATATTGGAAATAATATAAAGTTCCATCAGAATTATCTACATCAAATTTTTGCAAATACAAGGTATCTTGTCCATCATTAATATAATTGCTTGCTAATACTTTAGTTCCTTCTTTAATAGAAATTTCAGGATCTGTCCATCCTTTACTTTTAGCATGTTCTAAACCATTTGCAATAACTTGTGCATCATTTGAGCCAGAAGCTTTAATATTTAAAAAGTTGTAATAACCAACATAACTTCCATAATTACCTGTTGCTGTACTTCCTGGGGAATTACCTGCTCCTTGTTCTTGGCGAATTCTAGAAGCCAAATGATAAGGACTTATTTTTGCTTCCTGTGCTGCTTCATAAATAACCTGTGCATAAGATTTTTCTATTGTTCCTATACTTCCATCTGTTTTTGTATAATTTATGGTATCACCTTTCATATACCCAATGTTTTCTATAATTTTTTGTACGCCTTCTATAGTTTGAATCTCACCATTGTAGGATAAATTTTCAAATTGGAAAATATAAGTATCATTTAGCCAATTTCTTGGATCCATATAATAAGATACAGCAGCCTCTGATGCACATCTCCATGAGCTTCCACCATGAGGGGTTTCTCCACATACACTACATTTCCAAGCACTTGACTTACTAGCTGGTACAACATTTCTTCCGTGGTATGCAGTCGTTTCGTTTTTAATAACTTGATACCAATCTAAACCAGTATAAAACATAGTAAATTTCCAATTTGGATGAGCCTGTTGCAATTTTTCAATAAGCTCTTTATAACCTGGATAATTATCGATTTTATTTGAATAACTTTCTCTTGTTTGTGTCGCATATACCTCATTTATTCCTATATAATTCAAAAAAACATAAGATAATAAAGTTAGAATAGTAGATGCTACTACTAACTTTGAAACTCTATGTACTTTTTGTATATTCCTATTGGTAATCAATGAAATTGCCTCCTTAGTATTTTTGTATATTTTTGTCGACTTGATTATATCATTTGTTATCAAAAAACGTCAATAAAATTCACAAAACTTACAAAAATGTAATATTTTAGTAATATTTGTGTCATGTAATAAAAAATCGAGCCTAAAATTTTCTATCAATAAATTTATAGAAAACTTTAGACTCTAGTTATGTTTTTTCTTTCTATGGAATTTTTAATTTACTTATTTATTAGCCTCTATTGCAGCCACATCCACTTCCGAAACTTGTAAATAATAATAAGAAGATGATAATAAAGAATAAAATTTCAGTATCATTTCCGCATCCACAACCGCCAAATAAGTTGTTAAATAATCCTCCATTATTTCCACAACCACATCCGCAATTTCTTACTTCATCTTGCATTGTACTTCCCTCCTCTTTTCTTTTTATAATATAGTATGCTTTTTTGAAATTTTGTGTTACAATAAAAAAGGAGAAAAAATGTATCAAAAAAATGAAGAGCAATATTCAAAACATATTGTACCTTAGATTTATGCCTTGGAAAGGAATAAAAAAATGAAGAAAAAAATAGAATTACTTTCTCCCGTACGGAGATTTTGAATGTTTAAAAGCAGCAGTTCAAAATGGAGCTGATAGTGTATATTTTGGTGCTTCTAACTTTAACGCAAGAGCTTCAGCTAGCAATTTTGATTTAAGTAATTTAAAAACAGCAATTGCCTACGCAAAATTAAGAAATGTAAATACACATTTAACTTTAAATACATTAATTAAAGATTCTGAATTTGAGGACGCTGTTCTTCTTGCAAAAAAAGCAGTTGAATTTGGAATTGATGCTATTATTGTACAAGATTTAGGATTAGCTCGTTATTTAATTCAAAACTTTCCTAACCTACCTATTCATGCAAGTACGCAAATGACAATTCATAATTTAGAAGGTGCCTTACAAGCGGAAAAACTAGGTTTTAAAAGAGTAGTACTATCAAGAGAACTATCTTTAGAAGAAATTGAATATATTTGTTCAAATACAAAAGTAGAAATTGAAACCTTTATTCATGGTGCCCTTTGTATTTCATATTCAGGTCAATGCCTATTTTCTAGTATGGTAGGCGGTCGTTCTGGTAATCGTGGAAAATGTGCTCAGCCATGTAGACTTTCTTATGAGCTTGTTACTTGTGACGCACCATTAGGGACAGATCTACCTTTGGGGACGTTTCCTAATGGTACATTTAAGTATCCAAAAGGGACAGATCTACCAAAAGGAAACGTCCCTAATGGTACATTGCTTAGCACAAAAGATTTATGTGGGCTTGATTATTTGCCTGCGCTTATTAAAGCTGGTGTAATGTGTTTTAAAATTGAAGGTAGAATGAAAACTCCTGAATATGTAGCAACAGTAACTCGTATTTATAGAAAATATGTAGATTTAGCTTTATCTGACAAGCCTTATATAGTAGATGAAAAAGATAGAAAAGATTTATTACAAGTTTTCAATCGTGGTGGTTTTTCTTGTGGACATTTGGATAGCAAGCCAAATAAAGAATTGGTTTTTCCAGACAAGCCAAATCATTTAGGAATTTATGTAGGTAATATTGCAAGCCTTAAATCTAATAAAGGCCATGTTTTTGTTAATTTAACTGATTCTATTGCTTTAGGTGATAGCATTCAATTTGAGAAAGAAAATACAAAATACACAATTTCTGAGCTAATGTTAAAGGGAAAAAATATTCCTTCTGCTCATGAAAAGCAATTAGTGGAAATTGGTAGAATGAAAGGAAATCTTCATGTAGGCGATAAAATTTATCGTGTTAGTTCAAAAGAACTATCTACTTTTGCTAAAGCCTCCTACCAAGAAGAACATAAGAAGGTATTATTGCAAGCAAATATAATTTTAAAAAAGGAAGAACCTATTGTTTTAAATGTTTCTACTTGCAAAGTAAATAATCCTCTTTTTGCTAATATTAAAGTTTCTTTTTCTTCTGAAGAAGTACCTGTAGAAGCAAAGTCAAAGCCAATTGAAAAAGAAAGAATTATTGAACAATTAAATAAAACTACTGATACGATTTTTACTTTTGATAAAATTAACGTTACTTTAGAAGATAATTTATTTTTGCCTTCTATTAAAGTATTAAATGAACTACGAAGAAAAGCATTACAAGAAATTTACTTTGAAGCGGAAAGCAGACTTTTAAGAAAATCTCCTATTTTGAAAAATGTAATATATTTTTCAGATAATAATATGAATCTAGTACAAAAAGATGTACTAGAACAAGATAAAATACATAAAAATACTAATAAAAGTATTTCTGTTTTGCTAAACATTTTAAATGAAAATGAGGATTATACAAACTTAAAAAAAGTAAATAAAGTTTATCTTCCTTTAAAATATTTTGGCAATAAAAAATATGCAAAAGTTGTTAATGATATTTGTACGAACTTCCCTACTTATATTTATTTGCCAACCATTGTAAAGAGTAATTATAAAAACCTATTAAATACAGTAATTGAGAAATCAATTAACACTTTCCCTATTTGTGGTTTTGTGGTTTCTAATTTAGCAAGTGGTAAGTTTATTGAGCAAATGAATAAATTACACCCTAATAGATTTGAATTTATTGGCAATTATACTTTGAATGTATTTAACCATGAAACACAACAGGAATTAAAGGATTTTGGAATAAGTACATTAACAATTTCTCCAGAATTAGATTACACGACTATACAAAATTTACTAACAAACCCTATTTGCTCACAAGAACTAATTGTATATGGAAGGACTCCTTTAATGTCAATGAATTACTGTTTACTTGGTCAAACGAATAAGTGCTACCCTACTTGTGGCGTTCGTTGTAAAGAAGAAAAAGAATATTATTTAAAAGATAGACTAGGTATTACCTTCCGTGTTATTCCAGATAGTATTCAAACTGTTAGCACTATTTATAATAGTAAAATCACTTCTATTGATGCAACATGTTTTGATGTTTCTTCTTATCGTGTAGATATTTTAGAAGAAAGTATAGAGAAAACTAATTCTATTATTGAAACAATTTTATCAGGAGGACGTTTAGAAGGAAAAGATTATACTAATGGCAATTTAAATAGAGAGATTTAGAAGATTTCATTGTTTTTTATTCTTTTAATTGTAATATTGCGAGTAAAAAAACGAGCCATTTACCTAAAAAATAGGTAAGTGGCTCGTTTTTTATGCTATTTTCATTTTATTTATACTTGCTCTTATTTTTCCTATATTTTCTTCCTTTGCTATACTTTTTAATATTTCTTGATTTATTATTATTTGTAGTTTTTTGCTATACTGTTCTGCTATTTTTATTCTACTTTCTATGTTATAACAAATTTCTATTATTTCATTGTTTAATAATAAATTTGATACTAACTCATTTTCTTCTTGTAATTTTTGTGGGGTTAAACTGCTTATTACAAATATTTTCTTGCCTTCTTCTTTCCATTTTTCTATAATTTTTTGTATTATTAAGCAAGTAAATTCTTTTGTTATCGTTTTCTCTATATCATTATCTATCACAATAATATCTTCACTTATTACTTCACCTTTAGAATATAAAGAAATAACTTCTTCAAAATTTGTATAAAATGCTTCTTTTTTATTTTTCTTTATTACTTGCTTTGTAAAATAGGTTTTTCCGCTTCCTGTTTTTCCATAAATATAATATAAATTATTTTCTTGTAAATCAATTTTATCTATTTGTTCTATTTCAGTTAATTTCATATCTCTATTCTTCAAAGATTATTATATAAAAATCTTTGAAGATCCCCCTTTTCTTTTTAATTTTATATTTTATTTATGTTTTGCACTTAGTTCAATTAGTAAATCCATATTATCATCTTTTGCTGCTTTGTTTTTTCGAATAGCTTTACATTTCTTACATTGAAACACAATAACATAGCCTTTTTTGCTATCTATTTCTAAACCAATTGGCTCTAAAATTCCATGGCAAGTTTCCTCTCTATCTCCCGGATTTTTATCTACATGTTTTGAATGTAAGCAATATGGGCAATGATTACGACAAGAATAACCTAACTTTTCTACCTTTTTTCCACAATTTTCGCAAATAAATTCTTCATCAATTTCTGTAAATTTTTTTGGCATTTTAATATTATTCCCCTTTTCATTGTAAGTGCATAAAATTAAATACAATATATTTTAACTTTTTTCAAAATTTTATCATAACTTTTTTTCTTTTTCTAGTATTTTTATGATATTTTTTATTAAATTTTTTGTCACATTTTTAGAAGTTTTGTAAGGTTTTGAAAATCTATTGACATCTACATAATCTTTGATATAATAGCTCTACAAAATAAATGAAAGGAGGAAAAATATGGAAAATGAAATTTCAAATACTATTCTTTTAGAATTGCAAAAAATCAGCAATATTCTTAATAATATGGAAAAACGTATTGATAATCTAGAGCAACGTATTGATAGTTTAGAAAAACGTATTGACAGTTTAGAAAAAGAAATGAAAAATAAGTTTCAAGAATATGATGAAAAGTTCAATTTAATAAATGCTAGATTTAATACTCTAGAAGAAATAGTACTATCTATTCAAAGTGATATTGATTTATTTCATGAAAGAATGTCTAATTTGGAAAGAATTACACTTCATATAGAAAATACTTTTAATGATGAAATCGCTATTTTATTCGATGCACATTCTTACTATAATGACCAATATCAAAAATTATTAGAAAACATAAGAAAAAATGAGAATAAGATAGCAAACTTATCTATGTTAAAAGGTTAACTCTGCGTTTTCTTAAATTTTTAAGAAATTAGCTTAGTTTCTTAAATTTGTATCTAAAAAATAATCCTATCTTAAATTATCAAAAATGAAAAAATAGCAGAGTAAAAAAATCTGCTATTTTTATTTTGTTGTTATAATATTAATATTCAAAAATACTATTTCCTAAAAATTCTTGAAGCAATGAATTTTTAGGTACATCTTCTATAGGAAGTGGTTCAAAATATTTCAAAAATTCACATAAACGTTTTGCTTCTGCATATTCTTTATACTCTCTTCCTATTTTTTCAAATAAAGGCAACGCATATTTTTTTAGTACATTGATTTCATAAACTAAAGAAGTATTAAACATGGCATCTGCTTCTTCTTGGAATGGGAAAATATTCTTTTCTTCCCCTGCGGTTACTGAATACCAAGAAGCTAATGTTTTTAATGCATCATATCCCCTAAATTGATTATCTCTTACTGTTCTTCGAATAATTCTTGTATCGGTTGTAGAAATACGATTATAGTAATCAATGTTTAGCACTGTTAAGGCACTAATATAAATTTTAAATTTCTTTTCTTTTGGAATAGCTGGTGTTAGCTTATCATTTAAGCAATGGATTCCCTCCATTATTAATACTTCATCTTGTTCTAATTTCATTGTTTTGCCAGTATAATATTTTTTGCCTTCTTGGAAATTAAAAGTTGGCACTTCAATTTCTTCTCCATTCAATAATTTTACTAAATGCTCGTTTAATAGTTTTAAATCAACCGCTTCTAATGCTTCAAAATTGTAATTGCCAAACTCATCCTTTGGTGTTTCTTCTCTTTCTACAAAATAATTATCTACAGAAATAGTTTTTGGTTTTAATCCATTTAAGCGAAGCTCTATGCCAAGTCTTTTGGCAAATGTAGTCTTTCCAGAAGAAGATGGTCCTGCAATTAAAATTACCCTTTTGTTTCTATCTTCTGTAATTTTATCTGCAATTTGCGCTATTTTCTTTTCATGAAGTGCTTCTGAAAGTAAAATAATTTCCTTTCCTTCTCCATTTCGTATTTTCTCGTTTAATTGTTCCAAAGTAGAAATTCCTAAAATACGATTTATATCATCATATTCTTCTAAAGTTGCCATAAGCTTTTTGCCTTCTTGATATGGCTTTATTTCATTTGGACTTGTTTTACTTGGATAACGAACCAAAAAACCTTTTTGGTATTTCATAATATCAAATAACTTAATATAGCCTGTGGAAATTGGCATAACTCCAAAGAAATAGTTATAATAATTTTCACAAAAATAGAAAGAAACTTTTTCTTTTTCTTTATTCTCAATTTGAATTTTCCCAATGCCTGTATTTTCTTTTTTTATAAATTCGATTGCTTCTTCCCTTTTCATTTGCACTTTTTTGATTGGCAAATCTTTTTCTATGATGTTTTGCATTTCTTTTCGAATGGCTTCTATCATTTCTTCTGTTATAATATTATTTTCTATTTCACAAAACATACTGCTAGATAATTGATAATTAACAGTTAGCAAAATTTCAGGATATAACTTATGAAATGCCATTGCCATTATAAATAATAAGCCTCTTGTATAAATGCGAGCTCCGTCTCTTGAACTTGTATCTAAAAGCTCTATTTCATCATTTTCCTTTAATATATAATTTAAAGATTTTACTTCATTATTGACCATACAAGCAATGATATTGCTCTTTTCTTCGATTGCTTCTTTAAATGCCTCTAAAACGCTTGTATTTTCCGCTGTTTCTACTTCCATATTTTTATAAATAATTTTCATTTGTTTTCATCCTTCCTTTTTCTTACTTTCTTATTATATTCTATTCTTTATTGTATGTCAAAATTTATTCTTGTTTTTTGAACTGTTTTTGGGGACTTAAGGAAAAAACAGGAAATAGATATATTTTCTTTGGTATTGAAAAATGCAAGAAATATAATATATCAAAAAAGAGATTCTTAAATTTAAGAACCTCTTTTTGTTTTCGTACTTTTTAGGTTTTTCTACGCAGTGGTAAGAAACTACTACACGGAAAGCACAGTCCATCCAAGGCCAAAGCTGTGATTGCTGTAAGGATAATTCCAAGACACAGCCGCCAAAGGGCGACCATTACCATCATTAAAGAAGTAACCACCAAAACTCGAAAAGCGAGCGGCTTCATTTTCTGTAATTTTGTAAGTATTCCCCAAGTCATTCCATCTGCCTACTTTTCTACTACCAGTAGGTTCAAATTCATACTTAGGATTTTTAGAATCCCTATAGTGACCTAAGTCTTTACTTTGGTCACATACTGCTTTCCATGCATCAGTTATGGTGTAACCACATTCTTCAATAAGTTCTTTCATAAATAGTGCTAAGAAGGCAATTCTTTCCTTGGTTAAACCAAGACGGCTTTCCTTTTCCGGCAGAAACTTTTGGGCATTTCCATACCACCAAGCTGCTGACCTTCCAACTGCTGGCATCATCCCTGCTTCGTAGCAAATGTTGCCATCTTCATCTAAAGAAGGGTCCATAATTGGTGCCCGGAAATCTTGCAAACCAGACTTGATTGCTTTTATCATTCTTTCCTTAAAATCTTTTTGTCTCTCTGTTTCCGGTTCATGCTTCAAGATTTCATCGTCCAAAGAAAGTTCACTTGCCTGCACAACAGGAAAATACTTATCCAGCCATTCTTTTGTTCCTTTGATTTCTTCAGGACCTGTTTCCTGATTTTGAGGTTCATTTACCTCAATTTCATAGGAAACTTCAACTTCTTTTCCTATTACACGAGTCCGAAGGTTTTCCACCTCGTCCGGATATAAAGTTTTTTGTGTGATTGTTTTCTTCATACTTTTCCCTCCTAAAAATTATTTTAATAAGGTTTTTATATTTCTTTACTACATTTGATGTTTTATATCTTATCATATTTGACATAAAAAAGCAATATTTTTTCCTACTTTTTTAGACTGTTTTTTTCCTTAAATCCCCAAAAACAGTTCTTTTCAAAAACAGTTCGTCCCAAAAACAGAAACTCACAAAACTTTTGCATAAATTTTCCCATTTTGGAAATTCTAAAGAAAAAGGACGGATGAAAATGGATTTTAAAAAAATACTAGACTCTTTTACATGGAAACCACACGAAGCTTACGACTTCTCTATTGCACAAGTTGAAGAAAAGAGTATTAAAGATGAAAATACATCTAAACCATTAGAAGAAAAGAAAAAGGTTTTTCCAAGTTTAGACGTAAATTTAGAATATATAAAAACAAGATATAACACCTTAATCAATAGTGATATCATTATTCGTGAATTTACCCTTCTTGCTCATAATAAGCAATATAAGGCTTTTTTGCTATTTATTGATGGTATGGTAGATTCCAACTTAATTAACGATTTCATTTTAAAACCTCTAATGCTTCGAAACTCTGCTAATACCTTTGATGGAGGAAAAGATAGAATTATATCAGAAGCAGTCACAAACAATATTACCGTTCGAAAAGTAAAAAAATTTGATATGACAGAATATATTGCAAGCAGGCTTCTGCCTCAAAATAGTATTACGGAAGAACAAGAAATGGACACTATTATTTCTGGTGTAAATTCTGGAAATTGTGCTTTATTTATTGATACTCTTGAATTTGCTTTTGATATTGAAGTAAAAGGATTTAAGCAAAGAAGTATTGATTCTCCTAATAATGAAATTGTGATAAAAGGGCCACAAGAAGCCTTCGTAGAGAATATTCGTACGAATACCTCATTACTTCGTAGAATTACCAATACGGAAGAACTTATTATTGAAAATATTGAAGTGGGAAAAGTGACGAAAACCAAATGTGCTGTTTGTTATCTGGAAAACATCACAAATAGTGACTTGGTAGCAGAAGTAAAATATCGTTTAAATAATTTAGAAGTTGACTCTTTGTTATCTTCTGGCGAATTAGAACAACTTATTATTGATGATAACCAAATTGGTGTACCTGAAATTTTATCTACCGAAAGACCAGATAAAACTGCAAAGCATTTATTACAAGGTCGTGTTGTTGTACTTGTAAATGGTTCTCCCTATTCTTTAATTATGCCTGCAACTTTTATAGATTTCATGTCATCTCCGGAAGATACTAATTTAAAGCCATATTTTGCAAATTTTTTAAGAGTACTTCGCTTTCTTGCATCTATTATTACTCTTTTGCTTCCTGGCTTTTACGTGGCAGTTACCAGTTTTCACCAAGAAATTTTGCCAACCGAACTGCTTTACTCTATTTTAAGTGCAAGAGAAACAGTTCCTTTTCCGGTTATTTTTGAAATTTTCATTATGGAGGTTTCTTTTGAACTAATTCGAGAAGCGGGACTTAGAGTTCCTTCCCCTATTGGCCCTACCATTGGCATTGTAGGTGCTTTGGTTTTAGGACAAGCAGCTGTTAGTGCTAATATTGTTAGCCCTATTCTAATTATCATTATTGCTTTAACCGGTATTGCCTCTTTTGCTATTCCAGACTTTTCGTTTGGTTTTCATTTACGCTTCTTCCGTTTTCTATTTGTGTTACTTGGCTATATTGCAGGATTTTTAGGAATTTCTATTGGACTTTTTGTCTATTTATCAGTTCTTTGCAATATCCGCTCTTTTGGCGTTCCTTTTCTGGCACCTTTTGCTCCTGCTATCAATAGCAAAGGAAATGGATATTTCATTCCGCCTATTTGGAAACAAGAATATAGAGCAACTTACATGGCACCAAAGAAGGAAAAATCACAAGAACATATTAGTATGAAATGGAAGCAAAAATAAAAATTTTTAAATAGAGTAAATTTAGTTGAATTGAATTTATTTATAATATGTTTGACTTTAAGCAATTAAAACTTTATGTAGGTTTATAGGTATTTCCTCTAAAATAAAAAACCTAAATTTAAAAAGCAAGGATTTTTCACTATGAATCATTCAAGAATTGGTACATTAGAAGCTATATGCCTTATTTTATCGGTCATCATTATACGAACTGTATTATCACTTCCAAAAAACATTTTAGCCATTACTGGCTCTGCTAGTATTATTAACTTAGTTTATGTTGGCCTAATTATGCTATTATTAGTCTATTTTATATATCGCTTATTCAAAAAATTTCCCGGCATGGACATTATTGATATATCGGAAGTATTAGGAGGAAGTGTTTTAAAGAAAATTGTAGGCTTCATTTTCATTTTCTATTTTATTGTAAGTTCTAGCATTTTTCTTAGAAATTTTTGTGAATGTTTAAGAATTGTATATTACCCTTCTACTAGCATTTTATTTGTCATTTTATTTTTCATTATTGCACTTTGCGCTACCAACTACTTATCTTTTAATGCTAGTTTGAAGGCAAACTTGATTATTACACCAATAGCCCTTGGTAGTATTATATTTTTATTTGTTGCTAACTTTAGACACTTTTCACCACAAAGAATTTTTCCTCTTTTAGGAAATGGAATATTTGAAACTTTTGTAACCGGACTTGGAAATATTTCTTCTTTTAGTGGAATTGTATTTTTATACTTCCTTCCACCTTTATTAAAAGAGCCTCAAAAGTTCAAAAAAGTTGCAATTACCTCTGTTGTTTTATCTGTAATTTACTTAATTATTACAGTTTCAATAGTTTTATTTATGTTTCCTTACTTTGTAAAAACAGACGAGGTAATGCCACTATACTCTGCTGCCACTTATATTGAATTTGGAAGCTTCTTTCAAAGGTTAGAATCTGTGTTCTTACTAATATGGATGCTCGTTCTTGCTTGTTATTTAGGAATTATTAGCAAATTTGTACTTCTCATTTTCCGCAAAATAACAAACATAAAAGAGTTCAAACCAGCTATCTTACCTGTTGGACTTTGCATTCTTGCAGTTTCCCTTCTTCCAAAAAACTATGCAACAGCGAAATTTTATGAAACTGATATTTATCCTTATTTAATGATTGGCATTGTTTGCATTATGAGTTTTCTTATTTTGCTTTTAGCATCTTTTAGACGAAAAAGAAAAGTAGGTGATTCTATTGAATAAAATAGTACGCAACATCTTTATTTTACTTGTAATCATTGTTTTTATTGTTGCCTTCAGCCCTTCTTATACTTCACTTAATATAGATAACTTAGCCTATGTTATTGCACTTGGCATTGACGTAGGAGAAAATGAAGATTTTAACATTAGCTTTCAATTTACCACAGGAAGTTCCACAAGTGACTCTGGCTCTAGTGAAAAAAGCCCTCTTATTGTTAATTCTGTAGAAGCATCTTCTATAGATAGTGCCATTAACCTAATGAATAGCTATTTAGCAAAAAAAATAAGCCTATCACATTGTCGCTTAATTATCTTTTCAGAAGAAGTAGCAAGTAAAGGAATTTCAGACGCTATCTATACTTTAGCAAACGATTCTCAAGTAAGACATTCTGCCAATATTATTGTTAGTAAAAGCACTGCTAAAAGTTATATAGAAAATTCCACACCAATTTTGGAAAATTTAATTACCAAATATTATGAAATCTTCCCAAATTCTAGCAAATACACAGGCTACATCTATAATGCTACATTTGCAGACTTTTTAAACCAATATTTATGCAACACTTGTGAGCCTTTTGCCATTCTTGGTGGCGTAAATACAAACGCTAGTGTTTCCGATGCTGGTACTCATAGTAGCGATGTTACAACTATGAAATCAACCAACACACCTTTTTCTGGTGATAGAGGTGCAGAAAACTTAGGAATTGCTGTTTTCAAAGACGATAAATTAGTAGGAGAATTAACTGCCATTGAAACACTTTGCCTTTCTATATTACGTGGGGATACCGATTCTTTCTTAATAAGTGTGCCGGACCCAGACAATCCAGAAAAACTATTAGATATCAAAATATCAAATGAAGGTCATAAAAAAATAAAAGTCGATATCGTAAATGGTTCCCCTTATATTCGCTTTGAAGCCAAATTCACAGGTAGAGTTTACTCTATGAAAAACAACGCTCACTATTTAGATGATACTACGTTAAACATGATTTCTAATGCAGCAAATGAATACTTAGAAGAAGCTTTAACGCAATACTTGTATCGCACTTCTATGGAATTCAAATCCGATATTAGTGGTTTTGGAAAATATGCTCTATCTAGTTTCTTAACTGCTAAAGACTTTGAAGATTATGACTGGCAAAACAGATACGTCGATTCTACTTTCAAAGTAACCATTGACACCACAATACAATCCGGTTTCTTAATTAACGAAACCTAAAATGTCTCTTTGGGGACGTTTCCTTTTGGTACATCTGTCACTTTTGGTAACTATGTACCATTGGGGACGTTTCCTTTTGGTATATCTGTCACTTTTGGTAACTTTTGCTTTTAAAATTTGCTCTTATATACCTTTTGGAAACGTCCCTAAAGGTATATCTGGCACTTTTGGTGCATTGATAATTATAATATGAAATTTGAAAATGGAGGTTTTATCTATGCTTGCTTCGTTTTATCATATTTTATTTCTTGTTTTTACTATTTATGTTTTAGTGTATTCTATTTCGTATGGTTTATATGAAATAAAACAAGAGAAAAACACTTTTGGTGGAGGTCTTATGGTTGCTTTTACTATTTTTAGTGTTATCTTTAGTAATATTATGGTTTGGAAAAACTAATTATTTTTTCCCACGTCATTTCTTCTTTACCGAAATGTCCGTAGTTCGTTGTTTTTGCATAAATAGGCTTTTTTAAGTCTAAATATTCTATTATGCCATTTGGTGTTAAATCAAATTTTTCTTTTATCATTTCAAGTATTTTTTCTTCTCCTATAGTATTGGTATTAAAGGTGTTAATCCAAATTGAAATTGGCTCTTTTCTGCCAATGGCATAAGATACTTGTAGTTCGCATTTTTTTGCTAATCCATTTGCTACCACGTTTTTAGCAATATGGCGAAGCATATAACTTGCTGACCTATCTACTTTGCTTGCATCTTTTCCTGAAAAAGCACCTCCACCATGTCTTGCATATCCACCATAAGTATCTACTATTATTTTTCTTCCGGTTAAGCCTGTATCTCCTAGAGGTCCTCCCATTACAAATCTTCCTGTTGGATTTACATAGATTTTTGTGTTTTCGTCCATTTTTTCTTTTGGAACAATTGGATTAATTACTTTTTCTATAATTTCTTTTTTTAGTTCTTCCATTGAAATTTCTTCTAAATGCTGAGTAGATATTAAAATGGTATCTATTCTTTTTGGAATATCATCTTCATATTCTACGGTGACTTGCACTTTTCCGTCTGGTCTTAAATAAGGAATTTTATTTGTTTTTCTTACTTTTGTTAGTTGTTTGGCAAGTTTATGTGCTAAATCAATTGCATAAGGCATATAGTTTTGGGTTTCATCTGTAGCATAGCCAAACATGATGCCTTGATCTCCTGCTCCACCCATATCTACTCCCATAGCAATATCTGGGCTTTGTTTGGTAATGTTAATAAAAATTTTACAAGTTCTATAATCGATATCGGTATTTTCGTTATCAAATCCAATCTCTTTCATTACATTTCTTGCTACTTTTTCAATGTCTACTTCTCCTTTTGAAGTAACTTGTCCTGCTATGGTAATGGTATTTTTCGAAGCAAATGTTTCTATGGCTACCCTAGAATTTTCATCTTGTTTTAAGTATTCATCTAATATGCTATCTGAAATTAAATCGCATAATTTATCTGGATGCCCCTCTGTTACACTTTCTGAGGTAAAATAATAATTTTTCATTTGAATTTTTTCCTTCTTTCTTTTATATGTAGCAATCTGAAAATAATGATTAAACTTCCTTTTTATGTAGTAATTTGAAAATTTTTCTTTTTTATAGAGCAATATGAAATACCTATTAGTTTCCTGTACTTCTATACTTATTTAAGGCAAAATTCCATACTTTTATTGCAATAAACCATAAAACAATAGCAACTACTGGTGATAAATAAAGCATATAAGAGTTCATTCCTAAATAACTCATTGTTGGATAATAAGCAACAAATGCAAATGGTAGTATTGCCGTAATTAGCAATTTAATAAATCCATTATAAATATCAATTGGATATTGTGTAAAAGTATAAGTACGATAAAATGACCATATTACTTCATTAGAACGGTAAGTCCAAAAAGAAGAAATACTAAAAATTGTGTTAATGGCTCCTATAATGCTTGCACCAATAATACTAAAAAAGACAATCTGTAATAATAGCCCAAAAGTAACAGGTATTGCTAGCTTAATGAACATTGTTATAACTAAAAATAATCCTAGCCCAAAATATCCTAAAGAAGTAAATTCTTTAGAATCTCCTATAATCGAAATAAGTGGATGAACAGGTCTTAATAAAATTTTGTCAAATTCTCCTCTTCTTATATATTTTGGACCTATATCATATAAAGCATCAAAGCAGAAGTCAGAAATTCCTACAGATAATAATGTAATTCCATATAATAATAAAATATGTTCAAATGTCCAACCTGCTAATGTTTCTGTGTTTTGAAATACAATCCAAATAAATAGAATTTCTACAAGTTCTGTAAATATTTGAGATAACATTCCTACGATACAGTCCAAACGATAAATTAACATTTCTTTCATAGATGTTTTTACAAATGATAAATATAAACTGATATTTTTTATTACATTCGTCATACTAAATGATATTCCTTTCTGGATTTGTTTAATTTTATAACTATCCTCCGTTAATGGTTACTTTTTTAACTGCATGATTGAAAAAGAATTTTGCTAACATATATAAAAGGATACCCCAAATAATTTGTTTTATGATGATAATTCCAATTTCATTTAAACTAATTTGTCCTAAATAAATGTTAATTGGTGTATAAATTAGTTCTTTAAATGGCAGAAAATTGTTAAGTGTTTGGAACCACTGAGGGAATAAGGTAATTGGCGCAATAATTCCTGAAAAAATAGAAATAATAGCTGTTCTTAAAATTTGCATTCCCCATATAGAATTACTATAAAACCCTACTGTTCCTACTATCATTTGCAAAGAAAAAGTAATTGGCACACTTAATAAAATAATAAAAATAAATAGTAAAAAGTGTAGTATGCTAGCTGGTATCATCACTTTCCAAAATATAGCACAACAAACAAAAGTAGCTAAACCTACTACAGTGGCAAAAGCAAATTCCCCTATTTCCATTCCAAAATAATATTGAAAATAAGAAATAGGATTTAATAATTCTTTATGAATTTGTCCATTGCGAATAGAATATGCCATGTCTTCGTTACAGCCCCATAAAATAATTGGTCTTAAAGTAGCTACTAGAATATAATAGGTTACCATTTGCTCTATGCTAAGTCCACCTGCATTTCCTGTTTGGTTATAAATTGCTTGCCAAACAAAGATATATACTACTACTTCTACAATTCGATTTAAGGTAAAAAGATAAAAATTAGATGGATAAATGTTATATTCTTGCCATCTCATTTTACCAATTTTTAACATACTTTTTAACATATTTTGCTCCTTTGTATTTTCCTAATCACGAATGATTTCTCCTCTATAAATTTCTTTTAATATTTCTTCTAATCCTTGTTCTTGCACATGCATATCTAAAATTTCACAATATTTTGATATACTATCTACAATATTAATAACTGTTAATTTATCGTGGTTAAAACGAATTTTTAAACTATTTTCTGTTTCTTCTATTACTTCAAAGTCTTCTTCCTGTGTTTCTAAGGTAACACTTTTGGTTTTATTTTTTACTACAAATTCTGCAATAATTTTATTTCCATATATGTCTTTAAATTTTTCTTTTTCGCCGTCATAAATAATGCTACCTTTATCTATTAAAATAATTCTATCGCAAACTTCCTCAATGTCTTTTAAATCATGGGTAGTAAGAATAACAGTCGTTTTCTTTTCCTTGTTAATATCTTTAATAAATTTACGAATGTTATCTTTTACTAAAATATCTAACCCAATAGTTGGTTCATCTAAATATACAATTTTAGGATTATGTAAGAAAGTTGCAGCAATTTCACATCTCATTTTTTGCCCTAAACTTAAGTTTTTTACTTGTTTATCTAATAGTTCTTCTAACTGCAAAATTTCTGTAAATTTCTTTAAATTTTTTCGATATTCTCCCTCTGGAATATCATACATTTTCTTGATTAAACGAAAAGATTCAATAACTGGTAAATCCCACCATAATTGCGTTTTTTGGCCAAATACAGCACCAATTTGCTTGTTATTTTGAATTCTTTTTTCATTTGGTACAAGCCCATTTACTACAACGCTTCCAGAAGTAGGAGTTAAAAGTCCTGTTAGCATTTTAATTGTAGTTGATTTTCCTGCTCCATTTTCTCCAATGTAGCCTACTAATTCTCCTTCTTCAATATTAAAACTTACATTATTTACTGCTGTTTGTTCTCTATATTTTGGATGTAATAAATGCTTGATATATCCGAGTATTCCATTTTGCTTTTCACTAATTTTATAAGTTTTTACTAAATTTTTAACTTCGATTATTGCCATTTTTTCTAAATCTTCCTTTTCTTTTTTTCTTATTGTATCATAAGGTTACAAAAAAGCAAATAATTTTATGTTTTTATTTTCATATTTTTATAGAGTTAAATATAAATTTATGTTTTCTATTAAATTAACGCACAACAAAACCTACTTGAATTTCAAGTAGGTTTTGCATAAGGTTTTGTTCTTTTACATTTTCTCTCCAAACATTTCAATTAAATCGTCATCTGTTACATCTGTTTGTTCTACACAGAAGTCTTTTCCAAGCAATGTTACTTGTGTTTTTCCTTCTTCTGTAGTATCGATTGTTATGTCGGTTATAGTATCTGTTAAGATACTATTTACCATTTCTTCATCCAGATGATTTAAAATTATTTCTTGGATAGGAATTTGTACGGTCGCTATTTTAAACTTGGTTTTAAAGTGAATATCAAATGTAATAGCACCATTTGCGACATTTTGAAAAACAATGTTTTCTATATCATGTTCTATTACTTTTGCAGCCGTATCTTTCTTACAATAAACTTGATATTTTAACAAACTACCTTCTTCTGCTCTTTTCTTGATTTCAGCACTTTTAAGCTCTCTTTGTTTTGCAGAAATTTGATTACGCCACCTACTTTTTATTAATTGTATAATACACATTAACATAACTAGTGCAAATATTATACCTAAACAAATAAAACCTAATGTAGGTCCAACATTATATCTTATTGTTATTGCAGCTACTACTATAGTAACTATTAATGCACACATTGCTAATAAAGCAATAATTTTTGTTATGTTATTAATTACTTTTAGTCTTTTTTTTAGTTGCTTAATGGTAGTTGTATTGCCTTTTCTTACTTCCCGTTTGTTTTCCTTATTCATATTTTTTCCTCCTACAAAAATTATTTTTTAGTTTCATCTTGCATCTCTTACTCTCGTAAGTTTCCTTTTTAAAGTGCAAAATAGGAGTTATGCAAATTTTATGTTATTTTATCATATATTTTCTTGTTTTTCAAGCACTTTACCATATTTTTATAGTGAGTTATAATATTTTTTATAGTAATTGTGATAGTATAAAATCTTATTCTTCTATTGTTTCTTCTATGTCGTCTTGCTTTTTCTCTACCAATGCAAAATCTACCTGTCTTAATGCTTTATTGGCATTTTTTACTCTAATTTTTACTTTATCTCCAATTTGATAATGTTTCTTGGTTCTTTCACCTAATAAAGTCTTTTTATTTTCATCATAAATAAAGTAGTCATCTCCTAAATCTTCAAAGCGAATTAAGCCCTCTACTGTATTTTCTAACTCTACAAACATACCAAAAGAAGTAACCGAAGAAACAATGCCTTCATACTCTTTTCCAATTTTATCTTGCATATATTCTGCTTTCTTAATATCCACGCTATCTCGTTCTACCTTTTGGGCAATTTTTTCTCTTTCCGAAGACTGCTCTGCAAAGCTTGTTGCTTTTGCTCTATATTCTTCTTTCCAATCTTCTGCTACATCATAATTTTGTGCTAGATAATAGGAAATCATTCTATGAATAAATAAATCTGGATATCTTCGAATTGGGGAAGTAAAATGACAATAGTAATTACTTGCAATTCCAAAATGTCCTTTATTTTGGCTTTCATATCTTGCTACTTTTAGTGTTCTTAACAGTAAAGTAGAAATAACTCTTTCCTCCGGTTTTCCCACAATGGCATCTAACACCTCTGCAAAGGCTTTAGGGTGAATATTATCTTTATTAGCTTTGATTTTATATCCAAGATTGAATAAAAATTTATTTAATTCATCAATTTTTTCTTGGTCTGGTACTTCGTGCACACGATAAATAAAAGGTGCTTCTAGCCAATAAAAACGTTCTGCAATAGTTTCATTTGCCGTTAGCATAAATTGTTCAATAATTTCATTTGCAAAAGTAATTTCATATTTTTTAACATCAATAGCAAAACCATTTTCATCTAATACAATTTTCGTTTCTGGCAAATCTAAATTTAAACTACCTTGTTTTTCCCTTCTATTTTTCAAAATGTGTGCTAATTCTTCCATTCTTTGAAAATGCTCAATAAATGGCTTATATTTCTTAACTATTTCTAATTCTTTTTCTAATGTTTTAATTTTTTCTTTAGCCTTTTTCGCATCTTTTATTTCTGCTTCTTCTTGTTTTTCCTTATTTGCATATTTTAATAAAATAGCAACATCAGAATAATTCATTCTTCTTGTTACTTTAATAACACTTTTTTGCACGTCAGAAGATACCACTTCTCCTTGAGCGTTAATTTCCATGATGACAGATAGGCAAAATCTATCTTTTCCTTCATTTAAACTACAAATGCCGTTGGAAAGTTCTTTTGGAAGCATAGGAATTACCCTATCTAACATATAAATGCTAGTACCACGAACTAAAGCTTCTTTATCTAAAGCACTATCTTCTTTGACATAGTAACTAACATCTGCAATGTGAACACCAAGCAAATAATTTCCGTTTTGTAGTTTTTTCACTTGCACGGCATCATCTAAGTCTTTAGCATCTTCTCCATCAATCGTAAAAATTTCTTCTTCTCTTAAATCTAATCTATTAGGAATATCTTTTTTGGCTATTTCTTCTTTTATGCTTTGAGCTTCTTCAATCACCTTTTTAGGAAATTCATAAGGAAGATTGTATTCTTTAATAAGGCTAAGCATGTCCACTCCTGCCTCATTTACATTTCCTAATACCTCAATAATTTTTCCTTCTGCATTTTTCCCTTTTTCAGGATATTTCGTAATTTGCACCACTACTTTTGTATTATTTTTTGCTTTTAACATATTCTTTTTTGAAATATAAATATCCGTTCCAAACTTTCTATCATCTGGCACAACAAAGCCGTAATTTTGCTGTTTTGTAAAGGTTCCTACTAAACAATTTTTATCATGAGAAATGATTTTGACAATTTTTCCTTCTTCATGTTCTTCTTGAGTATTTTCTTTGGAAATTTTAATCATTTCTAATAATACTTTATCTCCATTTAAAGCCCCTTTGGTATTATTTTTGGCGATATAAATTTCTTCTTCCTTATCTTCTACTTTTACAAAGCCAAACCCTTTTTCATTAGCACGAAATACGCCAGATAAGTACTTTCCTTCTTCTACTAAAGAATATTTTGACTTTCTATTTTTCTGAATTTTATACTCTTGCTCTAAATGATTTAATACTTCTACAAAAGTAGCATACTCTGTTTTAGGCACACTAAGCATAAGTGCCAATTCTTTTGCTTTCATTGGCACATACATATCTTCTTTCATAAAATTTAAAATCAATTCTTCTTTTTCTTCCATAAAATTTTTCTCCTGTCCCCAAAGGTAACTAAAATAAAAGATGTAGTATGTTAATCTACTACACCTTATTTTTCCAAAAATTTAAAATTACATACTATTTTTTAAATTACATACAAAATTCCAAGTAAAACAGCAAGTACTACAAATAAAACACCAAGTAAAATAGTAAATCTTTTTAGTTTTCCTTCTCTAGTTCTACCTTTATTTTTCTCATAAAAGTTATTGGTAGTAGAACCTGTAATTGTTCCTGATGCTCCTTGGCTATCTTTGGTTTGAAGGGTAGCAACTACAATTAAAGCTACACATATTATTAAATATATTGCTAATATAACGTATTTTACAATCTCCATTTTTTGAATTCTCTCCTCTTTTTCTTAACTTTTTTCTTAACATTGCTTATTGTAACATAAATCTAAAAAAAATGCAATTGCTTTTTCGAATTTTATAGTATATAATTTTTGTAATGTACCAAAAGGGACAGATTTACCAAAAGGAAACGTCCCCAATGGAATCCTAATAGGAGTGTTTATGAAAGTTATTATTGTTAATGAAAAACAAAATAATAAAAAATTAGATAAAGTAGTATTTGAAAGTTTTCCTAACTTAAGTTCAAATACTTTTTATAAGGCTTTGCGAAAAAAGGATATTCGTGTAAATGATAAGAGAGTTTCTGAAAATGTAATTGTTTTTGCAAATGATGTTATTAAAGTTTTTATTGCAGATGAATTACTTGAAAATAAGCCTATTATTTCCATTGTTTATGAAGATGATTATATTTTAGTCGTGGATAAGCCTTCTAATTTAGAAGTAGTAGGAGAAAATTCACTTACTTCTTTATTACAAGGAAATTATACTTTTCTTGAGCCTTGTCATAGGCTAGATAGAAATACAACTGGTCTTGTTTTATTTGCAAAAACACAAGAGGCTTTGGATATTTTACTAGATAAATTTAAAAAACATGAAATTGAAAAGCATTATTTAGCTACGGTTTATGGTATTTTACCTAAAAAGCAAGCAAAATTAGAAGCTTACCTTTTTAAAGATAGTAAAAAGTCTTTGGTTTATTTATCAGATGAACCTAAAAAAGGCTATCAAAAAATTGTTACTTCTTATCAAGTAGTAAAAGAAGATAAAAAAAATAATACTTCTCTTTTAGATGTTAATTTAGAAACTGGAAAGACTCATCAGATTCGTGCTCATCTTGCCTATATTGGTTTTCCTATTATTGGCGACCGGAAAGTATGGTAAAAATGAAATTAACAAACATTTTAAACAAAAAACGCAATTATTACAAAGTTATTCTTTAAAGTTTCATTTTTCTTCTCCTAGTGGTATATTAGAATATTTAAATGAAAAAGAAATAACGTTAAAACCACCAATCTCTTAATACGAGATTGGTGGTTTTTTCTTACTTGTGAAATCCTATCCATAATATTAAAATACACATATAAATCGTCATTACAGAAAGTATTATTGTTATCGACCTTGCTCCATCATCAGCAGAATCATTTTTTTCTACTTTTAACAATTCAACTTTCTCCTTCGTTATATCAAATGTTAAATGTAAAGTAAAAAACTTATCATGTTCTTCGTTGGTGCTAATCACAATCTGTCCGTTTTGGTTATTATTTGCAGACTCGTATATATAGCCCTCCGGCAATTCATAATTTGGATTGTCTTTGATGTTTTGGGCAATTTCGGTTATTTTCCGAATTTCATCAGGTGTTACATTTGTGCTACCACAGCCGGTTAAGCACAACACCATCATCAGAAAAGATAAAACAAAAATTATTTTCTTTTTCATAGCTTTTCCTCCGTTTTATATGAATTTGTTGTTTACAAGATGTTATTATTTTATCATATTTTTTTATAAATTACAATGTTTTACATAATTTTTTTGAAGAATTATAAATGGCAATAATAAATTTCCGGTTTATTATGCACATAATTCACTTAAGATTTCGTTGGTACTTTTATAATTA
>CANQXD010000027.1 GCA_947627755.1 uncultured Clostridia bacterium | reverse complement strand
AATACCTTATGAAATAGAAAAAATGTCAGCATAAAATTTATACGATTTTGTGTCCAAAAACTTGACATAGATTCACAAGAGCAACTAGAAACAATATTAAAAAAAGTAAAAATAGAAAAGGAGGAAAAAACAATGACATTAGCAGAGAGGATACATGAAAATGAAAGAAGAGAAAGACTAGAAATAAGATTACAAGCAATAAAAGAAGGTGAAATAAGAGGTGAAATAAGAGGTGAAATAAGAGGTGAAATAAAAGGTGAAATAAAAGGAAAAATGGAGAATAGAATAGAAACAATAAGAAGAATGATAAAGTTAAAATTAGACGATAAAATAATAAAAGCAGCAACAGGAACAAATCAAAAAGAATTGGGAAAAATAAAAAAAGAACTAAAGCAAGCAAATTAAAAAATAAAGATTATAAAAAATAAGATTGTTAAAAGTATAAATTATGCAATCTTATTTTTTAATAAAGTTTTAATCAAGAATTTTAAATACAACTAAACTTTATAATTAAATTATGGAAATTTTACAAAAAAATTACAAAAAAACCTTGACATTTAGGGAAATCCATTGTATACTAAATAGGCATGTAAACAAAGCGATGAAGTAGAATGTGGCTACATCCTAACAACGCGTAGGGTGGAGGGAACTTCTATGGAGTATGTCATGGCTTAGACCAGGCGGTAAGTTTTATAAAAAAATAAAAGCACTTATCCCAATATTTTCATGCAATCATTGGGTTTTATATTGGTAAACAAAGAAACACCAGGGTGCGTTTTAAAACTTTCTGCTAGCAAAATATTTTAGGAAGGCGAGTATCAAAAAACTGACATCATTTATTCACAAGAAGGGATGTATGTTATCCCTAGTGGAAATGACGTTAAGGAAAGATGCGTCCCCTTACCGAAGAAAAAGGAGGAAAAACAAATGGCAACATCAAACAAAGTAGGAAGTGAGAAAATGAGAATAAGACTAAAAGCTTATGATGCTGAACTTCTAGAAAAGTCTGCTGAACAAATAGTAGAAACTGCTAAAAGAACAGGCTCAAAAGTTTCAGGACCTATTCCATTACCAACACAAAAAGAAATCGTTACAATCTTACGTTCTCCACACAAAGACAAAGATTCAAGAGAGCAATTTGAAATGAGAACACATAAAAGATTAATTGATATTCTTTATCCAACACAAAAAACAGTTGATAGTTTAATGAAAATTGATTTACCAGCTGGTGTTGATATCGAAATCAAATTATAAGAAAAACAAAATTAGCAATACTTAAATAAGCTAATTTACAAGCTAATATTTAATGAAACATATTAGCCAATATAAGTTAGGAGGAATTTTAAAATGAAAAAAGCAATTATAGGAAAGAAAATAGGAATGACTCAAATCTTTGATGAAACAGGAAAAGTTATTCCAGTTACTGTAATCGAAGCAGGACCATGCGTTGTAGCACAAGTAAAAACAGTTGAAACAGATGGATATGACGCAGTTCAATTAGGTTTCGGAGAAGTAAAAGAAAACAAAGTAAACAAACCAGTTAAAGGACACTATGCAAAAGCAAGTGTTACACCAAAGAAACATTTAAGAGAATTTCGTGTAGATTCAATTGAAAGCTATAAAGTAGGAGACGAAATTAAAGCCGATACTTTTGCAGCTGGAGACAAAATTGATGTTCAAGGAACTTCAAAAGGAAAAGGTTTCCAAGGTGTTATCAAACGTCATGGTCAAAGTAGAGGACCAATGGGACATGGTTCTATGTATCATAGAAGACCAGGTTCAATGGGACCAACTTCAACACCAGGTAGAGTATTCAAAGGAAAGAAACTACCAGGACACATGGGAGTTCAAACCATTACAATCCAAAACTTAGATGTAGTACGTGTTGATATGGATAAAAACGTAATTTTAGTAAAAGGTAGTGTACCAGGAGTAAAAGGTGCTATCTTAAAAATAAAAACAAGTGTAAAAGCATAAGGAAGGAGGAAAAGTAAATGCCTAAAATAGACGTATATAGTATAGAAGGAAAGAAAGTAAAAGAAGTAGAGTTAAACGAAGCTATTTTTGGAATTGAACCAAACGAAGCTGTCGTACATAGCGTACTTGTAAACTTCTTAGCAAATCAAAGACAAGGTACACAAAGTACTAAGACAAGATCAGAAGTTAGCGGTGGTGGAAGAAAACCATGGAGACAAAAAGGAACAGGTAGAGCAAGACAAGGTTCTATTAGAGCACCACAATGGATTAAAGGTGGTATCGCTTTAGGACCAAAACCACGTTCATACAGCTACACTGTAAATAAAAAAGAAAAGAGACTTGCTATTAAATCAGTTCTAAGCTCAAAAGTATTAGAAAATGAATTAGTAGTAGTTGACAAATTAGATATGAAAGAAATCAAAACCAAAGAAATGGTTAAGATTTTAAACAACTTAAAAGTAGAAGGTAAAACATTAATGTTATTACCAGAAAAGAATGAAAATGTTCAAAAATCAGCAAGAAACATTGAAGGAGTAAAAACTACATTAGTAAATACAATCAACGTATATGACTTATTAAAATACAAAAATTTAGTAATTACTCTAGATACTGTTAAGAAATTAGAGGAGGTGTATGCATAATGAAACCAGAAGATATTATCATTGCACCTGTTATCACAGAAAAAAGTAATGATGGAATGCAAGAAGGAAAATACACTTTTGAAGTAAACAAAAAAGCAACAAAAGTTGATATTGCAAACGCAGTAGAAAAATTATTTGAAGTAAAAGTATTAAAAGTAAATACGGTTACTGTAAAAGGAAAAATGAAAAGAATGGGAAGATATGAAGGAAAAACTTCAGATTGGAAAAAAGCAATCGTAACCATCGATACTAACCCAGCTGAAAAAACATATCTTGCTAAAGGCGGAAAAGCTACAAAAATGACAAAGAAATACAAAGATAGTATTGATGAATTTATGGGTGCTTAACCTAAACGATAAAATATCGAGAAATAACTCGGAAAAGAAAGAATATCTGCTAATGCGGGGCAGGAAAAATAACCGTAAATATTAAGAAAGTAAGAGGATTTAGCAAAAACGAGTATTGCTAGGAAAACGAGCAAGAAATTCGCAGGTGTACATTGGTACATCGAGAAATTTCGAAGCGAAGTTTGACAACGCAAGACGAAGTTTTTCATAAATCCGAAAGGAGAAACAAAATGGGAATGAAACATTTTAGACCAACAACCCCATCATTAAGAAACACAACAGTTTCTACATTTGACGAAATTACCAAAAAAACTCCTGAAAAATCTTTATTAACAGTAAAGAAAGAAAAAGCAGGAAGAAACTCTTATGGTAGAGTAACCGTTCGTCATCAAGGTGGAGGAAATAGACAAAAATATAGAATAATTGATTTTAAAAGAAACAAAGATGACATGGTAGCAACTGTAGTAGGTATCGAATATGATCCAAACAGAAGTGCTAACATCGCTTTAATTAAATATGAAGATGGAACATTAAGTTACATCTTAGCACCAGTAGGATTAACTGATGGTGACAAAGTAGTATCTGGACAAAAAGCAGATATTAAACCAGGAAACTGTATGCCAATCGAAGCAATTCCAGTAGGTACTATGATTCATAACATCGAATTAAATCCAGGACAAGGCGGAAAAATGGTAAGAGCAGCTGGCCAAGAAGCACAATTAATGGCTAAAGAAGGAAAATATGCTCACGTAAGACTTCCATCTGGAGAAATGAGATTAGTTATGACAAGATGTAGAGCAACTATCGGAACTGTAGGAAATACAGACCATGAAAACGTAAAACTTGGTAAAGCAGGAAAAACAAGACATTTAGGAATTCGTCCAACAGTTAGAGGTTCTGTTATGAACCCAGTAGATCACCCTCATGGTGGTGGTGAAGGTAGAGCTCCAGTAGGACACGCAGGACCAATGACACCTTGGGGTAAACCAGCTCTAGGATACAAAACTAGAAAGAAAAATAAAAAATCTAACAAAATGATTGTTAAGAGAAGAAAATAAGGAGGGAAAATAAGATATGTCAAGATCAAGTAAAAAGACTCCATTTGTTGCTCCAGAACTATTAAAAAGAATTGAAGCAATGAACGAAACAGGAGCAAAAGAAGTATTAAAAACATGGTCAAGAGCTTCTACTATATACCCTCAAATGGTAGGACACACAATAGCTGTTCATGATGGTAGAAAACATGTGCCAGTTTATATTACAGAAGAAATGATAGGTCATAAATTAGGAGAATTCGCTCCAACAAGAACTTTTAAAGGTCATGCAGGAGAGAAAACAACCACAAAACAGTAAAAAAATAAAAATAAATTAGGAGGAAAATAACGTGGAAAAAGAAGAAATGCAAGAAGTTATTATTCCAGAAGCTGCAGCAACTCTTAAATATGCTAGAATTTCAAGTAGAAAAGTAAAAATCGTAATAGATTTAATTAGAGGAAAAAGTGTAGACGAAGCATTAGCAATCGTAAAATTCACACCAAAGGCTGCCTCTGAAATAGTAGAAAAATTATTAAAATCAGCTATTGCAAATGCTGAAAACAATCATAATATGGCACATGAAAAATTATACGTTGCAGAAGTATATGCAAACCAAGGTCCAACTCTAAAAAGAATTAGACCAGCTGCAAAAGGTTCTGCAGTTAGAATTCGTAAAAGAACAAGCCATATTACAATCGTATTAAGAGAAAGAGATTAAAGGAAAGGAGCTTATATACAATGGGACAAAAAATGGATCCTCATGGATTAAGAGTTGGTGTTATTAAAGACTGGGATTCAAAATGGTATGCAAACAAAAAAGAATTTGCAAACTACCTAGTAGAAGATCACAAAATTCGTGAGTATGTAAAGAAAAAATTATATATTAGCGGAATTTCAAGAATTGAAATTGAAAGAACTGCTAAATTTGTAAAAGTTAATGTTTACACAGCAAAACCAGGATTAGTAATTGGTAAAGGTGGAAACTTAGCTGAAACCTTAAAAAATGAATTACAAAAAATGATAGGAAAAGAAGTAAACTTAAATATTGTTGAAGTAAAAGATGTAGATGTTAATGCACAATTAGTTGCAGAAAACATTGCAGGACAACTAGAAAGAAGAATTTCCTTCCGTAGAGCCATGAAACAATGTATGCAAAAAACTATGAAAGCAGGTGCTTTAGGAATTAAAACTTCAGTATCTGGAAGATTAGGTGGAGCAGACATGGCAAGAACAGAGTTTTACAAAGAAGGAACTATACCACTTCAAACTTTAAGAGCTGATATTGACTATGGATTTGCAGAAGCAGATACAACTTATGGAAAAATCGGTGTAAAAGTTTGGATTTATAAAGGAGAAATTCTTCCAGCTAAAAAGAAAGTGGAAGGAGGAGACAAATAATGCCATTAATGCCAAAAAGAACCAAATATAGAAAACAACAAAAAGGTAGAAATAGAGGAAAGGCAACAAGAGGAAATTATGTATCAGATGGTGAATATGGACTTCAAACATTAGAAGCAGGTTTAATTACAACAAACCAAATTGAATCTGCCCGTGTTGCTATGACTCGTTATATTAAAAGAGGTGGAAAGGTTTGGATAAAAATCTTCCCAGATAAACCAATAACAAAGAAACCAGCAGAAACTCGTATGGGTAAAGGTAAAGGAGCAGTAGAATATTGGGTAGCAGCTGTAAAACCAGGAAGAGTTATGTTTGAAATAGCAGGAGTACCTGAAGAAACAGCAAGAGAAGCACTAAGACTTGCTGGAAATAAACTATCTGTTAAGTGTAAATTTGTTAAAAAAGAAACTGAAATGGGTGGTGAGAGTGATGAAGATTAATGAAATAAGAAAAATGTCTTCACCAGATCTAGAAAAAGAATTAGGAGAATTAAAATCTGAATTATTCAAACTAAGATTTAGTTTAGCTACAAACGGATTAGATAATCCTATGAAAATAAAAGAAGTGAAAAAAGACATTGCAAAAATCAATACTGTATTAACAGAAAGAAAATTACAAGAAGCAAAATAATCGAAGAAAGGAGATTTGAATATGGAAGAAAGAAATCTTCGTAAAACTTTTACAGGAATTGTAAAATCTAATAAGATGGACAAAACTGTAGTAGTAGCCGTAGAGACAAACGAGAAAAATAAAACTTACGGAAAAATTCAAAAAAGAACTTATACATTAAAAGCTCATGATGAAAACAATGAATGTGGAATCGGCGATAAAGTACAAGTCATGGAAACAAGACCTTTATCAAAAGATAAAAGATTCAGAGTTGTAAAAATAGTAGAAAAGGCTATTATAAAATAAAAAAATAGGAGAACATTTCAATACTGACATCATTGATTCACAAGAGCGGGACATATCTTGTCCCGGAAGAAATGACCATAGGTAAAGATGTGTCCCCTTACATTAGTAGAAGGAGGAAAAAGCGAAAATGGTACAACAACAATCCATATTAAAAGTAGCTGATAACACTGGTGCAAAAGAGATTATGTGTATTAGATGTTTAGGTGGATCTTATCGTAAATATGCTGGTGTTGGTGACGTAATCGTTGCTTCTGTTAAAACTGCAACACCTGGAGGAGTTGTTAAAAAAGGTGATGTTGTAAAAGCAGTAGTAGTAAGAACAAAGAAACCAATTAGAAGAGCAGATGGATCATACCTAAGATTTGATGAAAATGCAGCAGTTATCATAAGAGAAGATAAAAACCCAAGAGGAACTCGTATATTTGGCCCTGTTGCTAGAGAATTAAGAGATAAAGATTATATGAAAATTTTATCTTTAGCTCCAGAAGTTCTTTAATAGATATTTATGCTTACAAATTAAAGTATGTAAGATTAATATACGAAGTATTAATCAAATTTCTTTAATAGAAGTTAAAATTCTAAAAAAAGAGGTGAAAAAAGAAAAATGAAAATAAAAAAAGGCGATAACGTTAAAGTTTTATCAGGAAATGATAAAGGTAAAACAGGAGAAGTATTAGAAGTAATACCAAAAACAGAGAAAATTATAGTAAAAGGTATCAATGTTAGAAAAAAACATGTAAAACCAAGAAAACAAGGTGAAGAAGGCGGTATTATACCAGTAGAATGTGCTATTCACGCAAGTAAAGTAAATGTAGTATGCCCAAAATGTGGAAAGGCTACAAAAATTGGTTATGAAATAGAAAAAGATCAAAAAGTACGTGTTTGTAGAAAATGCAACGCTAAAATTAAATAAGACTTGTGTCAAATGAAAGGAGGAAATACATAGATTATGGAAATATTAAAAGAACAATATCAAAAAGAAGTAGTTCCAGCATTAATGAAAAAATTCAATTATAAATCAGTTATGGAAGTTCCAAAATTAGAAAAAATCGTAATCAATGTTGGATTAGGAGATATAAAAGACAATCCAAAATCATTAGAAAACGCAATAAACGATATTAAACTTATAACTGGTCAAACACCAATTGTAACAAAAGCAAAGAAAGCAATCGCTGCTTTCAAAATAAGAGAAGGCGTTAATATGGGATGTAAAGTTACATTAAGACAAGGAAAAATGTATGATTTTGCATACAAACTATTTAATGTAGCACTTCCAAGAGTAAGAGATTTTAGAGGAGTATCAAAAAATTCTTTTGATGGTAGAGGAAACTACTCTATGGGTGTAAAAGAACAATTAATCTTCCCTGAAATCGAATATGATAAAGTAGATAAAATTAGAGGTATGGACATTATATTTGTTACTACCGCTAAGACAGACGAAGAAGCAAGAGAATTACTAACATTATTAGGAATGCCATTTAGAAGTTAAAAGAAAGGAGAAAGCCAATGGCTAAGAAATCTTTAAAAGTTAAGCAAGCAAGAGAACAAAAATACAAAACAAGAGAATATAATAGATGCAAAATTTGCGGAAGACCACATGCTTATATTAGAAAATATGGAATTTGCCGTGTATGTTTTAGAGAATTAGCACATAAAGGTGAAATTCCTGGAGTTAAAAAAGCAAGTTGGTAGAATAAAGTAAGCGAAAAAGGAGGGAAATATTTAATATGAATACAACAGACCCAATAGCAGATATGCTAACAAGAATCAGAAATGCTAATAGTTCAAAACATAAAACTGTTGATGTTCCAGCTTCTAATATGAAAAAAGCAATTGCTAAAATTCTATTTGAAGAAGGATATATCAAAGCATTTGAAGAAATAAAAGATAATGCACAAGGAATCATAAGAGTTACATTAAAATATGATGAAAAAGGTGCTAGAGTTATCGATGGAATAAAAAGAATTAGCAAACCAGGACTAAGAGTATATGCATCAAAGGACGAATTACCACAAGTATTAAATGGACTAGGAATAGCCTTAATTTCTACTTCAAAAGGAATAAAGACAGATAAAGAAGCAAGAAATGAAGGATTAGGTGGAGAAGTACTAGCTTACGTATGGTAATATAAAATAAATAGGGAGCATACCTTAAGCCAAGTAAAAATAACTAATTAGAAGAAAAGGAGGAAAACCAGTCATGTCAAGAATAGGAAATAAACCTATTACCGTACCAGAAGGTGTAGAAGTTAAATTAGACGGAACACATTTAACGGTAAAAGGACCTAAAGGAACATTAGAAAGAGAAATCCACAAAAACATGAGTGTTTCAATTGAAGGAAATGTAATTAATGTTACAAGACCAGATGATGAAGCAGCAAATAAAAGTTTACACGGATTAACAAGAACTTTAATAGCAAACATGATAGAAGGTGTTTGTAATGAATATCAAAAAGAATTACAAATTGTTGGTGTTGGATATAGAGCACAAAAACAAGGAAAGAAATTAGTAATGAATTTAGGTTATTCTCATCAAGTAGAAATGGAAGAACCTGCAGGAATTACATTTGACGTTCCAAATCCAAATACAATTATCGTTAAAGGAATAGATAAAGAAGCAGTTGGTCAAACAGCAGCAGTAGTAAGAACAAAGAGACCACCAGAAGTATATCATGGTAAAGGTATTAAATATGCAGATGAGCATATTAGACGTAAAGAAGGTAAAGCAGGTAAGAAATAAAATAATCTAAATTACTAATGCTGTTACATTAGTAGAAAGGAGAAAACAATGATTACTAAAGTAAATCGTAAATTAGAAAGAACTAGAAGACATATTAGAGTTCGCAGAAAAATCAGTGGAACTGCTGAACGCCCAAGACTATGTGTTTATAGAAGCAATAAAAATCTTTTTGTTCAAGTCATTGATGACGTTAAAGGAGTAACTTTAGCACAAGCTTCAACATTAGACAAAGAAGTAAAAAACAAACATGCTAATAAAGAAGCTGCAAAAGAAGTAGGTACTTTAATAGCAAAAAGAACATTAGATAAAAATATCAAATCTGTTGTATATGACAGAGGAGGATATATTTATCATGGAGTTGTAAAAGAATTAGCAGATGCTGCAAGAGAAGCAGGATTAGAGTTTTAAATAAAAAAGAAAAAATAAAGAAAAAGGAGGGAAAAATACAGTGCACGAAGAGAATACACCAGAATTAAAAGAAAAAGTTGTTGCAATCAATAGAGTTGCAAAAGTTGTAAAAGGTGGTAGAACTTTCCGTTTTAGTGCAGTCGTTGTTGTAGGAGACGAAGCAGGACACGTAGGAGTAGGAAACGGAAAAGCAGCAGAAGTTCCAGATGCTATCAAGAAAGCAATTCAAGAAGCAAAGAAGAACTTAATTGAAGTTCCAATTGTAGGAACAACAATACCACACGAATATATTGGAAAATTTGGTAGCGCAAACGTTATGCTAAAACCAGCAACAGAAGGTACTGGAATCATAGCAGGAGGAAGCGTAAGACCAGTTATCGAACTTGCAGGATACAGAGATATCCGTACAAAAGTATTAGGAACAAATAATCCAAGAAACGTAGTATATGCTACAATCGAAGGATTAAAGAAAATGCAAACAATCGAACAAGTAGCAGCAAAAAGAGGAAAGAAAGTAGAAGAAATTTTATAATGACTATTTAAGTTGGGATTATAAAATGAAAAAAATTTTATTCTGATACGTTAATAAAAGGGAAAAATCCCACAAATAAAAAGAGGAGGTGTAATCCTAAAATGAAATTAGACGAATTAAAACCAGCACAAAAAACAGAAACAAAGAAAAGAGTTGGACGTGGAATCGGTTCTGGTCTAGGAAAAACATCAGGAAGAGGACATAAAGGACAAAAAGCAAGATCTGGTGGAGGAGTTAGACGTGGATTCGAAGGAGGTCAAACACCATTATATAGAAGATTACCAAAAAGAGGATTTACAAATATTCATGCAAAAAATTACACAGAAGTAACTTTAACAATGCTTAACAAATCAAGCAAAGACGAAGTAACTGCTGAAACCTTAATTGCAGATGGAATTATATCTAAAGCAAACGATGGTATCGTTGTAATTGCAACTGGTACATTAGAAAAGAAATTAACTGTTAAAGCTGTTCGATTCACTAAAGGCGCTAAGGAAAAAATAGAAGCTTTAGGTGGAAAGACAGAGGTGATTTAGTTGTTTCAAACAATAAAAAATGCGTTAAAAACGCCGGATGTTAGAAAAAGATTATTATATACCCTAATTTTAATCGTTGTATTTAGATTAGGATGTTACATTACTGTTCCAGGGGTAAATAACTTTGCACTTGCAGAAGCATTTAATAATCAAGGAATGGCATCATTAATAGATTTAATCTCAGGAGGAGCTTTTTCTCGTTTATCTATTTTTGCAATGTCAATTAGCCCATACATTACAGCATCTATTGTTATTCAATTATTAGCAATGGTTATCCCTGCATTAGAAAGATTAACCAAAGAAGGCGGAGAAGAAGGAAGAGAAAAAATCAATCGTTATACAAAATTAGTAACGGTTATCCTTGCTTTAATCGAAGGATTAGGAATTTACCTATCTTATCGTTCTTCTGGAATCTTTATGGATACAGGCTTCTTAACAGGAGCAACTGTCGTTATTTCATTAATGGCAGGAACAGCACTTTTAATGTGGCTTGGAGACCAAATAACAAGCAAAGGAATTGGAAATGGAATTTCTATGATTATCTTTGTTGGTATTATAGCAGGTCTTCCATCAGGATTAACAACAATTTGGAATTTAATATTTGGAACAGGAATATTCTCAACAACAGGACTACTAATTGGACTAGGAATTATTATAGGAGCAATTATTTTAGTTGCAGGAGTTGTATTTGTACAACAAGCAGAACGTAGAGTTCCAGTACAATATTCAAAAAGAGTAGTAGGAAGAAAAATGGTAGGAGCACAAAATACAAACATTCCATTAAAACTTGCTATGGCAGGTGTAATGCCAGTTATTTTTGCTTCATCATTTATGACATTCCCAGCCATGATAATTCAAATGTTTGTACCAAACATTGCAAACGAAACAGGGTTCTGGAGTGTAATTTATAAATTCTCTATTGCAACATCAACATCAAATGTTCCAGTAGGATACTCAATTGCAAACGCAATAGTATACTTACTACTAATTTTAGGTTTCACATATTTTTATACTTATGCTACTTTCAACCCAGCAGAAGTATCAAACAATATTAAGAAAAATGGTGGATTTATACCAGGAATTAGGGCAGGAAAGCCAACAACAGACTATTTAAGCTCTATTATCTCAAAAATTACACTATTTGGAGGTTTATTCTTAGCAGTCATTGCGATTATTCCAATGCTACTTAGATTTACCAACTTAAACATTGCCTTTGGTGGAACATCAATCTTAATCGTAGTAGGTGTTGCCTTAGAAACAGTACAACAATTAGAATCTCAACTTGTAATGAGACATTACAAAGGATTCTTAGAATAAAAGAAAATAAAAAATGGATGCAAATAAAAGCATCTATTTTTTTTGCAAAAAATAGTATACTTATATGCTAAAAAATGGTATAATAGTAAAGTAAAAGCAAAAGAGAAGGGAGTAAGCAACAAATGTATATTGTCATGTTAGGCAAACCAGGTTCAGGAAAAGGAACCGTAGGAAAAATGCTATCCGAATTATTAGGAATTACGCATATATCTAGTGGAGAGCTATTTCGAAGCTATATAAAAAAAGCAGGAGAAATAGGAAAACAAATTGATTCTTATGTATCAAAAGGAAATTTAGTACCAGATGATTTAGCAATAAAATTGGTGGAACAAAGATTGCAAGAGCCAGATTGTAAAAATGGTGTCATATTAGATGGTTTCCCAAGAACCATCGTACAAGCAGAAGCATTTGATACTTTTTTAAAGAAGCAAGGAAAGAAAATAGACATAGCAGTAGAATTAGAACTATCGGATGAAGATATTATAGATAGAATTGTAAAAAGAAGAGTATGCTCAAATATAAATTGTAGGGAAGTCTATAATTTAGAATTTAAAAAGCCAAAACAAGAAGGAATATGTGATATTTGCCAAAGTAAATTAGTGCAAAGAGAAGATGACAACATAGAAACAGTAAAGCAAAGACTAAAAACATATCACGAAACATCTGCTCAATTAGTAGATTATTATAAATCACAAGACTTATTATATGCCGTAAAACTAAATTTGCACTCAGGCAAAACATCAGAAGACGTAGCAAGAGAAGTAAAAAAATGTCTCTTTGGGGACGTTTCCTAAAGAGACATTTTTTATTAATTATATTTAAAATGTCTCATTATAAAACGTCCCTAAAGGGACAGATGTACCAAAAGGAAACGTCCCTAATGGTACTGTAACAAGAAAGGAAGAAAAAAATGGTAACAATTAAATCGAAACAAGAAATAGAAAAAATGAGAGAAGCATGTAAAATAGCAGCTTTAGCACAAAAAGCAATAGAAGAAGCAATTAAGCCAGGAGTGTCTACATGGGAATTAGATAAAATTGCAGAAAATACAATGAGAAAATATGGAGCAATCCCTGCGGAAAAAGGCTATCCAAGTGGACAAAAAGGAGTGCCAGATTTTCCGGGAGCTATTTGTGCATCTGTTAATGATGAAGTTATTCACGGAATTCCGTCAAAAAGAGTTATTTTAAAAGAAGGAGACATTATAAGCATTGACTTGGTAGCTTATAAAGATGGTTTTAACGGGGATTGCGCTAGAACTTATAGCGTAGGAAATATAGATAAAAAATCACAAAAACTAATTGAAGTAACTAAACAAGCTTTTTTTGAAGGAATAAAATATGCTAAAAAAGGCAATCGTATTGGAGATGTTTCTCATGCGATTGGAGAATTTGTAGAAAAAAATGGTTTTAATGTTGTAAAAGAATTTCAAGGACATGGAATTGGGAGACAAATGCACGAGGATCCAGGTATTCCAAACTATGGAAGAGCAGGAAGAGGAATTCGCTTAGAAGCAGGTATGACACTTGCTGTAGAGCCTATGGTAATGGCAGGTTCTGATGAAATTTTAGTGCTAGATGATGGGTGGACTATTGTAACAGAAGATGAAGAAAGAGCAGCTCATTATGAAAATACAATTTTAATTACAGAAAATGAACCAGAAATTTTAACAAAAATATAAATAAAATTAAGCAAAATTATTGAAAAAAATGTCAAAATATTATATAATTAGAAAAATTAAATATTTACCTTATAAAGAGCGTACGAGTGACTAGCACGTTGACTACGCAGCAACCTATTAAATTAGGTGCTAAGGCTAGAATGATAAGGATAACTACCAACACTTAAGTTATCTTAGGTGTTTTTCTTTTTAAGGTAAATTAGAAAGGAGGACATCTAAAATAATAAAAAAATAAAATAAAAATAAGTGGAGGTAGGTAAAAATATGAAAGAAAAAAATTTTGATTATGTAATACATAACATGACACATAATGGAAATGTAGTAGATTGGTTATATTCTATTAAGAATTTTTTTGGAGATGAACAAACAGAAGCATTTTGCGATTATTTTATAGGTGTTCACCAAATAATTAGAAAAAATGATATTAGAAAGATTCTAAAAACTCATAGCTTATCAGTTTATTCTCGTACTCAAAATGAACAACTTGCATTTTTGAGTATTTATAGGCCAATAGATAGAGAGCAAAATATAATAAAAAAATTAGAAAATGGATTTGAAAAGGCACAAAAATTATATAGAAATAAAGATATTAAACTATCTAAAAGCATTAAAAGTTTAGGATATTCATATTCAACACAATTAGCAAATTGGAAAGATAAGAATAGCAAAATTACTTATCAAAAAGAATATGTATTTATTATATATAGCGAAAAAGATAGTCCAGAGCAATTTAAGAACAATATATTAAATTTAGCAAAAGAATATAATATCAAAGAAGTATTAATAACCAATAAACTAGTAGACAAAAGTCCTAAAATGGTAGTAAGTTCAAAACAATATAATGTAGAAAATGGTGAAATAGTAAAGGAAATAGAAGATACAACAATAGAAACAATAGAAAATTATTTAACAGAAATATCATATACAAAAGTATTATTTGAAATTCCTTATGAAAATAATAAAACCATATTATACAATGAAGAGCCTTGTATTGTTGACTATTATAGTATAGATAAACAAGAAAAGATAAAAAATGCAATGCCAACTAGTTTTAACATGGGAATGTTAAAACAATCACTAATACATAGTTTCTTAAAAGAAAATTATAATAATTAGCAAAAGCCTATAAAATAGATAAAAACTATTTTATAGGCTATAATTTAATAAAAAATAAATTTTTATATAAAAGATAAAAAAAGGCTGAATTACCATAAAAAAATTCGCTAGAAATCTTGACAAAAATATAAAGTTGTTATATACTATAATAGTTATTGTGGATACAATTGCAAAATTGTATCCTAAATCGCGTAAAAACATAGAAAAATCAAGGAATTTTGGAAACAAAATTATAAACAAAAATTATGAACAATAATTATAAGCAATAATTATGAACAACAATTTTTTCAAAATGTTTTGTAACTTGAAAGGAATGAATATACAATGTCAAAAGAGGATGTAATCGAGGTAGAAGGTACTGTTGTAGAAACATTACCAAATACAAATTTTAAAGTAGAACTTGAAAATGGACATCAAATATTGGCTCACATTTCTGGAAAATTAAGAATGAACTACATTAAAATTTTACCAGGGGACAAGGTAAAAGTAGAACTTTCTCCTTACGACTTAACAAGAGGTCGTATTACTTGGAGAGCAAAATAAAATAAAAAATTATATACTACAAGTTCATTATGAGGTGCGACGTGAGATGTGTAAATTTCATTTAGCCTGTTATCTTATACATCTGACCTCACACATCATAATGTAGTGCATAAAAATATAAGATAAAAAATTACAGGGGGTGTGTTTAGAATGAAAGTAAGACCATCAGTAAAGAAAATTTGCGAAAAATGTAAAATCATCAAAAGAAAAGGTGTTATTAGGGTTATTTGTGAAAATCCAAAACACAAACAAAGACAAGGGTAGAGTTACATACCAAAAAAGATATTAACACAAGTTTGGAAGCGGCTGTAGTTTCAAAAGAAACTATGAATCAAATTTGTGTTTATATACATGTTTAAAAGAAAAGTAGAAAGGCTGGTTCCTTTATCCAGCGCATTTCACCTTTCAAGCTTTTTATTTAAACAAACCATAAAACAAAATTAAAAATAAAATTTGGAGGTGCTAAAAAAATATGGCTCGTATAGCAGGAGTAGATTTACCTAGAGAAAAGAGAGTAGAAATCGGACTTACATATATTTATGGTGTAGGACTATCAACTTCTCAAAAAATATTAAAAGATGCTGGAGTAAATCCAGATACAAGAGTAAAAGACTTAACAGCAGAGCAAGAACAAGCAATCAGAAAAGCAATGGACGGAATGGTATTAGAAGGAGACTTAAGAAGAGAAGTTGCTTTAAACATTAAAAGACTTACTGAAATCGGATGCTACAGAGGAATTAGACATAGAAGAGGTCTTCCAGTAAGAGGACAAAGAACAAAAACAAACGCTCGTACAAGAAAAGGACCAAGAAAATTAGTAAGTAAAAGCAAAAAATAATAAATAGTATTAGAAAAAGGGATAAGCCTTAAATACTAATAACACAATAGTTAAGGAGGTAAAATTAAATGGCAAAGCCTGTAACAAAAAGAACAACAACTAGAAGAAGAGATAGAAAAAATATCGAAAAAGGAATGGCACACATTCATTCTAGTTTCAATAATACAATCGTTACAATTACAGATGTTCAAGGAAATGCACTTTCTTGGGCAAGTGCCGGAGAATTAGGATTCAAAGGTTCAAGAAAAAGTACACCATTTGCAGCAGGAGAAGCTGCAGAAACAGCTGCAAAAGCAGCAATGGAACATGGTTTAAAATCAGTAGAAGTATTTGTAAAAGGACCTGGTTCAGGACGTGAAGCAGCTATCCGTTCATTACAAGCAGCTGGTTTAGAAATTAGTAGCATTAAAGATGTTACTCCAATTCCACATAACGGTTGTAGACCACCAAAAAGAAGAAGAGTTTAAAAAAAGGAGGAAATAGAACATGGCAAGATACAAAGATGAACAATGCCGTATTTGCCGTAGAGAAGGACAAAAGTTATTCTTAAAAGGTTCAAGATGTTATACAGATAAATGCAGTATTTCAAGAAGAAACTATGCACCAGGACAAAATGGACAAAAAAAGAAGAAACTTTCTGAATATGGTACTCAATTAAGAGAAAAACAAAAAACAAAAGCATTTTATGGAGTTAGCGAAAAACAATTTAGAAGATATTTTGATATGGCTTCTAAAACAAAAGGTAAAACTGGTGAAGTTTTACTACAAATCCTAGAAAGTAGATTAGATAACGTAGTTTACAGATTAGGTTATGGAAGCTCAAGAGCACAAGCAAGAATGATGATAACACACGGAGCTTTTGAAGTAAATGGACAAAAAGTAGATATTCCATCTTACTTAGTAAAAGCAGGAGATGTTGTTACAGTAAGAGAAATCAGAAAAGACAATGGAGCAATCAAGCTTAACGTAGAAGAAAATGGAGCAAGACCTGTTCCAGAATGGTTAGAAAAAGACGTAGAAAAATTAAGTGGTAAAGTCGTAAGATTAGCAGCAAGAGAAGAAATAGACCTACCAGTAGAAGAACATTTAATAGTAGAGCTTTACTCTAAATAATAATTAGAAGTTATATAACTTCAAATAGGAGGTAAAAATGATAGAATTTGAAAGGCCAAATATTAAATGCTTAGAAATTGATAATGAAGCAAATTATGCAAAATTTGTTTGTGAACCATTAGAACGTGGTTATGGAGTAACAATAGGAAACTCATTAAGAAGAATCCTTTTATCTTCATTACCAGGTGCTGCAATCACAAGTGTAAAAATTGAAGGTGTTGTACATGAATTCTCTACTATTCCTAATGTAGTAGAAGATGTACCAGAAATCATCGTAAATTTGAAAATGGTTAGATTAAAACTTCATGAAAATGAAGAAAAAATAATTCGTATTAATGTGCAAGGAGAAGGAGAAGTAAAAGCAGGAGATATCATTACAGATAGCTCTGTAGAAGTACTAAATCCAGACTTACATATAGCTACCTTATCAGAAGGAGCAAATCTTCAAATGGAAATGACAGTAGATATGGGTAGAGGTTATAACTCAGCAGAAAAAAATAAAAAAGAAAATCAACCTCTAGGAGTATTACCAATTGACTCTATCTACACACCAGTAAAGAAAGTAAACTATGCGGTAGAAAATACGAGAGTTGGTCAAAATATTGACTACGATAAGCTAACTATTGAATTATGGACTGATGGAAGTTTAGCACCTTATGAAGCATTAAGCTTGGCTGCTAAAGTAATGACAAGCCATTTAGAATTATTCATTGATTTATCAGAAACTGCTAAAAATACGCAAGTAATGATAGAAAAAGAAGAAAACAAGAAAGAGAAAGTTCTAGAAATGTCAATTGAAGACTTAGAATTATCTGTAAGATCATTCAATTGCTTAAAGAGAGCTGGAATTTCAACTGTAGAAGATATTACCAATATGACAGAATCTGAAATGATGAAAGTAAGAAACTTAGGTAAAAAATCATTAGATGAAGTAACCTTTAAACTACATTCATTAGGATTAGATTTTGCCAAAGAAGAAGAATAAAAAGGAGGAGAATAAAGTGGCAATCAACAGAAAATTAGGTAGAACAACTGATATCCGTAAAGCAATGCTAAAAAGTGGATTAACAGACTTAATTTTACATGAAAAAATTGAGACCACAGAAGCAAGAGCCAAAGAATTAAAAGCAATGGCTGATAGCATTATTTCCTTAGCAATTAAAGAAAAAGATAATTTTGAAACAGTAGATGTAAAAGTTGTAAAAGCAAAATTAGATAGCAAAGGAAATAAAGAAACAGAATTAGTAAAAAGCAAAAATGGCAAAGAATATCTAAGAGTAGTTAAAGAAGAAAAAGTAGAAAAAAGACAAAAAGATATGCCAACTAGATTAAATGCAAGAAGAAAAATGATGAGAATGCTTAATAAAGTAAAAGACGAAAAGGGAAATAACATTGACTTACCTGCAAAACTATTCAATGAAATTGCTCCAAAATACGAAGGACGTGTAGGAGGATATACACGTATTGTAAAAGTAGGACAAAGAAGAGGAGACGCAGCAGAAGTTGTTATTTTACAATTAGTTTAATTTATTAATTTGTTGTTAAAAAATTGTAGTAAAAAGATAAAATGTCAACCTTTTTAACTACATATAAAATAAGAAGCCTGTAAAAACAAGGCTTTTTATTTTTGCACCTGCTTTTGTAGACAGAGTGAAAAAACAGAAAACCGAACAAGAGGGACGCCCCTTTTCGTTCCAAAATGGAACGCTGGGGACACCCTTTCTTAATTTAAGTAGAAAAAGTAAAAAATCAATAATTATACTGTAAAAAAATTTTTAGAAAAATTTTTAAAAAATGTTGACAAAACAAAAATCTGTTTGTATAATACATTCATACAAACAATTTTTCGTATATGGAGGTTTTTTATGATTAGTACAATACAAATTAAAAACATAGGAATTATTGATGACTTAAGTATCAATTTAGAAAATGGTTTTAATGTTTTAACGGGCGAAACAGGAGCAGGTAAAACGTTAATTATCGATTCTTTAGGTATAATTTGCGGTAATCGCTTTTCAAAAGATATGATTCGCAGTGGTGAAGAATACTCATATATAGAAGCCTGCATTTATTTACCAGAAAATGAAAATGCAATTGATGGAAACATTATTGTATCAAGAGAAATCTATCAAAATGGACGAAACTCTTGTAAAATCAATGGAAGATTAGTAACTGTCAATGAATTAAAAGAATTTATGAAACAAGTTATAGACATTCATGGTCAAAACGAAAACCAAACTTTACTAGATAGTAACTCTCATATTGGCTATTTAGATAGTTTTCTTGGAACAGAAATCATAAAAATAAAACAAGAATATCGCAGGTTGTACGAAAAAAATGAGCAAATAAAAAAAGAACTAAAAGAAAATTATGGAGATGAAAAAGAAAAACAAAGAAGATTAGACTTATTACAATATCAAATTAGTGAAATTCAGGCAGCAAACCTAAAAATAGGAGAGGAAGAAGAACTAGAAGAACAACGTAAAATAATGTTAAATGCAGAAAAAATAGAAGACAGTTTAAATATAGCAGATGAAGCATTAGGCGAAAATGCAATAGATAGCATTAGTGAAGCAATAAGAGCATTAGAAAAAATTGAAGATATCGATAAAAATTATCAAGAAAAACTAACAGAACTTAAAAATGTATATTACGAAGTACAAGAAATTGCAAGAGATATTAATAATCTAAAAGGAAACACAGAATTTGAAGAAGCAGAACGAAAAGAAATAGAAACTAGATTAGATGTTATTTACTCTCTAAAAAGAAAGTATGGAAATAGCATAGAAGAAATCTTACAATATGAAGAAGAAATAGAAAAGCAAATAAAGCAAATAGAAAATAGCGAAGAAGAAAATCAAAGAAGATTGCAAGAGCAAGAAAAAAATGAGAAACAAATGAATACTTTAGCAAAGCAAATGAGTGATTTAAGAAAAATAGCAGCAGAAAAACTAACACAAAGCATTAACCAAGAATTAACTGATTTAGAGATGAAGCAAGCAAAATGTCATATTGTAGTTAGCAAAAGAGAAGAATTTAATAAAAATGGATTAGACAATATAGAATTTCTTATCTCTACAAATATTGGAGAAGAAGAAAAGCCACTAAACAAAATTGCTTCAGGTGGTGAAATGTCAAGAATAATGCTAGCAATTAAATCTGTTTTAAGTGAAGTAGATAGAATTCCTACCCTTATTTTTGATGAAATAGATACTGGAATTAGTGGACATGCTGCCAAAGCAGTAAGTAAAAAAATGAAAAAAATAGCACAAAACCATCAAATTTTATGTATTACACATTTGGCTAATATTGCTGCACAAGGGGAGCATAATTTCTATATAAGTAAAGTAGTAGAAGAAAATAAAACTAAAACAAAAGTAGAAAAATTAAATGAAGAAAGAACACTTCAGGAAATTGCAAGAATTGCTAGTGGAGACATCAATGATATATCAATGGAACATGCAAAACAATTAAGAGCATCTTAAACATAAAAATATAAAAATAATGAAAATATACAAATAAAAAAATATGTAAAAATATGGTAAAAAAAATAAAGAAAATATTAAAAAATGCTTGCAAAGTAAAATAATAAGTGCTATAATAGAAAAGTCGTTGTTAAATAAATATTTCCATAATATGGAGATATACACCTAAAGGAGGAAACATGTTAGAAGAAGAAAATCGGTTATTTAGCCGAAAGGTAAAAATTACTTTTTTATTTGTACTATTTATAACCCTGCTAATCTATTCACCTCAAAAGGTGGAGGCTGCAGAAGATTCATTTGTACCTGTTTCAAAAGTAACAAGTGTAACAGAGTTAAACTACCCAATTCTAAAGGTAGAGACTGAAAAGAAACCGTTGTTCCTAGCTCAAAAAGTAACAAATATAAAAGAGTCAATTTATCCAAATTTAAAAATGGGAGGTATAGAATACTTTGAGATAGATGGTCAACAAATTGAGCAATATTGTCAGAATAGTTCATCAATTGCACAAGTGGATGTAAAACAAACTGTTGAAAAAGTACAAAATGATATTTCGGTGCAATTACAATCTACAATCATAGATACAGAACAGCAGTTAGAACAACTTAATGAACAAAACTATACAGAAGAACAAATTATCTATAATTGTGTAGAAGAAAGCGAGAAAAAAATTGGAGAATATTTTTTAGAATCACAACCAGCTATGGAATATACAGAAGAAGATGTAATGCTTCTTGCTACTGTTATATATGCAGAAGCTGGAATATGTGATGAAATGGAGAAATATCGAGTTGGAAATGTAGTAATAAATCGCGTAAATGATAAAACTGATCAATTTAAAGACACAATAGAAGGAGTTATATATCAAAGAACTCAGTTTAGCTCTGTAGGTAGTAGTGCATGGAAACATGGTCCTACAGATGAAGAAATTAGTATTGCAACAGAGTTATTAGAAGGTAAAAGAGTTTTTCCAGATTATATTGTATGGTTTTCAAAAAAATGTAACTATGGTAAAGTGTATTACAATTCTGAGTGGCATGAATTCTCTGGTTGGGAATTAGACGAAAGTACTATTTAAAATAATACTTTTATAAAAAATAAAATTCCTAACAATGCCTACATAGAATAGTGTAGGAAGTAAAAAAATGCTATGTAAATAATTTTTATTTACATAGCATTTTTTTATCTGGTAGGAAAGTTTTCATTGAAGGAGGACTTTTATACTAGATAAATATGGCAAGTCTTAGATATTCTTAAAATCTTTATTTGTTAGAAAATCTTAGACTCGGGTTTTTATAAATAAAAATATAGTAGTAAAATTAACGACAAACGGCAATATTATGTTAAATTTGATTAATTATGTAAAATATGGTATAATATAAGAAGATATTGGTAAATAAAAGTATAAAAGTATAAAATTATAATTATAATTTAGAAAAGGAGATTAAAGAAAATGATAGCAACAAATGTAAAGCAACAAAAAAATCCAATCTTTAAAGAACTAATAATTCAGTATGTAACAGAGCTACTAACAATTTACCTATTAATAATTTCATTTGTATCACTTTTAGTTGTAATACTGGGAAGTATTCATGTTCGTCAATTAGAACAGCAATATCCATCTCAAGCAATAGTTTCTGTTCAAGAGCAACGGTTATCTGTAAAGGAAATGGCAGATGCATACATAAGCTCTTTAGAAGTACCTGAAGAATTATTACTAAAAGAGCCAGAAACATCAGTACAGACAATTGAAATGATGAGTGATACACTTTTCACATCAGAGATACCATTTGGAATCAATGTGGATGGAATCACTCCAACAATTGAAAAATTTAATGTTTCAGCCTATTGTTCTTGTGAAAAATGTTGCGGAAAAGTAGATGGTATTACAGCATCAGGTGATACAGTAAAAGAATGGTGTACCATTGCAGCTGGAAAGAAATACGAGTTAGGGACTGTTATTTACATACCGGACTTAGCAAATATGCCAAATGGTGGGTGGTTCATAGTCCAAGATAGAGGAGGCGCAATTTCAAATGAAAGGTTAGACATCTATCTATCAACTCATCAAAAAGCATTAGAGTTTGGTCGGCAGTACTTAGAGTGCTATATTTACGAAAAAGAAGATTAAAAAACAAGGAGAAAGCAAATGCAATTTCCTTGTTTTCTCCGTTGATAATTAATAAAATAAATAGACAAAGTAAAAATAAAAAATAGTAAGTACGTAGAAATATAATAATAGATAAAATTACAATTATAATTATAATTGTAAATAATAAAAACATAGTAAACTATTTATCACAAAATAAAGAAATACCGTTTACTTTTGTGAAAAAATACTATATAATAAAACAGTAAAAAATAAAAATATCACATAAAGACAAAAAATCAATATATAATTAATATTTAAAAGTTTATAGGTACCTATAAAAAACCTAAATATATAATGTAAGGAAAGAAAAATATGGAAAACCAAAATCAAAATCAAGAACCAGAAGTAGATATGAATCAATTAATGCAAATTAGAAGAGATAAATTAGAAAAACTAAAACAAGAAGGAAAAGACCCATTTACAATTACAAAATTCAATCGTACTCATACTAGCAAACAAGTGGTAGAAAATTACGATGAATTAGAAGGAAAAGATGTTACAGTAGCGGGAAGAATTATGGGAAAAAGAATTATGGGAAAAGCATCTTTTTGTCATATTCAAGATGGAGATGGAAGAATACAAAGTTACGTTAGCATTAACGAGCTAGGAGAAGAAAGTTACAAACAATTTAAAGAAGACGATATAGGAGATATTATTGGAATTACTGGTTTTGTATTTAAAACAAAAACTGGTGAGATTTCTATTCATGCAAAAGAAGTAACTTTACTTTCAAAATCTTTAAGACCACTTCCAGAAAAATACCATGGTTTAAAAGATACAGACTTACGTTATCGTCAAAGATATGTAGATTTAATTATGAATCCAGAAGTAAAAGATACCTTCTTAAAAAGAGTGCAAATCTTACAAGAAATTAAAAACATCTTAAACGAAAAAGGTTACTTAGAAGTAGAAACTCCAATTTTAAATACAATTGCAGGTGGAGCAGCAGCAAGACCATTTATTACGCACCACAACACCTTAGATATGGATATGTACTTAAGAATTGCAAATGAATTATATTTAAAAAGACTTATTGTTGGAGGCTTTGATAAAGTATATGAAATGGGAAGAATGTTCCGTAATGAAGGAATGGATATTAAGCACAATCCTGAGTTTACAAACATTGAATTATATTCTGCTTACGAAGATTATAACGACATGATGGATATTACCGAAGAAATTATTTCAAAAGTGGCTCTAAAAGTATTAGGAACCACAAAAATAACTTACCAAGGAACTGAAATTGACCTAACACCATCATGGAAAAGAATTTCTATGATAGACAGCATTAAAGAAGTAACAGGAATAGACTTTAACGAAATTGAAACAGACGAAGAAGCAAAAAAAGCAGCAGAAAGTTTAAATGTAGAATTAGATGAACTAAAACTAACAAGAGGAGAAATCATAAACCAAGTATTTGAAGCAAAAGTAGAGGAAACTTTAATTCAGCCAACATTTATTTATGATTACCCAGTAGAAGTATCTCCATTAACGAAAAGAAAACCATCAGATCCTCGCTTAACAGAACGTTTTGAGGTATTTATTGGAACTAGAGAATATGGAAATGCTTATTCTGAATTAAACGATCCAATCGATCAATATGAAAGATTTAAAAAACAAGTAGAAGCAAGAAATGCAGGAGACGAAGAAGCAAATATGATGGACGAAGACTTTATTAATGCACTAGAATATGGTATGCCTCCAACAGGAGGACTTGGAATAGGTGTAGACCGTTTAGTTATGCTTTTAACAGACTCTGCATCTATAAGAGATGTCTTATTATTTCCAACGATGAAACCTTTGACATAGAACATTTGAAAAATTCTAAAAAGTTTTAATAGGTTTTAAAAAGGCTTAAAGACAGTAAAATAAAGTATTGTAGCAGTTTTATAAATAACACATAAAAAGACAAAATTTTAATGAAATTTGTCTGATAGCATTAAAAATATAAGGTAAATAAAATGAATAGAAAAGAAATAATGCAATTGATAGAACAATAATGTGAAGAAATAATAAGCAAAGATATTCCTAAAACAGTTACAGATAAATCAGTAATTTTTATTGGACCAATGTGTGCAGGAAAATCCACTATAAATAAAGTAATGTCGGAAAAAACTGAAATGCCTTTAGTATCATTGGATAGTAGAGAACAATTAGCGAAATATTATGACAGAATAAGTGCTATCGATGCGTTTAAATTACGAGAACTAGCACTTGTAGGATATGTTCTTTCTGAATTAAAAGAACCTTCAATAATAAATTTTGGTGCAGGTCATTCAATACAAGAAAATTTAATTTATAGAATGCAATTACAGAAAATGATGTCAAAGTTTAAAAATGTAGTTTTAATAGAACCAAGTAGAAATCCAGAAATAAGTGAAAAAATATTAGCAGAAAGAATAAGAGTAAGGGAACATCATAAAAACCCTTCAAAGAAGATAGAACATAATAAGCATTTTATAGATTGTGGATACAATGAACAGTTAGCAAGCTATATATGCGAAACGGATGGGAAAACTGCTGAAGAATGTGCAGATGAAATTATAAATATAGTGAGTAAAGATAGTATTGAAAATGATATAGAATTATAAATTAATTGTAAAAACAATTACATTATATTGTGACACAGAAAAGAATTTTATAAAAGAATAAAATTAAAGGAGTTCTCAATGAAAAAAGACTATTTAGATAAAATTAAATATGAAAAAATTGGTGAAACCAAAGATTCTAAAGAACGTCAATTAAACTGGAATATTGCATTTGGATTGCAAGCAGTAGATAATCTTACACCTTCTAAATATATGGTAGATTTAGCAACTGAAAATATTGTTGGTAAGAAAAGTTATGAGGTTGTTGAAGAACAAGTAAGAAAGTATTATGAAAATGCTGACAACGAAAAAACAGATAAAAGTGAAAGACAAGCAGATGAAGTGTCAGTAAAAATAGTAAAAATATTAAATGATAATGCATTTACATTTAATTATTTAACATTGAAACAATATCATAAAAAGTTATTTGAAAACATAGATATAGGAATCGATGAAAAATACATTGGAGAATTTAGAGATTATAACATTACAAAAAAAGAGTCAATTTTAAATGGAGAATCAGTACA
>CANQXD010000026.1 GCA_947627755.1 uncultured Clostridia bacterium | reverse complement strand
TTATGATGTCTATTTTTATCTTGAAAAAATTTTTTAATTTTTTTCAAAAAATGCTTGACTTTTTATAGTTGGTCTTTTCCTATAACATGGTTTGGAAGGCAAGCAAATGGTTGAACACACACAATATTTGGAATGCCATGTTCCATATATTCAATTAAAAATATTTATAATGGATATAGGAAAAGCAGTTAGAGCAAGTTGTAGTTACCCTCGAAATTTTTGAACCAACACAATATAAAAATGAATATTTAATAGACAGAGGAATTCGAGAAAATGTTCCATGGAAAATATTAAAAGAAAATAGGGAAGATAAATTATCTAATTATGAATTAGAAGGTGTAGATTATTTATTAAAAATAAAAACGAAAGATATATCTTTGCTAGATAAATCAAAAATAAATTATTTATATCAATTAACTTATATTGAAATGAAAGGAAAAATAAAAGAAATAAAAAATATTAACAAGTTATTAAAAATAAATAAAAAATTAGAATATAAAAAAAGTTTAGATATTTTATAAGAATAATAAAAATAAAAACTAAATTTATGTAAAATTGTGATAAATAAAATTCTTTTATTTTATTGCTTTTAAAAAAAAGGTAGAATAGAATAAAAAAAATAAAGGAGTTGAAAAACAAATGAAAAAAGAACGAAAGCAACCTAAAAAAAATGATGGTATAACATTAATTACACTAGTTGTAACAATTATAATATTAATTATATTAGCAGGAGTAAGTATTAATCTTATACTAGGAGAAGATGGAATTTTAAAAAAAGCAATAGAAGCGAAAGAGAAAATAGAGCAATCAGAAGTTAATGAACAAGTAATGTTGAATAGTATATATGATGAAATTGTAGACAAAGAAAATGCATTAAAGCCACCCAAAGAACCACAAATAAAAAATTATTTAGGAAAAGAAAAAACAGTTAATGAAAACACAATTGTATATGATGAGTACAACAATCCAGTTGTAATTCCAAAAGGTTTCCATATAGTAAGTGCAATTGAAGACATAACAGTAAATTATAATTATACAGGAAATGCTATTCCATCTGTACAAGATGGAATAGTGATAGAAGATAATGAACAAAATCAGTTTATATGGATACCAATAGGAGAAATTAAAGAAAAAAATGGAAAGACTACTACAATTACATTACAAAGATATATATTTGATGAACAAGGACAACCGAAAGATATGACAAGTAATTCTTATACAGAAGATACAATTATAACTCATAATAGTGATGAGTATAAAAATACAATAGCAAAAGATATAGAGTCATTTAAGAAAAGTACGAAAGATAATGGTGGTTATTATATAGCAAGATATGAAGCGAGTTATGGAAGAGAAAATAAAGCATTAAGTAAGCCATCAATAAAAGCAGTAGGAGGAAGTTCAAAACCATCAAGCTATAGCAACGGAGATTTATGGAATTGGATAACTCAACCAGAAGCAGTAATTGCATCTCAAGCAATGTATGAAAATAATAGTAGTTTTTCTACTGATTTAGTAAATAGTTATGCATGGGATACTGCTATTATATTCATACAGAAATATTCGGGAAAAGAAAATTATTCAAGGCAACAGAGCAAAAATACAAGTGAAACAGTAGAAAATACAGGACAAAGAATAGATGATGGAGAAGATAATACAACTGATCAAGTATGTAATATTTATGATATGGCAAGTAATTGTTATGAATGGACAACAGAGACCTATTCTGATGACAACAAAATTCCATGTGTTAACCGAGGAGGAGGTTATCCTAACAATGGGAAGTATACGAGCACTCGTAGCAATGGTAGCAGTACTCACAGAGCTGCTGAAATTTCCTTCCGTGTTGTACTTTATGTAGATTAAAATAATTTGTAAGAAAAACAGTATACAAAAATTCCAGCGATTTCTCACTGGAATTTTTGTTTTCGAATTTCTAGTTTAGAATATGTATTTTTATTTAACAGTATTCTTTTTTATCTTATATGTTTATTTTTTCTTCTTCCACCATATTTTCAATTTCAACAGCTTTTTTAAATTTATTTTGATTATTTAAATTATCTTTAGCTACAGTCATAAGTAATTTAATTCTATTCGTTTGGTTAGCTTCACTAGCACCTGGGTCATAGTCAATAGGAGAGATATTAGCTTCTGGGTATTTATTTCGAATCGTTTTAATAACTCCCTTTCCTACAACATGATTTGGAAGGCAAGCGAATGGTTGAACACACACAATATTTGGAATACCATGTTCCATATATTCAATCATTTCGGCAGTTAAGAACCAACCTTCACCAGTTTGGTTACCAATAGATAGCACATCTTTAACTTGTTCTTCTAAGTGCCAAATATCACATGGTTGTAAATAACCTTTTTTAGAATTAGCTAGTGCGATACGCACATCTTTTTCCAAAATATCAATCAATTTAATAGCAGTTTTGAAAATCTTTGCTTTTAATGGGTCTGTTTTAATAAGTTGATTAAAAGTAATTTTATGTGTTGCAATAAATTTTACAAATCCCATAAAATCAGGAAGAATAACTTCTGCGCCTTCTTCTTCTAATTTGTTAGCAACAAAATTATTTCCAAAAGGATGGTATTTAATTAACACTTCTCCTACAATTCCTACTTTTGGTTTTTGAACAGAAGTATCAAGCTCAATTTTTTCAAAATCATTTACAATATCATAAATACTTTGTTTAAATTCACTCATTGTTGATTTTTCAAGAAGTTTCTTACATTTTTCCATCCAAGTATCAAATAATTTTTGAGTTTCACCTTTATTTACTTCATAAGCTCTATTTTTTGTAAGCATTTTTTGAAGTAAATCGGCATATACAACCATTTTTAGTAATCTTTCAACTAAAGGAATAGTAATTTTAAATCCAGGCATTTTTTCCATACCAACAACATTGAAAGAAATAACAGGAACTTTCTCGAAACCGGCATCTTTTAATGCTTTACGAATAAATCCAATATAATTAGTTGCTCTACATCCACCACCTGTTTGTGACATAATTAAAGCAGTCCTATCTAAATCATATTTTCCAGATTGAAGTGCTTCAATCATTTGACCAGTGGTTAAAATAGAAGGATAACAAGCATCGTTATTAACATATTTTAAACCAGTTTCTACAGTATGGTCTGTGCATTCTCTTAATAATTCTACTTTATAGCCAGAAGATTTTACTGCTGCTTCTAATAATTCAAAATGAATTGGTGCCATTTGTGGAATTAGAATGGTATAATCTTTTTTCATATCTTTCGTGAAAATAACTTTATTACATTCATAATTTCCGTTTTCTTGCTTTAAATCTAATGTTTCACGTTTTTTCATACTAGCTAAAAGTGAACGAATACGAATACGTACAGCACCTAAGTTGTTAATTTCATCAATTTTTATTAAAGTGTACATTTTGCCATAACTTGATAAAATTTCTTCTACTTGGTCTGTGGTAACGGCATCTACACCGCAACCAAAAGAATTTAATTGTACTAATTCTAAGTTATTGTGTTTTCCTACAAAATCTGCTGCAGCATATAATCTTGCATGGTAAACCCATTGATCTACTACTCTTAAAGGTCGTTTAGCTTCTGTTAAATGAGAAATACTATCTTCTGTTAAAACACAAAGACCTAAAGAAGTAATTAAAGTATCAATTCCATGGTTGATTTCAGGATCAGTGTGATAAGGTCTACCTGCTAACACAATACCATGTAATTTGTTGTCGTTTATGTATTTTAGCGTTTCTTCACCTTTTTTACGAATGTCATTTTTATAATTTTGATATTCTTCTTCTGCTTTTTTTGCTGCTTCTAATAGTTCTTTTTTCGTAAAATTATATTTTTTAAATTCTGGTAAATCCATCATAGTTTCAGCTAAATGCTTACTTTCAAAAGGTAAAAATGGATTTAAGAAAGTAATTTTTTTATCTTGTAATTCTTCTACGTTATTCTTTAATACTTCAGAATAAGAAATAACAATAGGGCAGTTATAGTGATTATCTGCTTTTTTGTATTCTTTTCTTGAATAAGGAACACAAGGGTAAAAAATAGTAGTAATTCCTTGCTTTATTAAAGATACAATATGACCATGAGAAAGTTTTGCAGGGTAGCAAACAGACTCTGATGGCATAGATTCCATTCCTTTTTCATAGGTTTTTCTATTACTTTTTTCAGAAAGAATAACACGAAAACCTAAGTTAGTAAGGAACGTAAACCAGAAAGGATAATCTTCATACATATTTAAAACTCTAGGAATTCCAATAGTTCCACGAGGAGCCTTATCTTCTTCTAAAGGTGTGTAAGAAAATAATCTTTCATATTTATATTTCATAACATTTGGCAAATTCTTTGTTTCAGAAACAAGTCCTGCACCCTTTTCACAACGATTTCCAGAAATATGTTTTGCTCCATTGCTAAATTTGTTAATGGTAAGCAAGCAGTGATTTTCACAACCATTACAACGAACGTGAGAAGTTGTAATTTCTAGTTTATCTAACTCTTCTAATCCTAAAAGAGTAGAATGATATTCCATATCTAAATTTGCTTCATATTGCTCTTTAGAAAGAAGGGCTGCACCATAAGCACCCATTAAACCTGCAATATCTGGTCTTACAACATCTCTACCAACAATTAACTCAAAAGCACGTAAGACAGCATCATTATAGAAAGTTCCACCCTGTACTACAATATGGGCTCCTAAAGTTTTTACATCTCTTACTTTCATTACCTTTTGAATGGCATTTTTTATAACCGAGTAAGAAAGTCCTGCAGAAATATCACCTACGCTATATCCTTCTTTTTGTGCTTGCTTAATTTTTGAATTCATAAAAACGGTACAACGAGAACCTAAATCTACTGGTCTTCTTGCTTCTAAAGCACTTTCTACAAATTCTTCAATGGAAAGATTTAAGCTTTTTGCAAAAGTTTCAATAAAAGAACCACAACCAGAAGAACAAGCTTCGTTTAGCATAATATTGTCAATAGCGCCATTTTTCATACGAATATATTTCATATCTTGCCCACCAATATCCACAATACTGGTTACTTTTGGCATAAATTCTTTGGCAGCAGTATAGTGAGCAATAGTTTCAATTTCGTTTAAATCAACATTTAAAGCAGTTTGAATTAGTTTTTCACCGTAACCGGTAACGCCACTATAACGAATAATAGCTTCTTTTGGAAGAACAGAATATAGTTGCTTTAACATTTTAATAACACTTTGCAAAGGATTTCCTTCGTTGCTTCCATATAAAGAGTATAAAAGCGTTCCTTCTCTATCAATAACAACTAACTTCGTTGTAGTAGAACCAGCATCAATACCAACAAAAACATCACCTTTAAAATTTGTAAGTTCTCCTTTTTTAACTTGGTCTTTTTCATGTCTTTTCTTAAATTCTTCATATTCTATATCTGTTTTAAATAAAGGTGCCAAAGGGTGAGTGGTATCATCATGAGAATTTCTTAACACTTCTATTTTACTTTTTAATTTTTCATTGGAAATAGGATGAGCCTCTAAAGAATCTAAAGCAGCACCTTTTGCAACTAATAAATGAGCTTCTTCTGGAACAATAATATGTTCTTCATCTAAATGAAGAGTTTCAATAAAACGATTGCGAAGTTCAGATAAATAATTTAAAGGACCTCCTAAAAAGGCAACAGTTCCACGAATTGGCCTTCCGTTGTGCCAAACCACTAATCGTTTGATTTACTACAGCTTGGAAAATAGAAACCGCAATATCTTCTTTGGCAGCACCTTCATTTAATAAAGGTTGAATATCGGTTTTTGCAAAAACACCACAACGAGAAGCAATTGGATAAATCATTTTATGATTTTTGGCAAGTTCATTTAAACCTTCTGTGTCAGTGTTTAATAAAGAAGCCATTTGGTCAATGAAAGCACCAGTTCCACCAGCACAAGTTCCATTCATACGTTGTTCAATTGATTTATCAAAGTAAATAATTTTAGCATCTTCTCCACCAAGTTCTATTACAACATCAGTTTTTGGAATATATTTTTCTACCGCTCTTTTACAAGAAACTACCTCTTGAATAAAAGGTAAATCTAAAAATTTTGCTGCCGACATAGCACCAGAGCCAGTTAGAGCAACAGTAAATTCGCAGTCTTTATATTTTTTTATTAAATCTTCTAATACATTACAAACAGTATTTTTTGTATCAGAAAAATGTCGTTGATAGTTAGAATAAATTACATTTAAATCTTCGTCCATTACAACAATTTTAACAGTAGTGGATCCAACATCTAGTCCAACATGTAATAAGTTACTCATATACTTATTTGTCTCCTTTCTTTTCCTACATTGAAAATAAGGAAAAACTAACTAAAATCACCTTTAATTTTAAACTCAAAAGCTAATTTTGTCAAATATTTTAAAGGAATATTAATAATGAAAAAATACAAAAAAGGCATTACGACAAAGCGTAAGGCCTTAAAAAGTTTTGTATGTAAGCCAATAGCAATTATTCGCTTACTTTTCTTTTATAATTGCCAGAAATAATTTTAGGAACACAAGTGATAAGTTTATAAATAGCAAGCTTAATTTTTTTACTCCAAATGTAAGTTTTTCTCAAACCTTTATGCATTTGCATACCATTTTCTTTAGTAACAACTAGAGCAGTCTCTTCTTCAAAATCATTTTCTAATTCTTTTTTTTCAATAGAAAAAGTATAATTTTGACCTAAATTATTATCCCATTCATTATTTTCATTATGGTAGCAAAGATTTAAAGAATCGCCATCTAAAATATCAATTTCACATTGAAAACCAAGTTCTGTTTTCTCCATCTTCACTTCAGAAACATTGTCCCAATTCATTCCAAAACCATAGTGCAAATAAACTTCTTCTGAACCATTTTGAAATAAATATCCAACATAAGATATCTTTACTTTATTACCTTCTATAATTTTATCTGTATTAAAGAATATATTTTTTACCAATTCCATAATTTTTCTCCTTAAACTTTATCTTTTGCAATGACATTATAATATTAAAAAATACAATATTCAAGCATTTTCAACAAAAATTTTTCAAAATATTACATTTTATTACCATTAAACAATCTTCCAATAATCGTAAAATTGTCATCTTCTGTTAAATCAATATCATTGTAATTTTTATTATCTGCCCTTAAAACTAACTTATCTTTACGAATAATAAATCTTCTAACAAAAAAGCGACCATTATATAAAAATAAACCTACATCCTTATTACGTAAAGGTACATTTAACTCTAAAAATCCATACGAACCTTTTTCAAAGTAAGGAACCATACTATCATCTTCAATTTTTAGAGCAACAGAAGTATTAGGAACATTAGCAGGACAATCAATAAATTGTGAGTAAGAATCTACAGCCAAGACCTTGTTATAAGATAAATGATTTATCATTTTACATCTCTCATCATCTTCTGTTATGTTTTTATCATATAAATGAGATATAATTTGGTAAGGAACACCCAAAGCATTAGTAATACTCCTTAACGCCTTATGACTAGGATTTCTTTCACCTTTTTCAATATGTGTTAAATGTCCAATATTAATATCTGTCTTTTTAGCAAGTGCCATTTTTGTCATCTTTTTTTCTTTTCTAATTTTAGAAAGCATACTACCTAACATATAAAAACAACCTCTTTCTACAAGATTTGCCATTATTATATAGAAAAAAACAAAATTTGTCTATAAGTAAATACAATATTACAAAAATGTAATATTTGTAATATTGTAAAAACATTTGCGATATGATAGTATAAAGATAAGAATAGGAGAAAGAGATGTCAAGAAGAATAAACAAGAGAAGCCAAAAATGGAAAAATTCAAATATAAAAGTAATATTCATAACTTTTGCAATATTACTATCATTTTTATTGTTATTTTCAATAATCTTTTCATTGTTAAATATGGGGAGCGATAAAATAGCAAAAGGAGTAAAAATTGGATTAGTCGATGTTTCAAATTTAACACAAGAAGAAGCAACACAAAAAATGCAAAATTGGTACAAAGAAGTAGCACTAAAAAATATTACAGTGTTTTATGAAGAATTAGAAGAAAATATCACAATAGAACAATTTAGTGCTTCTATGGACATTGATAAAGCAGTAAAAGAAGCATGTTCTGTAGGAAAATCTGGAAATATTATAAAAGATAATTATGAAATTTTATTTTCCTTATTATTTTCAAAAAAAATTAAAGCTGATATTACATTAAAACAAGAAGAAATAGATAAAAAAATAGAAGAATTAAATGCAAAATTACCAAATGCAATAAAACAAAGTAACTATTATATAGAAGAAAACCAACTTATAATAACAAAAGGGCAAAGAGGAATAGAAGTAAAAAAAGCAGAATTTCAAAAACAATTAGAAAAAATAATGTTACAAGAAGAAAATAGAGAGTTTACCATTCCTGTTAAAGAAGTTTCACCAGAAGAAATAAATATAGAAAAAATACATGAAGAAATATATAAAGAAGCGCAAGATGCATCCATTACACAAGAGCCATTAGAAGTACATCCACATATCAATGGAATTGACTTTGCAATTTCAACAGAGGAAGCAAAAGCATTATTGCAAGAAGAAAAAGACGAATATATTATTCCATTATCAATAACTATTCCAGAAGTAACAACAGAGAAGCTAGGAGAAAAAGCATTTCCACATTTATTGGGAACGTTCTCTACCACTTATAGTATAAGTAATCAAAATAGAGTAACTAACTTAGAACTAGCCTCTGAAAAAATAAACGGAACAGTCATCTTGCCGGGAGAAACATTTTCTTACAATAAAATTGTAGGAGAAAGAACAATTGCTAAAGGTTATAAAGAAGCGGCTGTTTACTCTGGAGGAAAAGTAGTAGATGGAATAGGAGGAGGTATTTGCCAACTATCTTCAACATTATATAATGCAGTTATATATGCAAATTTAGAAATAACACAAAGAAGTAATCATCGTTTTCTAACCTCTTATGTAACAGCAGGAAGAGATGCAACAGTATCTTGGGGAACAATTGACTTTTGCTTTAAAAATACAAGAAAATATCCAATAAAAATTGTATCAAGTGTAAAAAATGGAGTAGTAACCACTGAAATATATGGAATAAAAGAAGAAAAAGAATATGAAGTAAGCATTGAAAGCACAGTAACAGAAGTAATTCCATATACAATAAACTATGTAAAAGATACAAAACTACCAAAAGGAACAGAACAAATCACGCAATATGGCTCAAATGGAGCAAAAAGTGTTACCTATAAAGTAGTAAAATACAATGGAGCATTAATATCTAGAACATTACTTTCAAGTGATACATATAGCCCATTAGAACAAATTATAAGCAAAAATTAAAAAAGAAAATAACACGGAATAGTAAAAATTCGTGTTATTTTTTCTTAGAAAAAATGATTGACAAACTATTACATTCGTCGTATAATAGGAGTTGTTCACAAGCGCCATTAGCTCAGCTGGTAGAGCAGCTGACTCTTAATCAGAAGGTCCGCGGTTCGATCCCGCGATGGCGCACCAAAAAGGCAAGTACTATTTTTAGTATTTGCCTTTTTTATCGCGTGAATTAACTATCAAATATATTTACTATAATAATGACATATAATAGTAAAGTATTACAAAAATATTACAATATTAAATTTATATGACAAAATGTACAAAAATGTTTACAATAATCGAAAAATATACTATTATGAAATTAATTAGAAAAATGAAAAATAGAAAAAGGAGAGATTATTATGGGATTTATTAAAGCATTTGCAGGAGCAATAGGAGGAACATTTGCAGATCAATGGGTAGACTATATAGTACCAATGGCAGGAGCACCAGCAACAGCTGGAATCATTCCAGCCGTAAAGCAAGAGACAAATGCAGGTAGAGGATCAAACACAAAAAGTTCAGAAAACAACATTACAAATGGAAGCAAAATATTAGTACCAGAAGGAATGGGACTTATCACAATGCAAGATGGAGCATTAACAGGTTTAATTACAGAACCAGGAGGATTTACATTTACATCAGAAGATCCTAATGCAAAATCAATATTTGCAGGAGATGGAATAGTATCATCACTTATATCACAAAGTTGGCAAAGATTTAAATATGGTGGACAACCAAGTACAAACCAATCAGCGTACTATGTAAATTTAAAAGAAATACCAAACAACAAATTTGGAACACAATCTGAAATTTACTGGGATGATGCATATCTAAATGCACAAGTAGGAGCAGTAACAAGAGGAACATATACATTAAAAATAATTGACCCAATCTTATTTATAAAAAACTTTGTTCCAGCAAGTTATCTAACACAAAATGGAATATTTGACTTTGCAGATATGGACAATGATGCAGGAGCACAACTATTTAATGAAGTAGTTAGCAGTTTATCAGCAGCATTTTCAAACTATACAAACGATCCAAGCAAAGGAAATAGAATTACAAAAATACAAGGAGACCAAATAGGCTTTGCACAGAGCCTATCACAAGCAGTAGAAGAAGGTTACCAATGGAAAACAGATAGAGGACTTGAAATAGTAAAAGTTGCAATTCAAGCAATTGAATATGATGAAGACACAAAAGCATTACTATCAGATGTAAAAAAAGCAGACGCACTTTCAGGAGCAAGAGGAAACTCATTTATGCAACAATCTGTAGCACGTGGAATGCAAGCAGCAGGAGAAAATGGTGGAGGATCTGGAATGGCATTTATGGGAATGGGATTAAATAGCGCAGGAGGAGTCATGAATGCAGTACAACAACCAACAGGAAATACACAACCACAAGAAGATCCTTATGAACAATTAGCAAAATACAAAAAAATGCTTGATGAAGGGCTAATCACACAAGAAGACTATGATGCACAAAAGAAGAAAATATTGGGGGTGTAACAAATGGCAATTAACCCAATTTTAGGGCAAGAACCTAAAATAGTAAAAACAGACGAAGGAGCAAAAGACGGACAAAACAAATGCCCTAAATGTGGTTCAACAGACATTTCAGTAAATGCAAAAACAGGGCAATTAAGATGCAATTTTTGTAGAAATGAATTTGAGCCAGAAAAAATACAAGGAATGGAAACAGACATAAGCAAATTAGAAGGCGAAATTATGGGTTCAGGAACACAAGATATCGTAGAAGATACTCAAAATGTTATAACCCTAAAATGTAGTAGCTGTGGAGCAGAAGTAGTAATAGATACATCAGAAAGCACACAAGCAAGATGTCACTGGTGTAGAAACACATTATCAATAAATCAACAAATACCAAATGGAGCAGTTCCAGACGTAGTATTACCATTTCATGTAACAAGAGATGAAGCAAAACAACAAATAGAAAACTTTGTTGGAAAAAGAAAATTCTTTGCACATCCAAAATTTAGAGAAGAATTCACAACTAATAATATCATGGGAGTTTACTTCCCATATATGTCAGTAGATGTTAACTCACATGCACATTTTGCAGGACATGGAGAACACGAAGTTAGAAGGTACACAAGAGGAAGCGGAAATAATAGAACAACCTATTATGATGCAGACTTATATCAAGTAGAACGTGACTTCGACCTAACCATAGAAGGACTTACAGTAGAATCAAGCTCTGATAAACTAAACAAAACTTCAAACAAAACAAACAACGTAATAAATGCAATAATGCCATTTGATATGGAAAATTGTGTAAAATACAATGCAAATTATCTAAAAGGATATACATCGGAAAGACGAGACACAAACGTAGAACAATTAAGACCAATAGTAGATACACAATCAAAAGATGTTGCAAGATTTGCAGCAAATGACACCATAAAAGAATATGATAGAGGAGTAAATTGGCAAGTAGAACAACTTGAAGTAAAAGGAAAACAATGGAAAACAGCATATTTGCCAGTATGGTTATATAGTTATAAAGAAGAAAAAGGCGAAAACAATAGTATATTACATTATGTAGCAGTTAACGCAAGAACCAAAGAAACAATGGGAAGTGTACCAATACATAAGCCAAAACTATTAGGAGTTTCAGCATTAATAGAATTATTAGCATTTATTTTGATGTTAATAGTTGACTTTGATTATAAATTTATATTTTTACTTGCAGGATTTATCTATTTCTTCTATATGTATATAAAATACCGCAACACCAATGCAAGACATCACTACGAAACAGAAACAAAGAAAAAAATATTTAATTTAAACAAAGAAGATAAATTAATGAAACACCAAACAGGACTTACGAATTCAAAAATGACAAGTGCAAATAACACAAGGGTAAGTGGTCAAAATTTAACAGAAACTGTTTTAAATACAATAACAAATATAAAATAAAAGGGGGAAAACAAAAAATGAACACAATTTTAGAAAAAATAAAAAATACAAGAATATTAGCAGTAATAGGAATTGTATGTTTAATCTTAGGAACTATATTACATTATTTCACATTTTCATTATTTGGAATTTCTAGATCAATATCTTTAATAAATTATTGGGAAGGAAAAATAGTTATTGTTTTAGCAGTAGCCAATTTATTATTCATTTTTAAAGATATCGTAGAAAAGTACATTCCTTCATTATTTAACACAGGAATAGGTAAAAAAATTTCAGAATTAAATAATTCTAAATATTCGCTTATACCAACCATTCTTGCAGTAGCATTTGCACTTTACTTACATATTCATCTAAATTTTAATACTAAATATATGGACTATGGGTTAGGTTTCTATGTTTTATGGATAGGTTTAATATGCCTTGTAGCATATGCTATTTTACACAGGAATGACAATAAATCTAATGAAACACAAATGTAAATATACTCATAGATAAAAAGTGAAAGGTAGAGAAAAAATGAAAATAATAAAAAAAATAGGAAGTATAGGTTTAATTACATTAATGCTATGTTCTAGTGTTTTTGCAGCAGATTTGAAAACTGCACTAAATGTAATAGAACAAGCAAGTGAAACAAAATATTTGGAAAATGACCAAGGATATTTTTCAAAGACAATAGTAGATTCTAATCCTAGCACAGGAGAAGTAACCATTGAACTAAAACTAGCAAACACCAAAAAAGAAGAACAAATAGATGAAACAACAGAAGTAATGCTTGTAATTGATAATTCTCCAAGTATGGATTTTGTAACAAGCAGTGGGCAAACAAGAAAAGAAATTATAATCCCAGCAACAAAACAACTTGTAAATGCAATCTTTGATAATAGTAATAATGTAAATATTGGTATTGTACATTTTCATGGAGTTAGTGGATGGTTTGGTTCAGCAGGACTTTCTAATGCAACTTTAGGATTAAAACTAACAAACGATCGAAATAAAATCTTATCTGCTCTAGATACATTAAATTCTATGAAAACAGAAGCAGGTACCAATATTGATGCAGGTCTACAAAGAGCTGAACAAAGCTTTTCAAGTTCTTGCAAAAATAAAATTATAGTATTATTAACAGATGGTGTACCAACTGCAGATGTAAAAGGTAATAATGCAAGTAACGATAGTACTACAGAAGAAGCATTAGTAGTACAAAATAATACAAAAGAAACACTTCAAAGATTAGATAAAGAAGGATATCATATTATATCTATGATGACAGGAATGTCTGCAGAAGATGGGCATACAGATAAAAATGGCCAAGAATATGCCGGATATAATTTTGAAGAAGATTTAAAAGCAGTAGAAAGAATATTTGGAACAACAAGTGCTCCAACAGCAGGAAAATATTACTTAGTGCAATCAGCCAATGTAAATAATGTTGTTACAAATGATATTTTAACAAACGTAATGGAAATTGTACAAAATCCAATCAACACAGTAAAAATAGTAGATTATTTCCCAGAAGACATCACAGACAATTTTGAGTTTTCTTATGTTGGAGAGCCATCTGTAGGAAATGTAACTGAGGCAATAGATCCAGAAACAAAAACAATTACATGGGATATTGATACATTAAAAGGAGAAGAAGTAGCTACTTTAAGATATAAACTAAAAATAAAAGATATGCAAAATGCAGAATTATTAAATAAAACAATAGCAACAAATGAAAAAGTAGAATTAACTTATAAAGATATAGATGCTAAAGATTATGTAGTAACTTTAAATAGTAGTCCAAAAATTCAATTAGCAGAAGTAAAAGAACAAGAAGAAAACAAACAGCCAAGTGCAGGACAAAATCAAGTAGATGGCGGAGCAAGTGCAGGACAAGATGGAACAACTGCCACAGGTCAAATTCCACAAACTGGTGTAAGTATGATAGCAGGAATTAGCATTGTAATAACATTAATAGCTTTAGTTTTAATTTATAAGAAAAATCAAAACTATAAAGACATAAAATAAAAGTATCATAAACAATACTTATAAAATCAAAAAGAGAATATTTTACTATATAAATTAGTATAATATTCTCTTTTTTAGTACCTTTATGGAAAACTTTCTATTTTTCAATTAACTCAATCGTATAAGTATAATTCTTATAAGGAGCTTTAAACTCTTTGCTATCAATTTTTGTAATATTATATTTTTCATCAATCTCATCTTGTAAAGAATGAGTATTCTCACTTTCAATTAACCAAATTCTGCCGTGATAATCATCTAAAATTTTCTCTAAAGAATCTTCAATTTTCATATAAGGACTATAAGATTTATAAGCCTCATCTACGTTCCAATGTTCTTTATCATAAAAATAAGATTGATTATCAAAATAATTAGAAAGATTAGTTGTAATAACAGCCCCATTAATTGCATTACAATAAACAATAATATCATCTTCCTCAATCTCATTTTTCATATAATCAAGCCAATCGTTATTAGCTGCAGCATAATTTTCTTTAATCATACTAATATTACTAAAGATAGCCATCACAACAATAATAGTACATATAGTAATAACTCTCCAAGCCTTTGTATCCTTTGCCATAAAAAAGGCAATAGCAAAAATAAGAACACCAGTTGCAATTAATAAATAACGATTTAATAAAATAACACTAGCCATACACAAAGAGAAAACCAAAGGAATAAGAATCATCAAAATATAAATTGCAATGCCTAAAACTCCAGGTTTTCTTTCCTCTTTTTTAGTAGAAGAAATAAGAAAAATAATATAAGCATAAAAAGCTGTAGATAATAAAATAGGAGCAAAAGATAAATTACCTCTATATTGCATAGTTAAAATATCATAAATAGTGCCAGGGAAAGATAAAGTAATCCAAAATCCACCAGAAACACCTTTTAATTGAGTAATAAAACAAATAAGCCAAGGTAAATAACCAAGAACTTGTAAAACAGCAGTTATAACAAAAGCAATCAAATCCTTTTTTCTATCTTTTCTATGAATACATAAATAAACAAAAAGTAGTAAATTCACAATGCCAGCTAGCATTAAACCATAATAATGAGTATACGAAACAAGTAAACTACTAATACCAAAGAAAAAGAAAGTCAATTTACCAATTTTTCCTTGAAAAATGCGGTAAGCATAAATAGCCATAATAGTTCCAAGAAGCATACCTAAAGAATACATTCTAATTTCGCCTGCATATTGACTAGCAACTGGTAAAAATAAAGCTAAAAAAGAAAATAAAATACCTACCTTTGCGCCAAAATCTTTACGAATATGGGTATAACCTAAAATACCAAGTAAAGCAATAGTCGTTGCAGAAAAAATACGATAAACAATCAAATTACTTCCAAAAAAGAAGCTTAATATATGCAAACAAAAATAATAAAAAGCAGGATGAACATCGTGTGCTGTAATATTCCAAATTTCAGAAAAAGAGTGTCTTGAAATAGCAACAGAATAACTTTCATCAAACCACATATTGCTATGAAATATAGAAAGTGAAATAAAAACAATTCCTACTATAATAATTGCAATATGATAATATTTTAAATCTATTTTTTTCAATTTTTCGAACATAAAAAAATCCATTCCTTTCTAAGTTCACTTGGAAAAGCAAATATAATGCCTCCGTTGCACGAATTTTACCATAAAAAAAAGGATTGTGCAATAGGATGCATAAATACTATTTTGACGCATTAAACTAGATATGTTATAATGCGTTTAACAAAGAGAAAAAAATAATTCAAATTATTATATAATATAAAGAAAATATAATTTTAAAATAGAAACATAAAAAAGCCAAAGAAAAAGGAAGGAGAAAGCAATTGAAAAAAATCATTCAAATTATAGGAATAATATTTTTAAGTATAGTTATAATTTTAAATATATTTTATACAGCAAAATTAGATTTATCTGAACATATTACAATTACTACAAACTCAATAATTTATATCATATCAGTAATAGCACTAGGAATAATAATATTTTCAATAACAAAAGTCATAAATGAAAAAATATACAATGGTGAAGATACAAATAAAAAGCAAAAAATAAAAAAATACTGCTATAGGACAGCATTTGCACTATATATAATATTTCAAATAGCATGGGTAATTATAATTAGACCAGGCATTGTAGGAGACCAAATACATGCTTGCAACTTAGCACAAACCTTCTATAGAAACAATTTAGAAGAATACTTACCAAACTTAACGTATGCAGGAATTCCATTAAGAGACTATATGCAAGCATACCATCAACAAATCTCATTAGCTTTTGTATTTAGCCTAGTATTTCGACTAATTCACTTTGACGGAATTGCAATCTTAAGAGGCTTCAACATTATAGCAACAATAGCAATAGTAATAGCCTTATATAAAATCAGTCAGCAACTATCAAAACAATACAAAACAAATAAAGTATTACTATTTACACTAATATTCACATTCATCTCTTTGCCAATGCTAACAACCTTCATATATGGAGATATTCCAAGCCTAGCGCTATGCTTATTCTCAGTTTATTTTATGATGCGCTATAGTGAAACAAACGAAATAAAATATCCAATATGGGCTTCAATATTTACAATGATAGCATATATGATGAGAATGAATAGCCTAATATTTATTATAGCAACAGTAATTTACTTAATTTTAAATTTAATAAAAGGAATAACCAAAAGACAATGGAAAGAAAATATAATAAAAATAGGAATTATAATTTCATATATAATAATTTCAATTGTTCCATCATCTTTAGTAAAAAATTATTATTTAAACAAATACAACATGGATAAAAGCAAAGCATATCCAAACGTAAGTTATTTCCTAATGGCAATGGAAGAAAGTTGGAGAGGAAAAGGTTGGTACAATGAAGCAAGAGGAGAATTAGCATTAAAAGAACCAGAAAAAGCCAAAAAAGAATATCCACAGGAAATAAAAAATAGAATAACATATTTTATGCAAAATAAAAAAGAAGCTTTTGAATTTTATAGAGATAAAATTGCTTCAATGTGGGCAGAAAACACATACTCTGCAATAGAAAACAATAATGTAGACTATGTTCCACTAGAAAATATAATAGGACCATTAACCTTTTATCAAAAAGCATTATTACTAATTAGTTGTGTATGTAGCTTAATTGTTTTAATACAAAATAGAAAAAATCTTTCACTAGAACTACTATTTTTAATCACCATTTTCATTGGTGGATTTGCATTTCATATTTTGTGGGAAGCAAAATCAAGATACATAGTGCCATACATAATAGTTCTAATACCAGTAGCATCTATCTGCATTTGGAACAGGAGGGACGCCCCTTTTCGTTCCAAAATGGAACGGTGGGGACACCCCTTCAGTTATTTCAAAAAATATTAGTAAAAAATGAAATCTTTTATATTTTGTTGAATAAATAGGAAAAAATAGATATAATAATAAAAAAGAAAAAGGGGTGAAAAAATGGTAAAAATGTATCAAACTAATCTAGAAACAAACAAAATTGAAGAAACAGAAGAATATAAAAAAGGAAATTGGATTAACATGGTCGCCCCGACAGAAGAAGAAATCAAAAAAGTATGTAAAAAAGTAAAAATACAAGAGGACTTTATTCGTTATTCTTTAGACTATGAAGAAAAGGCCAGAATTGACATGGAAGAAGACGACAATACCATTTTATTTATTATAGATGTTCCAATAATTGAAAAAGAAAACAACGAGCAAGTATATTCTACAATGCCACTTGGAATGATAGTAGTAAGAGATGATTATTTTATTACAGTAAGTTTAAAACAAAATAAAGTTGTATCAGAGCTAGAAAAAGTAAAAACAAACACAATAACTTACAAAAAAAGTAGAATGATATTGCAAATATTTTATAAAAATGCAGAATTATATTTAAAATTCTTAAAGAAAATAAATAAAGAAACCGAAATTGCAGAAAATGTACTAAAAAATTCATTAAAAAACAAAGAATTATTAAAAATGCTAAGTTTAGAAAAAAGTTTGGTGTATTTTACCACCTCTTTAAAATCAAACGAAGTAGTAATGGAAAAAACACTAAGAGGAAAAATAATAAAACTATATGATGAAGACGAAGACATCTTAGAAGATTCCATCATTGAAAATAAGCAAGCAATCGAAATGGCAAAAATATATAGCGACATTTTAAATGGAACAATGGACGCTTACGCATCTATAATTTCCAATAACTTAAATGGAGTTATGAAATTTTTAACATCAATAACCATTATACTTGCAATACCAACAATGATAGCAAGTTACTGGGGAATGAACGTACAAGTACCAATGCAATTTTCAAATAGCCCATTTGCCTTTTATGCAGTAGTTGCTTTCTCAGTAATTCTAGGAATAATAGCAATGATATGGCTAAAGAAAAAAGATATGTTAGACTAAGAACAGGAGGGACGCCCCTTTTCGTTCCATTTTGGAACGGTGGGGACACCCCTTTCTTTTTTCAAAATTTTTTCAAGAAAAGGATAAATCAAATTTTTTGTATAAAAAGGAAAAAACAGCATATAATAAGACTAAAATTACAAAAAAGGAGAGGAAAAATATGAAAATAATAGATACCATAGCATTAGTATTAATTATTATTGGTGCTCTTAACTGGGGACTAATTGGAATTTTTAATTTCAACTTAGTAGAAACCATTTTTGGTGGATTCTCTATTATCTCTAGAATTATCTATATTTTAGTAGGAATTTCTGGACTATGGGGAATAAAACTAATATTTGACCAAAATTCATAAAAACAAAAACGCATATTTATCATCTATCATAATATAAATATGCAAAAAATTACACACAAAAAAGAAGGTAGTAAGTTATTTAACTTATTACCTTCTTTTATAACATTTACATAATAAAATCAAGTAAATTACCAAAATCATCCAAGCCCCTTGAAAAAAAAGCAAAAATCATATATAATGGCAAAGACAAAAAACAAGGAGGAAAAAACATGTTAAATGCAATAGGCGTAACCATTCGCTTCGGAAAAAGAACATTATTTGAAGATGTCAATATCAAATTCAATAAAGGATGTTGCTATGGCATTATTGGAGCAAATGGAGCCGGAAAATCAACATTTTTAAAAGTATTATCAGGAGAACTAGAACCAAGCAAAGGCGAAGTCACTATGGAAAAAACAGAAAGACTATCAGTATTAAAACAAGACCACTTTGCTTTTGAAGAATATACCGTTATGGACACGGTTATCATGGGAAACCAAGAACTATACAACATAATGAAAGAAAAAGATGCCATCTATATGAAGCCAGACTTTAGCGAAGAAGATGGAATGAAAGCAGCCAAATTAGAAGAAAGATTTGCTGAACTAGATGGCTGGAATGCCGAATCTGATGCGGCTCAACTGTTAAACGATTTAGGAATAGAAACCGAAAAACACTATAAACTAATGAGCGAATTAGAGGCAAAAGAAAAAGTAAAAGTATTACTAGCACAAGCCCTATTTGGAAATCCAGACATCTTACTATTAGACGAGCCTACCAACGATTTAGACTTAAAAAGCATTGCATGGTTAGAAGAATTTTTAATCAACTTTGAAAACACAGTCATCGTTGTATCTCATGATAGATACTTCTTAAATAAAGTATGTACCCATATAGCAGACGTAGACTTTGGTCAAATCAAAGTATATCCAGGAAACTACGATTTCTGGTATGAATCTAGCCAACTTCTAGCAAAACAAATGAAAGAAGCAAACAAAAAGAAAGAAGAAAAAATTAAAGAATTACAAGCTTTCATTGCTAGATTTAGTGCTAATGCATCAAAATCAAAGCAAGCTACATCCAGAAAAAAATCATTAGAAAAAATAGAACTAGACGAAATCAAACCATCTAATAGAAGATATCCATATATAGACTTCAAGCCAGATAGAGAGCCAGGAAAAGAAATTCTAAAAGTAAAAAATATTTCAAAAACCATCAATGGTGAAAAACTATTGGATAATGTATCTTTTGTAGTAAAAGAAGGAGATAAAATAGCATTTTTAGCAGACAACGAAAATGCAAAAACCGTATTATTCCAAATCATAGCAGGCGAGCTAGAGCCAGATGAAGGAGAAATAGAATGGGGAACAACTATCACAAGTACCTATTTTCCTAAGGATAACAACTATTTATTCGAAGAAGACATGACTATTACCGACTGGCTAAGACAATATTCAAAAGATCCAGACGAAACCTACGTAAGAAGCTTCTTAGGAAGAATGTTATTCTCAGGAGAAGAAGCACTAAAATACGTAAAAGTGCTATCAGGAGGAGAAAAAGTAAGATGCGTACTATCTAAAATGATGCTATCAGGAGCAAACTTGCTTATCATGGACGAGCCAACCAATCACTTAGACATGGAAAGTATAACAGCGCTAAACGAAGGAATGAAAAAATTCAAAGGAAACATCTTATTTACATCACACGACCATCAATTAACACAAACAGTGGCCAATAGAATCATCGACATTAAACTAGACAAAATAGCAGATAGAGAAGTAACTTATAACGAATATTTAGGAATAGAATAGAACAGGAGGGACGCCCCTTTTCGTTCCAAAATGGAACGGTGGGGACACCCCTTCAACCAAAAAACAAAAGAAAATGAAATTTATATAAATAGGGGCTGAAATAATTTTTTTAGGGGGCATAAATAAAAAAAAGGAGTTTAATTATGCCTAGAATAGCACGTAAATATTTAGAAAATGGATTTTTCCATGTAATGGTTCAAGGAATCAAAAAAGAAGAAATATTTTATAAGAAAGAATACAAGGAAAAGTATATTGAGTTAATGAAAATATTTCTACAAAAACAAAATGTAAAAATAATAGCCTACTGTATTATGAATAATCATGCACATCTTATTCTATATACAGAAGAAATGCAGGAGTTAACAAAATTTATGGAAAGGCTGAATACTACTTATGCTATGCATTATAACAAGCACGAAAATAGAGTAGGATATGTATATCGAGATAGGTTCAAAAGCAAAGAATTATATAACCAAGATTATCTAACAAAATGCATTAAATATGTTCATATGAATCCTGTAAAGGCAGGTATTGTAAGCAAAGAAGAACATTATCCATACTCTTCTTACAACGATTATATTCATAAAACAGGATTTATTACAGAAGAACTTTTAAAAACAATATTTCATTCACAATATCACTATTTAAAAGAATTTTTACAAATAGAATATAATGAAGATTTATTTAAAGATTTAGAAGAAGAAAAAATTGATAAAGAACAACTAGAGCAACAAATCTTATTTTTTATAGAAAAAGAAGAGATAACAAAAGAAGAACTGCAAGAAGATAAAAGACTAATTAGAAAATTATATCATTCGCTGAAAATAAAGCCAACGAAGGCAGAACTTGCAAGACAAATAGGAATTAGTAGAAGCAAAATTACAAAAATACTAAGTGAAGAAAAATAAATAAAGGGGTGTCCCCAGCGTTCCAAAATGGAACGAAAAGGGGCGTCCCTACTGTTCGGGAGGCAAAGAAATTGAATATTACAAAAATTATTGCAGAAGAATTACAAGTAAAGGAAAATCAAGTAGAAGCAACGATTAAACTAATTGATGATGGAAATACCATTCCTTTCATTGCGCGTTATCGTAAGGAAGCAACTGGCGGACTTTCCGATGAAATTTTAAGAACTTTAGGAGAAAGACTTACATATTTAAGAAACTTAGAAGAAAGAAAACAAGAAGTAGTAAATTCTATAGATGGGCAAGGCAAATTAACAGATGAAATTGTAATTGCATTAGAAACAGCCAAAACCCTAGCTGAAGTAGAAGATATTTATAGACCATATAAACAGAAAAAAAGAACAAGAGCAACCATTGCAAAAGAAAAAGGGTTAGAGCCTTTAGCAGATATAATCTATATGCAAAAAGAAAAAACACCAATAGAGGAGCTTGCACAAAAATATATTAACCAAGAAAAAGAAGTAAATACGCAAGAAGAAGCAATAGCAGGAGCGCTAGATATTATTGCCGAAAACATTTCAGATAATGCAAAGTACCGCAAGCAAATAAAAAGACTTACCTATCGAGAAGGAATCATTGAAACAAGCGCCACAAAGCCAGACGAAAAGTCAAACTATGAAATGTATTATGAATTTAGCGAAAAGGTAAATCGCCTTCCAAGCCATAGAATTCTAGCCATTAACCGTGGAGAAAAAGAAGAATTTTTAAAAGTAAAAATGGAAAAGCCAGAAGAACAAATATTAAACACAATCGAGAAAGATATTTTGCAAGGCGAAAATCAATTTACTTCTTATTTAAAAGAAACCATTTTAGACAGTTGGAAAAGGTTAATTGAACCATCCATTGAAAGAGAAATTCGTTCCGATTTAACCGAAAAAGCAGAAGAACAAGCTATCAAAGTATTTGGACAAAATGCAAAACAATTATTATTAGGAGCACCTTTAAAAGGCTTAACTGTAATTGGCTTTGACCCAGCCTACAGAACTGGTTGCAAAATAGCGGTCATTGACGAAACAGGAAAACTATTAGATACCACTACAATTTACCCAACAGAGCCACAAAATGATGTAGAGGGAGCAAAGAAAACTCTAATCAACCTAATTGCCAAATACAATGTCGATATGTTTGCCATTGGCAACGGAACCGCATCCAGAGAATCAGAATTATTTGTAGCTGATGTTATAAAAGAAGTAAAAGAAAAATACCAAAAAGAAGTGCATTATGCCATTGTATCAGAAGCGGGAGCTTCCGTTTACTCTGCATCCAAACTTGCAACAGAAGAATATCCAGACATCAACGTTTCTTTAAGAGGTGCTATTTCCATTGCAAGAAGATTACAAGATCCATTAGCAGAATTGGTAAAAATAGAACCAAAAGCAATTGGAGTAGGGCAATATCAACATGATGTCGACCAAAAGAAATTAGGAGATAGCTTAACAGGAGTCGTAGAAGATGCTGTAAATAAAGTAGGGGTTGATGTAAACACCGCAACACCATCTTTACTATCTTACGTTTCTGGAATAAACAAAACAATTGCAAACAATATCGTAAAATATCGTGATGAAAACGGAAAATTAAAAGAAAGAAAAGAACTTCTAAAAGTACCAAAACTAGGAAAAGTAGCCTATGAGCAATGTGCAGGATTTATGCGTGTATTTGATGGCAAAAATCCACTAGAAATTACTTCTGTTCACCCAGAAAGTTATGAAGTAGCAGAAAAATTATTAAAATCCATTGGTTTTGAGCCAAAAGATTTACTAAATAAAGACTCTTTATTAGAAATAAGAACAAAACTTCAAGCAGTATCTATTCCAAAAGTAGCAAAAGAATTACAAGTAGGAGAAATGACATTAAAAGATATTATAGAAGAATTATCAAAACCAGGTAGAGACCCAAGAGAAGAAATGCCAAAACCTGTATTAAGAAGTGATGTACTAAAGTTTGAAGATTTAAGAGAAGGACAAATTCTAACTGGAACAGTACGTAACGTCATTGACTTTGGAGCTTTCGTAGATGTAGGTGTAAAACATGATGGCTTAGTACATATTTCTGAAATGAGTGAAAAATTTGTTAAAAAACCATCCGATATAGTATCAGTAGGCGATATTGTAAAAGTAAAAGTAATTGCTATCGACCAAGAAAGACAAAAAGTAAAATTAAGTATGAAACTATAGACATAAGAAAAAAAGGTTTTGGGAGTTCCAAAACCTTTTAACATTCTATTCTTCATTCGTATTTTCTTTTAATGCTTCATAGAAGCAAATCATAGCAACTTGCATATAAGGAACAAGCCATAAAAGACCAATGTATAAGGTAAACACAGTTAAAATAGCCCAACCAATGAAAGAAAGTTGCAATAATACATATTTTCCTCTATTACCAGCCATTAATTTCTTACTTTCTTCTACAACATCTTTTGCTTCCATTTCTTCATTATCATAAGCAACCATATAAGTAAGAGTATAAGATAACGTAGAAATAAAGAAATAAACAAAAGCAGCAATTGCTAATATGATTCCTACTATACTAATAAAAACAGCTGCAGCAGAAACATCTGCTATAATAACAGTAGTTGCTGAAAAAGAAATTGCAAAGCCAAGTACAACCATAGCAAGAACATAAAGCAAAATAGGAAGCCATAATTTTAGTAACATATTTCCAGCTAACTTCCAACTACGAGCAAAGTTAGAAAAACCTAAAGTAAAGAAATCATAACATTTTACTTCTTCGTCTCTTTTTAATTTCATAAAAGAAATAATTAGTCCATAAGCAATAGGAATAGAAATAATTAAGGTAGCAACATCAACTAAAAAATCTAAAACTGCTACATCTTGCACCAAACTACTAATATAACCAAGAACAAGATCAAATGCAAAATAAACTAAAGTAATTAAAACTCCTTTTTTCCATTTACCACTTAAGGCTTCTCTTGCTTGTCGTCTTATGTCAGATAATACCATAAATAAAACCCCCTTTTTTATTTTAACAAGAAAATTAAATATATTTTTCTTGTATTTCGCTTATTTTATCATATTCATTATTTAGAATATCTAGAAATACTTTTGCAATATTTGGATCAAATTGTGTACCAGAAAATTTTTCAATCTCTGCTTTTACAATATCTAAAGACAAAGGATCACGATAAGACCTTTTTGAAGTCATTGCATCAAAAGTATCTGCAATAGCTGCAATACGTGCCATAAGAGGAATTTCCTCTCCTTTTAATCTTCCAGGGTAACCAGTACCATCAAATTTTTCATGATGATGCTTTACAATAGGAAGCATATCTTTAAAAATCGTTGCATTTTGCAAAATATGTGCACCAATAGTTGGATGATTTTTAATTTGAGAATATTCATCATCAGTAAGTTTAGCTTCTTTTAAAAGAATAGCATCTGGAATACCAATTTTTCCAATATCATGGAACAAACCGCCAATACGAAGAACCTTTAAGTCCTCTTCAGATAAACCTAATTTTTCACCGATTAAAACAGAATATTCAGAAACTCTATCAGAATGACCTCTAGTATAAGGATCTTTTGCCTCTACCGTATAACGTAACACTTCCACACTTTCTAAATAGGCTTTTTCTAGTTGATCATAAGTATCTGACAACTCACCATTTATACGTTTAATTTCATTCATTTGATGAATTGATTTAATACCAGATTCAATAAGTAATAATAATTGGTCGAACTTATCACTTTTTTCACAATAACCTTGAATATCAAGTCTGCGAATAGTATCTAAAGGTGGAGCTAAATCTTTGTGACCAGTTAGTAACAAAATATATAAATCTTTGTCAAATTTTCGAATTTCTTCTACAACTTCATCTCCATGAACAGGAGTCATAATGAAATCTAGAATCATCATATCGAAATGCTCGTTTTTTACACGCTCAATTGCTTCCATAGGATCTGTTACACCAGTAAAATCATATCCAGAACGTCTTAAAAAGATAGAAAGAGAATCTACAATTCCCATTTCATCATCTACAGCAATAATCTTATAGCCATTGGACTCAACGTTTTGCATTCCTTTTCTCATAAAAAATTCCATTCCTTTCTCGCTTCGCTCACAAGGCACACATAGGTATGAAAGCTTTGAGTTTGAAGCATTTTTATTATATAATGCCTCTAAGGAATATATACTACAAAGCACGGTGGAGTGAGTTGCAGACTTCTGCAACTTTCAGATTAAATCAGTATAAAAAACAGTGCAAGTGCAGTTGTTTCAAGCACACA
>CANQXD010000025.1 GCA_947627755.1 uncultured Clostridia bacterium | reverse complement strand
GAAAAATTTGACAAAAAAATTAACCATTTACAATGGTTAGCTTGATTTTAGTTATTAAAAAGTGTTTAAGTTCCGATGTTGGAGGCTTCCGAGTTGTGCTTTATGTAAGATAGCCCTAATACCTGCTTAAATCACTAGATTTGATGGCTTTACAAAAAATATTTCGTCAATTACGACATAAAAATAATTGACATAACGATAAAAATATGATAATATAATAAAAGTAATTTATTGAGACTCCTAGTAACATTAGGAAGCTATAACAATCAACTAAGAACATGGCAATTGCCAAAGGAGGTAGTTTATGAAACTGGAAAATGGAAAACTTAGTGTAAGCGAAAATGAGGCTGAATTTCGGAAAAAGCTAGAAAGAGTACTACAGGATTGGTTCGATTTATGCTTATGGGATTTAAAAGAAATTATCCCTAAGTTAGCGAAAGAAGAAAATGAGACATATCAAATTCAGTATGTAAGTGATGATACATTGAACTTAAGGTTCAAAGTAATAGGAGAAAGGGAAGGCAAACAGGAAGAATTTGATGTAGAACTTTTCAGGGGTGACATGACATGCCCATATTCTATGTGCTTTGTTTACAGAGATGGTGAAAGAGAAAACTATTCCATCACAAGAGTTATTCATGTTGATAATTTAACAATAAGTGGTCAACAATTCAATAACAAAAAAGCTAAAAAAGCTTATGAAAAGTTGATGAAAGAGGAATGACACTACAAGTCAAGTAGAAGGATGAATAGTACAGAAAAGAGGGAAGAAATATGACAACACAAGACCTTGTACTTATATGTATATGCTTAAGTCCGGTGGTGTTTTCAGTAACCATTCTAAAATTAACAGCAGTTGCAAAATTTTGTGAGTTATGCAATCCAAGAGGAAAGTATGACGATAATGATGTAACTGAGCTTTCATTTTCTACCTATGAAAAGACAAGAAACATAATTACCTAGTAAAAGGTAAAAATAAGAAAGAACGAAATAAGAGCAAATTTGCTTTTATTTCGTTCTTTTTATCTAGTACAAAAAGTTTTACTTATAGGATAAATATTAAATACTTGACATCATAAAACAAATGTTTTATACTATTAGTACAGTAATATCATATAAAAGTAGAAATAAATGTAGTAAATGGCCAGTAATAAACCGTATAAAGTATGCTATTATGAGTATTTTATATAGGAGTGATATGAATGGAATTTGAAAAAACGAAATTAATAGAATTAAAAGAAAAGTTTGATTCTATTATTAATACAGAAGAAAAAGAAAACATAGAATTTTGGTATGCAAGAGATTTACAGGAACAACTAGGTTATACACAATGGAGAAATTTTTTAGAAGTAATAAAAAAAGCAATGATATCTTGCGAAAGTGCTGGTATTAACGTGGATGACCATTTTGCTGAAGTCAGCAAAATGGTAGTATTAGGTTCTGGATCGGAAAGAAAAATTCAAGACTATATGTTAACAAGATATGCATGTTACTTAATTGCTCAAAATGGAGATTCTAAAAAACAAGAAATTGCATTTGCACAAACCTATTTTGCAGTACAAACGAGAAAACAAGAAATAATAGAAGATAGAATAAAACTAATGAATCGATTAGAAGCAAGAGAAAAATTAAGAGAATCTGAAAAACAATTATCAAAAAATATTTATGAAAGAGGAGTAGATGATTTGGGATTTGCAAGAATACGTTCAAAAGGTGATTCCGCTTTGTTTGGAGGATTAAATACAATGCAAATGAAAGAAAGATATGGAGTAAAAGAAAATAGACCACTTGCAGATTTTTTACCAACCTTAACAATAGCCGCTAAAAGTTTAGCAACAGAAATGACAAATTATAATGTTACAGAAAAAAATATGTATGGAGAAGAAAAAATATCGAATGAGCATATTGACAATAATTTAAGTGTAAGAACCATGTTAAGCAAAAGGGGAATCAAACCAGAAAATTTAAAGCCAGCAGAAGATTTGAAAAAAATAGAAAGAAGAGTAAAATCAGAAAATAAAAAAATAGCGAATAGTAATAGATTGCCCAAAAAACAAAGTATATAAAGATGTAAAAGTAAATATTTTACATATAAATAAACAAGAATATCATTAACCAGCAAATAGCAAAAGAATTTTCAAAGAAAGAACGAAATAAGAGCAAATTTGCTTTTATTTCGTTCTTTTTTCACACAATAAGCACAAATACATGTTATAATCAATTGACAATTTTAGGAAATTAGCATATAGTAATAAAGTGAGTTAAAAAAAGAGAAAGGATAATAACATGTTAAAATTAAAAAATATAGTAAAAACATACATTAGTGGAACAGAAAAAGTAGAAGCCTTAAAAGGTGTTAGCATTTCATTTCGAGAATCAGAATTTGTTTCAATTTTAGGTCAAAGTGGTTGTGGAAAAACCACGCTTCTTAACATTATAGGAGGCTTAGATCGCTATACTTCAGGAGACTTAATTATCAATGGAAAATCAACCAAAGATTTTAAAGATAGAGACTGGGATGCTTATCGAAACTACAAAGTAGGCTTTGTATTCCAAAGCTATAATTTAATTTCTCACCAAAGCGTACTTGCTAACGTAGAACTAGCTCTTACGATTTCTGGCATATCAAAAAAAGAGAGAAAACAAAGAGCTATCAAAGCATTAGAAGAAGTAGGATTAAAAGACCAAATTCATAAAAAACCAAATCAATTATCTGGTGGACAAATGCAAAGAGTAGCCATTGCAAGAGCCTTAGTCAATAATCCAGACATCATTTTAGCCGATGAACCAACTGGCGCTTTAGATACCAAAACAAGTGTGCAAGTTATGGAAATTCTAAAAGAAATTTCAAAAGATAAGTTAATTATCATGGTAACCCATAACCCAGAACTTGCCGAAAAATATTCTAGTAGAATTATAAAAATCTTAGATGGAAAAATTACAGACGATTCTAACCCAATAGAAGAAGACGAAGAGCAAAAACAAGAAGTAGGAAAATACAAAAGAACATCTATGAAATTTTTTACAGCATTAAGGTTAAGTTTAAACAACCTAATGACTAAAAAGGGAAGAACTATTTTAACTTCTTTTGCAGGAAGTATTGGAATTATTGGAATTGCTTTAATTTTAGCTATTTCTACAGGTGTGCAAGATTACATTAACAAAGTAGAAGAAGACACACTATCTTCTTATCCATTAACCATACAAGAAACCACAATTGATATGAATAGCATGATAGAAACAATGATGGGAGAAACGCAAGAAGAAAAGCAAATAGAAGAGGGAAAAGTATATTCTTCTGACGTTATGGACCAAGTCTTAACAACTTTATCTAACAAAGTACAAACTAATAATTTAAAAGAACTAAAACAATATATAGAAGAAACAGAAAATAACATTAAGAGTAATAGCAATAGTATTCAATATAGCTATAACTTAAATATCAATTTATATAAGCCGGACACTACAAATGGAATTGTAAGAGTCAACCCAAGTACAGTTATGGATGCTATGGGAATGGGAGACTATATGCAAGCACAACAAAATTCTAGTTTCATGTCTATGAGCGTTAGTTCAAGTGACGTATGGACCGAAATGCTAGATAACCAAGAACTATTAAAATCACAATACGATTTGTTAGCAGGAAACTGGCCAACTTCTTACAATGAAGTAGTACTTATTGTAGGAGAAAACAACGAAATTAGTGATTACACTTTATATAGTTTAGGCTTAAAAGACCAAAAAGAAATTGAAGACAAAGTAAAAGCAATCGAAAAAGGGGAAACAGTAGAAAAAACAGAAGAAACAGTTTACACTTATGAAGAATTACTAAATTTATCTTATAAACTAATTCTAAATTCAGACTATTATCAAAAAGAAAATGGAATATGGATGGATAAATCTGAAGACGAAGAATACATGAAAGAAAAAATTGCTTCAGCAGAAGACATTAAAGTAGTAGGAATTATCAGGCAAAATGAACAATCTGTAGCCCAAGCAATGTCAGGAGGCATTGGCTATACCAAAGAATTAAAAGAATATGTCATTCAAAAATCAAATGAAGCAGAAGCGGTAAAAGAGCAAAAAGAAAATGTAGAAACTAATATCTTTTCTGGATTAGCATTTCCAAAAGAAGGAGAAAGCACAGCATTTAATTATGAAAATTTATCCACTGAGCAAAAAATGCAACTAAGCAGATTAAATAGTCAACAAATTGCCGATTTAATGCAAGCTTATACAGAAAATAGAAATGCAAGCTATGAGAAAAATTTGCAAAAATTAGGTGCCATTGACCTTTCTAGCCCAACAGCCATCAGCATTTACCCAAAAGATTTTGACGCAAAAAATAATATTACAAATGCCATAGAAGAATATAATCAAAAACAAAAAGACGAAGGAAAAGACGAAAACACCATCAGTTATACTGATATGGTAGGAACAATGATGAAATCAGTAAGCCAAATAATTGACACTATTAGTTATGTACTAATTGCTTTTGTTGCCATTTCCTTAATTGTATCATCTATTATGATTGGAATTATCACCTATATATCAGTATTAGAAAGAACCAAAGAAATTGGAATTTTAAGAGCAATAGGAGCTTCAAAAAAGGATATATCTAGAGTATTCAATGCCGAAACTCTAATCGTAGGACTAATATCTGGACTTATTGGAATTGGAGTAACCATTCTTCTAACCCTTCCAATCAATGGTGCTATTTATGCTTTAACAGGAGTCAAAGTAGTAACAAAAGTTCCAACTGCAGCAGGTATCATATTAGTTGTAATTAGTGTACTATTAACCATGATAGCCGGTTTAATACCAGCCAAAATGGCAAGTAAAAAAGATCCAGTTGTAGCTCTACGAACGGAATAATTATATTATAGGGACGGAGCAAAAAATATAAAAATCTGTGGATAACTTTTTATAAAAGATATTTGAAGTAGAGAATGTGCTGCTACGCACCTAGAAAAATAGGTCAAAAGAAATGCAGGAAAGGGCACACCTGCCAAATATCATAAAATAACAAAAAGGAGATAAGTGCTAGTTATCACTTATCTCCTTTTTGTTATCTTAAGGTAACTCTACACAGGAATTACCTTGATGTACTTAACTTTAAGAAATTCTGCCCAACTTTTAATGTTGCGACCTTCTGCTCCTATGACCATTCCGGCAATAGGCTTTGGTACTTGCAAAGTAATATACCCATTAGGAGCAATCTTATTTTTGTCAAAAATGGCTACGAAATCAATCAAATAACTTCCGCAAGCATCATTATAGATTCCAAAGACAACAAAGGAATCATGGTTCATGTCAATTTCATAAAGACATTGACTAGGGAACATCATGGTGTGACATACCTTGCAGATTTCTCCTTCCAACAGCCTTTTTGCATATTGGTAACTCTCTACTTCACGAAGAATGCTTTTGTATTCTGCAATTTTGCTTTGAACCAAATAAGTAAGCTTCTCGGCAGCATCAATGGTTTCCTTGGTAACAACTTTGCCGGTATAGTTTTTTCCACAATACCGCCAAGTATTATTTGGCATTGCTACAAAGAGCGGTGCACTTACATCCCTTTCTTCAAAAACTTTAGAGTCCCAGTATTCACATACTTCACCAAAAGTGCGTACTGCAGCAGGAATGGGTCTTAAGGTTTTCCGATAGGAAATACCATTTGCCTTTTTTAAAAGGCATTCGTTACTTATTGCCTTTAAAAGGCATTCATTACTTACATCAGTATAAGGCAAATCTGTGTCTGTTATACCATTATACCGATAGGTATGGTTTTCAAAAATCCAACATTCAATGGGCATATTGTCTGTAACAGTGTTCATTGTTTTCATATTGTATAATCCTCCTTAAAGTTAAAAAAATTTTTCAATGTGCAACTATGTTAATTATATCATATTATGTTAATATTTGCAACAAAATAGGTCAAAAGAAATGCGTAAGAAAGCGCACACCTGCCAAATATCATTTGTTTTAAAATTTGGGACGTACCAAAAAAAGGTATGTCCCAAATTTTTTATTTTTTTTCAATCTTTCTTCAAGCTTACAGGATTATATTATAAACAGAATAAAAAAGGAAAGGAAATTAGCAAATGGCAGATTTTTTTAGAAGAGTAGAAAAGAAGTATGTAATTAGCAAAAAGCAATATGAAGCTTTACAAAATGCAATGCAAAACAAAATGGTAGAAGATGAACACGGAAAAAGCACTATTTACAATGTTTATTATGATACAGAACAATATGATTTAATAAGACATTCTATTACAAAGCCTGTTTTTAAAGATAAAGTAAGAATTCGAAGTTATAATGCTCCAACTCAAAATAGCAAAGTATATTTGGAAATAAAAAGAAAATACGATGGAGTGGTAAGTAAAAGAAGAATTGAAACATCTTTAGAAAAATTCTATGAATGTTTTAAAAACCAAAAAGAAACAGCAAAAGGGCAGGTTGAAAAAGAATTAACTTATTATTTCAAACACTATCACTTAATACCAACCATGTTTTTATCTTATGAAAGAAATGCGTATTATGAAAAGGGTAATAGTGATTTCCGATTAACCTTTGATACAAACATTATTGCAAGAGATTATGATTTGCAAATGGAAAAAGGAAATTATGGAACTATTATTTTAGGAAAAGACAACTATGTAATGGAAATAAAAACATTAGGCGCTATGCCAATTTGGTTCGTGCATTTGCTAGATGAATTAAACATCTATCCAGCAGGATTCTCAAAATACGGAGAAGCCTACCAAGAATTAATATTAAAAGAAAATAGTGTGGAGAAAGCAATTTAAGTTGCTATATTTTAGAAAGTGAGGAAAGAAAAATGTTAGAAAGTATTTTAAATGAAACAACGGCAAGTGTTAGCTTAGTAGATTGTATGATATGTATTGTAACAGCAATTTTATTAGGAGGAGTGATTAGTTTTACACATAAAATGACGACAAAGTCAACACCCAATTTTTTACTAACTTTGTGTATATTACCAGTTTTAGTGCAAGTCATTATTTTACTTATCAATGGAAATTTAGGAACTTCTCTTGCAGTAGCAGGAGCCTTTAGTTTAGTAAGATTTCGTAGTATGCCGGGAAATTCAAAAGAAATTATTAGCGTATTATGGGCAATGGCAGTAGGTTTAGGACTAGGCATGGGATATATTGCTTATAGTGCCATTATCACTATTGTTGTTGCTGTATTTATCTTTATTTTAAATAAAATTATTTACAACGAAAAAGACCAAATAGAAAGAAAACTAAAAATTGTCATTCCTGAAAATTTAGACTACGAGGAAGTATTTGATGATATTTTCAAGCAATATACAGACAAAGTAGAACTAAGCAAAGTAAAAACTACCAATATGGGAAGTATGTATGAGCTTAGCTATATTGTTGAAATGAAAAAAGAACAAAAAGAAAAAGAATTTATGGACGAATTAAGATGTCGCAATGGAAATATGCTAGTCATGTTAGAAAAAATGGAATTAAGTGAGGTAGAGTTATAATGAAAAATAAGAAAGCAAGAATTATTATTAGCATTATAATATGCGTTTTACTTATTGCAGGCATAGTAGCAGGCTATTCTTATCAAAAGAAAGATACAAATGCCAAAATTGACACAGAAGCCACAAAACTAGAAGTAGAATATAGCCAAAGTGAGCTAACAGGAGAGTGGGCAGACTACAAAGCCAAAATCACTTTAGATGATACGAAAACTACAATAGAAGGAAAAGGAGTAACAACAAACCAAAATACTATTACAATTCAATCTGCAGGTTCGTATTATATTACAGGAAGTCTATCTAATGGAAATATTATAGTAGACGCAGGAAAAGAAGATGAAGTACAATTAGTGCTAGAGAATGCTTCTATTACAAGCAAAGAAACAGCGCCAATCAACGGAGTTAAAGCAGGGAAACTAACGATTACTTTGGCAGAAAATTCAATAAATAATATAACAGATAGTAGCTCTTACACAACCTTTACAGACGAAGAAAGTGGTGAGCCAGATGGTGCCATATTTACCAAAACAGATTTAGTTATCAATGGAAATGGAACTTTAATTATCAATGCTTCTTATGCAGACGGAATTGTTAGCAAAGACGGTTTAAAAATCATCAATAGCAATATTCAAATTACAGCAAAAGATGATGGTATTAGAGGGAAAGATTATATAGCAACTAACAACGCAAATATCAAAATCACTTCAGGTGGAGATGGAATGAAAACAACAAATGATACAGATACAGCACTTGGCTATCTTCAAATAGAAGCAGGAAATATTGAAATTACGGCAAAAGCAGATGGTGTGCAAGCCCAAACAATTTTAAATATATCAAAAGATGCCAATATCAATATCACAACAGAAGGAGAAGTAACATCTAAACAAAGTGAAAACTTTGGTTTTGGAGGACAAAGAGGTACAAAAACACAAACTGTAAGTGAAGATGCAGGAAGTAGCAAAGGTTTAAAAGCAGGAGAAGAAATTACCATAGAAAGTGGTAACATTACAATTAAAAGCACAGATGATAGCATTCATTCTAACGGAATTGTAATTTTAGAAAACGGAAATCTTACTTTAGAAAGCGGAGATGATGGAGTTCATGCCGACACAAACATTGTAATAAATAATGCTACTATTAACATTACGAAAAGCTATGAAGGAATAGAAAGTGCTTATATAGAAATAAATGGAGGAAATATCTCGTTAGTAGCATCAGATGACGGAATTAACGTATCAGGAGGAAACGACAGCTCTAGCATAAATGGCAGAATGGGACAAAATAATTTTAGTCAAATCGGAAATAGCAATCAAAAATTAGTAATAAATGGTGGAACAGTTAAGGTAAATTCAACAGGAGATGGACTAGACGCCAATGGTGCAATTTATATTAATGGAGGAAATGTTTTTGTAGAAGGACCAACTTCATCCGGAAATGGAGCTTTAGACTACGATTCCGAATGTGTTGTAACAGGAGGAGAAATCATCATTTATGGAGCAACAGGAATGTGGCAAAACCCATCAAATACCTCTACACAATATATATTAACCTTCCAAAATACAGGAAGTGCAGGAGATAAAGTAGTGCTAAAAGATAGCAGTGGAAACGAAATTTCTTCTTTTACAACTTCAAAATCTTATGGAGCACTTAGCATTTCAAGTAGTAAAATACAAAAAGGCGAAACCTATACTCTATACGTAAATGGAAGTAGTCAAGCAAGTTTGACAGCAAATAGTATGATTACATCGAACGGAGCAAGTAATCAAAATGGAATGGGAATGCCAGGCAGGATGCAAGATGAAAATACAGGAACAATGCAAGAACCAAAGAGTGGAATGAAAGGTGCAAATGGAAGAATATAGTTATTATGCAAAAAGAAAAATTACTCTAGAATGATATAGAGTAATTTTTTAATATATGTTATAATAAGCAAAAAGAAGGTGAAAAATTGAAAATATTATTAGTAGAAGATGAATACAGTCTAGCAGATGCAATTTGCGAGACCTTAAAAAAAGAACATTTTGATGTAACAATGATAGGAAATGGAATAGAAGGAGAAGAAGAGGCATTAAGCAACGTTTATGATTTAATTTTATTAGATGTAATGCTACCAGGAAAAGATGGTTTTCAAATTCTAAAAACTATTAGGCAAGAAAAATTAAAAACGCCTATTATCATGCTAACAGCAAAATCAGAATTATATGATAAACTAAATGGACTAGAAAATGGAGCAGACGACTATATTACCAAGCCATTTCATATACAAGAATTAATAGCAAGAATTAAAGTAGTTCTAAAAAGAAACAATCATACAGAGGACATCAGTCACCTACAATTTAATGATTTAACTTTAGATTTGCAAACAGGAAAAATGAGTGCAAACGGAAATGAAATTGCCATCAATGGAAAAGAACTAGATTTATTAGAAATGCTATTATTAAATCAAAATCAAATTGTAGATAAAGAAGTAATTGCTAACAAAATATGGGGTTACTATAATGAAGCAGAGTATAATAATGTAGAAGTATATGTATCCTTCTTAAGAAGAAAATTAAAACTCATTCAATCAAATGTAAAAATAAAAGCAATCAGAGGAATGGGTTACAAACTAGAAATAGAATTTGAACAATAAATGCCAAAGATAATTTAAAAGTTAGTTGTGTTATTTAAAAAATTAGTTTGTATTATTTGAAGAATTAGTTTGTATTATTTGAAAAATTAGTTGTGCTATATGAAAGGAAATGTTGTAAAAATGATAAAAAAATTAAGTCAAAAAATATTTACTCTTATTATGGTATCACTCTCTATAATAATATTTGGAATTATCTTATTATTTACGTATTTTAATTATCAAAATACCATCAATAGTAGAATTTCCATGTTCGATAGATTTGGATTAGGAGAAGAAAGAAAAGACAAAAACGAAAAACCACTAGATATTCCAGAGCTAGAACTAAGCATGCAAGGGGTTTATGACATCATGATAGAAAATAACACTATTGTGCAAAATAGTAGTCAAGAGGAAAATAAAGAAATAGAAGAATATGCTATCAAACTAAGTAAAACAAACAAAAAAACAGGAATTATAGGAAATTATATTTATCAAGTAAGAAAAACAAAAGATGGAAGAAGTCATATTACATTTATGGAAGATGAAAATGCTATTTTACATTTAAAACAATCTATTGGTTTTTCAATTCTTATATTACTAATTGCCATTTTTATTATATACAATGTAGCAAAGAAAACATCTCACATCATTGTAAAACCAGTAGAAGAAACCTTTGAAAAACAAAAACAATTTATATCAGACGCTTCTCACGAACTCAAAACACCTCTTGCTGTGATAGAAGCAAATGCAGACGTATTAGAAAATGAAATAGGCAAAAATAAATGGTTAGATTATATTCAAAATGAAATTAGTAGCATGAGTAAATTAATCAATGAACTATTATTATTAGCAAAAATAGAAAACGTAGATGATGTGAAAGAATATCAGGATTTTGATTTATCAAAAGAAGTACAAATTCAATTTTCTATGTTTGAAAGCATGGCTTATGAAAAGAAAATAAAACTTACAAGTAACATACAAGAAAATATTAAAATGAATGGAAATAAGCAAGATATAGAACACATTGTATCTACTTTGCTAGATAATGCTATAAAACATACAGAGCCAGAAAAAGAAGTAATAGTAAATCTGAATAAAGAAAAAAGTGAAATCATATTAGAAGTAAAAAATCAAGGAGAAAAAATACCAGAAGAAGAAAGAGAAAAAATATTTGAAAGATTTTATCGAATCGACAAAGCAAGAAATAGGAAAGAAAAAAGATATGGGCTTGGCCTTGCTATTGCAAAATCTATTGTAGAAAAATATAAAGGAAAAATAGAAGTATTATACCAAAATGGATTTACCATATTTAAAGTTATATTTTAGATTTAAATTTTACAAACTGTGGATAACGCCCAATATCATAGAATAACAAAAAAGGAGACAAGTGCTAATTATAACTTATCTCCTTTTTGTTGTTTTGCTCATCCTAAATAGGAATCACCTGAATTCTTTTAACTCCAATCAATTGTGCCCATTTCTTAATATTAGTGTCATTTTCTCCTAAAACTAAATGAATAAAATGTTTAGGAACAAATAATTCTAAAGTTTCATTAGGATTAATCTGTTTCATATCAAAAATGGATACCCAGTTAGAAAAATATAAGTGCTTTTTAATTCTTAATATTTTAAAAGAATCACCCTTATAATTAATATCATAACTGAATTGATATGGAAGGACATCTGCATAACATACCACAGATGCTTGATTATTTAACTGCCGCTTTACAAATAGGTAATCTCTTTCTATGTCTGTCATTTTATGCTCCTCCTTAAAGTTAAAAAATTTTTATAGTAACTATATCTATTATATTATTCATTATACCATATTATGTTAAGAATTTCAATAATAACAAAATTAAAAACAAATAAATAATAAAAAATATAGCAAATATACTGGTTTTTCTTTTTTATGTATGATAAGATACATATAATAAAATATGGTAAAAAAGAAAAAAGTATAATGCATTAAACTTATGGAGAAAATAAAGTTCGGAAAGGAAGAAAGAGAAATGGAAAAAGCAAAAGTTTATTTTACAAAGGAGATTACAAAGGAAAGTCTCATTAAAATCTATGAGAAAGTAGGAAAAGAATTAACAGGAAAAGTGGCTGTTAAAATATCAACAGGAGAACCAGCAGGAAGAAGAAATACCACAGAAGAACATTGGAAAGCCATTAAAGAACATGGTTTCATGGATATTGCAAACGTAGATATTATGGATGAAGATGGTGATATGCCAATTCCAGTTAGAAATGGTTTGCATCTAAAGGAAAACTATGTAGGTGCACATCTTGCAAATTACGATTCTATGTTAATGCTATCTCATTTTAAAGGACATGCTATGGGTGGCTTTGGAGGAGCATTAAAAAATATGTCCATTGGTGTAAGTTCTTCTGGTGGAAAAGCATGGATTCATACAGCAGGAAAAACAAGAAATCCAAATGAACTATGGGCAAATTTACCAGAACAAGACCACTTCCTAGAATCTATGGCAGAAGCAGATGAATCTGTAATTGACTATATGAAAGGAAATATTGTATATATAAACGTCATCAATAATCTTTCAATTGATTGTGACTGCGACAGTAACCCAGAGGCACCTTGTATGGAAGATATAGGAATAACAGCTTCGTTAGATCCAGTTGCAGTAGACAAAGCAAGTTTAGACTTAGTATATAATTCGGAAGATGAAGGAAAACAAAGATTAATTAACAGAATTGAAGAAAAACACGGAATTCGAACAGTAGAACATGCAGAAGAATTAGGAATTGGAACAACAAATTACGAACTAATTTCAATAGATTAAAAAAGAACAGGAGGGACGCCCCTTTTCGTTCCATTTTGGAATGTTGGGAACCCCTTTTTTACCTAATTTTTTATAAAAAATAATTGCTAAAAATAAACATTAGTGTTATACTACGAATAAGGAAAAAATGTGCATTGAAAAATTCATAGCAATGCCAGTAAAATACGAAGGAGGAAATAAAAAATGGCAGTTAAATTTGTGTTAAATGAAACATCTTATTTTGGAAAAGGAGCAAGAGAAGAGCTTGCAGGAGAAATTCAAAAAAGAGGATTTACAAAAGTATTTTTAGTAAGTGATGAAGCACTTGTAGAAGCAGGTGTAACAGCAAAAGTAGAAGAAATTTTAAAAAAGGCAAAAATCAAATATAAGTTATATTCTAGCATTAAACCAAATCCAACCATAAAGAATGTAACAGATGGTGTAAAAGCTTGTAAATTATCAAAGGCAGATGTTATAGTTGCTGTAGGTGGTGGTTCTAGTATAGACACTGCAAAAGGAATTTCAATTGTTATGACGAATCCAGACAGAGCAGATGTAAAATCTTTAAATGGTGCATCAAATACAGTGAATAAAGGAATGCCAGTTATTGCACTTCCTACAACAGCAGGAACAGCAGCAGAAGTAACAATTAATTATGTAATTACAGATGAAGATGCAAAAATAAAAATGGTATGCGTAGATCCAAATGACATTCCAATTTTATCAATTGTGGATTCTGAATTAATGGCTTCTATGCCAAGAAGTTTAGCAGCAGCAACAGGAATGGATGCTTTAACTCATGCCGTAGAAGGTTATATTACAAAAGCTCATAATGAAATGTCAGATATGTTCCACTTAAAAGCTATTCAAATGATATTCAAATATTTACCAGCAGCTGTTAATGAAAAAAATGAAGAAGCCATTGAAATGATGGGAATGGCACAATACATTGCAGGAATGGGATTCTCTAATGTAGGACTTGGTATAGTACACTCTATGGCACATCAATTAGGAGCTGTATATGATACACCACACGGAATTGCTAATGCAATGCTTCTTCCAACTGTTATGAGATTTAACGGAGAAGTATGTGCAAACAGATTTAGAGAAATTTTAGTTAATATAGGAAGACCAGATGCAGCACACTTAAATGACCAAGATGTTATCAATACATTTGTATGGATGATATCAGAACTTAGCAAAGCAGTAGGAATTACACAAACAATCAAAGATTATGGAGTAAAAGAAGAAGATTTCGAAATGCTTGCAGAAAAAGCAATGAACGATCCATGCAAACCAGGAAACCCAAGAGACGTAAGTAAAGAAGATTTTATCGAATTATATAGAAGAGCAATGTAAAATTTATCTAAGTGATAATAGGAGAAAAATATGCAAAACCAATTTGCAAGGACAGAACTATTAATTGGAAAAGAAGGAATTGAAAAATTAAAACAAGCAAAAGTAGCCATCTTCGGTATAGGAGGAGTTGGCTCTTTTGCAGTAGAAGGTTTAGTACGTGCAGGAATACAAAATTTTATATTAATTGATTATGATAAAGTAGAAGAAACAAATTTAAATAGGCAAATCATTGCAACTACAAAAACGGTAGGAAAATATAAAGTAGATGTAACTAAAGATAGAATATTAGAAATAAATCCAAATGCACAAATAGAAATACATAAAGAATTCTTTATGCCAGAAAGTGAAGAAATTTTAGACGAAAGTGTTGATTATATAGTAGATTGTATAGATACCATTACTGCAAAAATTGAATTGGTAGTAAGAGCTAATAAGTTAAACATACCTATTATTTCTAGTATGGGTACAGGAAATAAATTAGATCCAACGAAATTTGAAGTAACAGATATTTATAAAACCAGTGTTTGTCCACTTGCAAAAGTGATGAGAAAAGAACTACGAGCGAGAGAAATTAAAAATTTAAAAGTGGTATATTCAAAAGAAGAACCAATAAAATCAAAAGAAGTCATAGAAGAATGTAATATACAATGTAATGTACCAGGTAGTATTTCTTTTGTACCATCAGTGGCAGGACTTATTATTGCAGGAGAAGTTATCAAAGATATAATTAGCGAAAAATGAGATTAAACTTCAAAAAAACTGAAAAAATAATAATATATTAATAAAATTACTGTAAAAATTATCAATTTTATAATAGAATAAAAAATAATTGTTGCTCTTTTTTGACTTTTATGATACTATCTTACTATAGAAAAAAAGGAGGAACAAAAAAATGAAAAAAGATTTAGGAGTAAAACCATATTTGTTCCCAATGCCATTACTAATGATAGCAACTTATGGAGACAATGATAAAGTAGATGTTATGCCTATGGCTTGGGGTGGAATTTGTGATAGCAATATGGTAGCATTAAATATTCACGAAAACCATAGAACTACAAAAAATATAAAGAAAAGAGGAGCTTTCACCATTAGTGTAGCGGATGTAGAGCATATAGAAGAATCAGACTATTTTGGTATGGTTTCAGGAGATAGAGTAGAAGATAAATTCGAAAAAACAAATATGCATGCTATCAAAAGTGATAAAGTAGATGCACCAATTATTGAAGAATATCCTATTACATTAGAATGTAAAGTCGCAGGATATGAAGATACAATGCATGGCTTCCGTGTAGTTGGAGAAATTGTAAATGTAGTAGCCGATGAAAAAGTATTAACAGAAGATGGAAAAGTAGATCCAACTAAATTAAATGCTTTTGTATTTGACCAATTCCAAAATGGTTATTACAAAATTGGCGAAAAAGTAGGAACAGCATGGCAAGCTGGTAAAAAATATATGAAATAATTAAATTTTAGGACGGGCCTTAAAATTTAAAAACTTTATATATATACTAATAAAGAATATAGAAAATCAAAAAGAATTAGGAATTTCCTAATTCTTTTTGATTTTCTAAATTATATATCATTTTTGAATATAATGGCACACATAATGCTATTATTAATAGCAATAATTTAAATATTGCCATATTATTAATTATTCCAACGATTAAAATTAAAGTAAAACCTATAAATCTAGATAAATTTGCAAAGAAATCAGTTAACAAAACATGTTCAACATTTCTATTCTGAATATGACATTCTTCTATTAAATCTCCTTTTTGTGTATTATAAATAGCATCAAAAATACATAAACTGACAGTGCAAGCAAAATTATAAATAATAAGAGTATTTTTTTCTATACTTATGACTAAACCAATGGCACCAATTAAAACTAAAGTGGAACATATAGATAAAAATATTTTAGAATTTTTCTTATTATAATATTTTTTATATAGATATAATGCTCCAATAGAAAATATTGAAAATATGGTTGTTAATATACCTAAATTAAGAGAAGTTTTGAAGGTCATAACAGTAATAATAGTAACTAATGTGCTCATAGGATCTTCTATAATACCAAAAAGTAAATTTGATTTATAATAGGAGTTTAATTTTGAACTTTTATTTTTCTTTATTTGTTTTATATATGCTTTCATATCGTATTTCACTATTTTTTCATTAGTATTAGCAAATTCATTTGGGCTAATCTGCAAAGAAAGAATGATTTGAATTACAGATAACACAAAAACATATACTGCGATTTTAGTAAAAGAGTACAACTCAATGGTAGAACCTAGAAGAATAGGGGCAATAATCTTTGTAATAGTAGTTAAAATTTTTTTAATAGACATATAATTTTTTCTATTATCATTATTAGTTACGTCTACAAAGATTAATTCGTGTGTCGACCAATATAGAATTTCAGATATACTATAAAAAATAGCTACTATTACAAAATGAGTTAATAAATTATTACCTAGAATAACAATAAATAATATAAATAGAGCTCTAAAAATGATGCCAAGTGATAAAATTTTTGTTCTTACTTGTGGTTTATTTTTAATAATATGTCCAATTAGTAGTGAACCAATTCCCTGCATTGCTTTTACAATCATATAATATAAAGATATTTGTATAATATTTTCATTTGTTATTTTAAGAAAATAAGCTACTAAAAATGTATCTGCAAATAGTGCTGTAATGGTATATATACAATCACTAAACATTAGGCACTTTGCACTTTTATTTAGGTTTTTTGTTGTATTTTTTACTTCCATTTTTTCTCCTTTTATTATTCAGATGTTTTTATAATAGCATATACATAAATTGATTGCAAGGAAAGATTTGAAACTAAGTCTCAAATCTTTCCTTGTTCTATTTTTAAAGGAGTATAATACAATAAAATAGAGGTGAAATACATGAATAAAATATGGATTTATATTAAGTCAATCCTAGTTCCAGTGATAATAGGAGGAATCGTAGGTTTTATTATTTCTGGCTCGATGGATTATACTTCTTTACAAAAGCCATTTTTAGCACCACCAGCTATTTTATTTCCGATTGTATGGACGATTCTTTATATTTTAATGGGTGTCTCTTATGGAAGACTAAAAGTAAAAGGACTGACTGATGATAAAATTAACTTTATTTACTACATGCAACTTGCTATTAACGCATTGTGGTCTATTTTCTTCTTTACCTTAAAATGGAGACTATTTTCCTTTTTCTGGATTTTAATTTTAATTGTATTTGTCATTTGGATGATAATAGAATTTTATAAAAAAGATAAAATAGCAGGTTTATTACAAATTCCATATTTACTATGGATACTATTTGCATCTTACTTAAATTTATCATTTTATCTTTTAAATAGATAGAAATTTAAATTTTAGGGACGGGTCTAAAAATTTAAATTTCTGTGGATAACTAAAAGGTGAGCTTTCAATTTTCTTTAAATTTGTATTTAATAGAAATTCTAAAGCTCACTTTTTATGTGCCAATTAGTTGTAATAAAAAGTAAGATATGATAAAATGACAAAAAATGAAGATTGTAGAGGGAAAAATGAAAGTATTAAGTTTAACAGAACCTTATGCTACTTTAATAAAAGAAAATAAAAAAGTAGTTGAAACACGAAGTTGGAAAACATCTTATAGAGGAGAATTATATATTCATGCTAGTGCTACTAAAATACCAAAAGAAACGAAAAATAAGCAAGAGTTAATTGGGTTACTTAACAATATTCCTCTTAATTTTGGAAATATTATTTGCAAATGTACGCTTGTTGATTGTGTTTATATGACGAAAGAATATGTAGAAAATATGAAGAAAAATCATCAAGAATATATTTGTGGCGAATATAAAGAAGGAAGATATGCGTGGATACTAGAAAATGTCGTGCCACTAACAAAACCGATCAAAGCCAAAGGACATTTAAGTATTTGGAATTATGAGGAGGAAGCAATATGATACTTTCAACCGTATGTTATATAGAAAAAGATGGAAAATATTTAATGTTACATAGAACAAAAAAGAAAAATGATATCAACAAAGATAAATGGATAGGAATTGGAGGAAAAATAGAAGATAAGGAAAGTCCAGAAGAATGTATTGTAAGAGAAGTGAAAGAAGAAACAGGACTTACACTTCATTCTTATCAATTAAAATGTTTGGTAACTTATGTATCCAATACTTGGGAAACAGAGTATATGTATGTATTTACTTCCAATGATTTTACAGGAGATTTAATAGAGTGCAATGAAGGCGACTTGCAATGGGTAGAAAAGGAAAACATTACAAAATTAAATCTATGGGAAGGAGATAAAATCTTTCTTGAAAAAATGCAACAAGATAGTCCTTTCTTTACCTTAAAATTAGAATATGATGAGGAAAAATTAGCAAGTTATCATATAGAGGAATATAAATAGGAGAAAAGATGAAAAATAAAAAACAGATTGCAATATTTGTAATAGAAATATTAATAGTTGTATTGCTTAGCATTTTTGGATTAACACAAATAAAGAAAGAAGAAATACAAAATAAAAATATAATCGAAAACAATGTACAGCAAGAAAACATAGAAGAAACATCACAAATACTGCAAGAACCAGAAAGTACAGAATTATTTGGAGCCTATTATTCCTTAGCAGAAGAAATAATGAAGAACATGACATTAGAAGAAAAAGTAGGGCAGATGTTTTTAGTAAGGTATCCAAGAACAAATTCAGCTATTACGCAAATTAAAGAGCAAAATCCGGGTGGTTATGTGTTATTTGCGGTCAACTTTGATAACCAAACTCCGCCAAGTATCAAACAAGAGTTAGAAAATAATCAAGAAAATAGTAAAATATCTATGTTTTTTGCTGTAGATGAAGAAGGAGGAAAAGTCGTTAGAGTAAGCAGCCATTCTGCTTTTCGTACTTCTAGCTTTCTGTCACCACAAGCCTTATACAAGGAAGGCGGTTTAGAAAGAATTGTGCAAGATGCAAAAGAAAAATCACAATTACTAAAAAGCATAGGATTAAATATGAACTTAGCACCAGTAGCAGATGTATCAACTTCCTCCTCTGATTTTATATATGCAAGGTCTTTTGGAAAAGGAGCAGAAGAAACAACAACCTATATTACAAAAGTAATCGAAACTATGAAGGAAGAAAAAATAGTATCTTCCATGAAGCATTTTCCGGGTTATGGAAATAACAAAGATACACATACCGGTATTGCAATAGATCAAAGACCTTATGAAACCTTTATGAGCTCTGACTTTTTGCCATTTGAAGCGGGAATCAAGATAGGTGCTCCTACCATTATGGTAAGCCATAATGTAGTAGAGAGCATGGACAAAAACTATCCTGCCTCTTTATCCAAAGAGGTGCACCAAATTTTAAGAGAAGACTTAAATTTTTCTGGAATCATAATAACAGACGATTTAGCAATGGATGCGGTAAAACAATATGCCCAAAATAAAAAGGCTGCCGTGCAGGCAGTAAAAGCAGGAAACGATATGCTTATTTCTTCTAATTTTGAAGAAGAAAAACAGCAAGTATTAGATGCAATAGCAACAGGAGAAATTTCCGAAGAAACCATCAATACAGCAGTAAGAAGAATTTTAGCTTGTAAATTAGCCTATGGAATTATATGATAGGGACAGAGCAAAAAATATAAAATCTGTGTATAAGTTTGAAACAAAATTTCAAACTTATCCTAATAGGAAGGAATGAAATAAAATATGGAAAAACAAAATGTAAAATTAGAAAAAGAAGCAAATGATTATTTCAGAAAGTGGATTATCGAAGAGTGGAAACATCATAATACAGTAGATTCTATCTATCAATTAAGAATTATTAAGCCAGAAGAATTAACATTTACCAAAGAGGAAGAATATTTTAAAATTTTGTATAAAAATGAAATGGTTGGTTTTATCGGTATAAAAAATTTTGAAAAAGAAATATATTTATATCGCTTTTTTATAGAAGAAAAATATAGAAATTTAGGAATCGGAACTATTGCTTTGCAAAAAATTATTGATATGGCAAAAAAACAAAATAAAGATATGTCATTAGAAGTGATAGGAGAAAATATAGCAAGAGATTTATATGAAAGATTAGGATTTAAAACTCATTATAGAAAAATGGTATTAAAAATAAACGATAACATATACGAAAATTAGAGGTAAAAATATGTGGTTATATTATTGTCTATTATCAACAATAATAGCAGGATTTGTTCCAATAGCGTTAAAAAAATGTTCTAATAATGAACCTAAAAAAGTTGCTATAATGGGATTACTTCTTTATCATTCTATGATGATTCTGGTTAGTCTAGTCATTTCACCAGAATTTGTAACAAAATTAAATATAATAGATTTAATTAAAATGTTACCAGGAGTTATCATACAATCCATTGGCTTTTATTGTTTAATTTCGGCAACTAAATATGGAAAAATTGCAATTACATCTTCCATTCAAAAAACAAAAGTTGTAGTTACTTTTTTACTAGGAATTATTATTTTAAAAGAAAATTGTACAATATTGCAAGTGGTTGTTTCTATCATACTAGTAGTTTTGTCTATTATGGTAGCAAAAAATAAAGAAAATGATATTAAAATTGATAAGAAGTTACAAAGAAAAGCAATTCTATATTCTTATGCATTTGTATTATTTAATGGAACATCAAATTTTATTAATAAATTATATGTGGTAGAGTTTAAAAACGCATTATATGTAGTATTTAATTATGCTATTATCATTTTAATCGGTATTATGATTTATACTATAATTACGAGACAATGGCACAATATTGATTTTAGAAAAATAGATGCAAAAAAGTATTTCTTTCTACAATCTGCCTTAGATGTTACATCTTCTATTTTTAACCGATTTGCTATGTTAGAGGGAAATGTATCTATTATTTCTGTTATTGAAACAAGCTCTATTGTCGTTACAATTTTAGCATCAAGAATGATTTTGAAAGAGGAGATAACTTGGAAAAAATATTTAATGATAATAGGAATCTTTTTATGTGTTCTATTGTTAGCGTTATTTAAAATATAATAAAAAACATCCTAAAAATTCTATTATGACAATTATAAAAATAGGAGAGAAAACTTTTAGAAAAATATATAAAAATAAAAATCAGTGCACCCATTGGGTCAAAAGAGATGTAAGAAATGATACTCCTACCAAATAGTAAAAGCATAAAAGGATTATGTATAAACATAGTCCTTTTCTTTTTTGAAAGACATATTTTTTCTTTTCCTTTCATTGACACTGCAAATAAAAAGTAGTAAAATAGTAGAGTTGCTAAAAGAAAAGGAGAGAAGAAAATTGGAAAAAGAAGAAAATATATTAGGAACAGAAAAAATAGGAAAATTGATTAGAAAATTTTCTATTCCATGCATTATATCATTAGTAGTAAACTCATTATATAACATGGTAGACCAAATTTTTATTGGATGGGGAGTAAATTATTTAGCAAATGGAGCAACCAACGTAGTATTTCCACTTACCATGATTGCACTAGCATTTTCACTTATGCTAGGAGATGGTGCTTCCAGTTATTTTAGCTTAAAATTAGGAGAAAAGAAAAAAGAAGAAGCAACCAAAGGTGTAGCAAATGGAATACTATTATCTATAATTATATCAGTAATTTACTGCATCATTACATTATTATTCTTGCCACAACTTTTAAATATCTTTGGTTGTACCGACGTTTTAAGAGAATTGGCATTAGACTATGGAAAAATTATTGCCATTGGCTTACCTTTCATGATGATAGGAACCACTTTAAATTCTATAATTCGTGCTGACGGTAGTCCAAAATATGCTATGACTTCTATGGTATTAGGAGCTATTTTAAACATTATATTAGATCCTATTTTCATCTTTGTATTTCATAAAGGAATAGAAGGTGCTGCCATTGCAACAATAATTAGTCAGTTTGTTACCTTTGTACTAAATATATGTTATATTAAAAAATTCAAATCGATTCAATTAAACAAAGAAGCATTTTTATTAAAATTAGGAGTAGCTAAAAAGGTAGTTACATTAGGAATTAGTAGTTTCATTACCCAAATGAGTTTTGTATTTGTTGTAGCAGCAGAAAATAACTTACTTGGCAAATATGGAACACAATCTAAATTTGGTTCTGAAATACCAATTACGGTTTTAGGAATTGTAATGAAAATAAGCCAAATTTTAAATAGTATTATTATTGGAATTGCAGCAGGTTCTCAACCAATTTTTGGCTATAACTATGGGGCAAGAAAGTTTGATAGAGTAAAACAAGCTTTAAAAACAGTTTTAGGTATTAGCGTTATCATTAGCACATTTGCCTTTGTTTTATTCCAAACAATTCCAGATAAGCTAATCTCTATTTTTGGTAGTGGAGACGAACTATATATGGAATTTGCTTGTATTACTTTTCGTACTTATTTATTACTATGTATCTTCAATGGCATTCAAATACCATCAGGAATCTTCTTCCAAGCCATTGGAAAGAGTAGTAGAAGCGCTATTTTATCATTATCCAGACAAATCATTTTCTTAATTCCTGCTATGCTTATTTTAAGTAACATCTTTGGACTAATGGGTGTATTATATGCAGGACCAGTAGCAGATGGCATTGCATTTGTGCTTGCCGCTATTTTCCTTATCATAGAAATGAAACATTTAAAACAAACTGGTGAAAAGAAAGAAGTAGTAAAAAACAAACAAAATGCAGTAGAAACCAAAGAAGGAATTATTATCACCATTGCAAGAGAATATGGTTCAGGTGGAAGGTATATTGGAAAATTAGTAGCAAACGAATTAGGTATTCCTTTATATGATAAAGAATTTATTGCAGAAATAGCCAATAAAACAGGACTTTCAGAAGAATACATTGAAAATCAAGAACAAAAAAGAGAAACTTTGGCAGGACTAAATAATGGCTATTATGTAGGCCTAGATAATAAAGATGAATTATTCTTAAAAGAAGCAGAACTAATAAAAGAAATAGCACAAAAAGGTTCATGCGTAATTGTTGGAAGATGTGCAGACTTCATTTTAAAAGAAAATAAAAATGTAATGAAAATATTTATTTATAGTGATATGGAGCATAAAATAAAAAGAGCAGTGGAGTATTATCATTTAAATCAAGATAAAGCAGAAAAAGAAATCAAACGAATCAATAAATTAAGAGCAAACCATTATAAGTATTATACAGAACAAGAATGGAACAATCATGAAAATTATGATATCTGTCTAAATAGCGATGCTTTAGGAGTAGAAAAAGCAGCAGAAATGATTTGTAATATAGTAAAGGAAAAAAGCATTTATTAAACACTTTTTTTATGCTATGATAAAGCAAAGAAAAGAGGAAAGAAATGTACTATATTTATTTAATAAGATGTCAAGATAATTCCATATATACAGGAATTACCAATAATTTAGAACGTCGTCTGCAAGAGCATTTAAGTAAAGATGAAAAATGTGCAAAATACACCAAAAGCCATCCTGCTTTAAAATTAGAAACAGCATGGCAAACAGAAAATAAAAAATTAGCTGCTAAACTAGAATATGCCATAAAAACATTAAAAAAACAGCAAAAAGAAGATTTAATTACAGGAAAAATAGAATTAAAAGATGTGTTTAAAGAAAGATTAGAATGTGATAAATATAAAAAAGTTACCTTTGGGGACGTTTCCTAAAGGTACTTTTTTATAGCAAGAGTTTTCAGTTAAAGGAAAACTTTTTGCACTAAATAAATATAATTTTTGTAAATGTTGTAATAAAGGGAATAACGGACATTCTAAGCCTAATACAATTTAAGTAGAAAGGTTTAGAATAGTTGAAAAAATTTTCTTTAAAACTATGTTTACCTTCAAACAAAGTAAGAAAGGAAAAAAATTCTTATGAAAGTGATTAAAATAAAGAAAAGTAGCATTCTTAAAATACTTTTATTATGTGTTTTCACATTTACAATTACAAAACTTACAACTTCTTTTGGAATGCAACATTACTACAATGTTGATTTTTCAACTGGACTTGTTACAGCAAGCGTATTAAATGTAAGAAGCGGACCGGGAACCAATTATCCAGTGGTGGCAAAAGTAAAGAAAAACGAGTATATTCGTGTATTTGCAGGAGTAGGTAGTTGGTATATTGTGCAAGTAGAAGGAGACTATGTAGGAGCCGTAAGCCAGCAATATGTAAAAGCAATTTATCCTAGTACAGGAGGAAGCGGAAACTCATCAGGAGGTAATTCTTCTGGAGGAACATCGTCAGGAGGAGGCTCTAGTACCAATACAAGTGGTTTAACAGCAGATGAGTTAGAAGTGTTTAATTTAATCAATCAACAAAGAAATCAAAATGGATTAGCGAGTCTAAAAATAGACCCGGAAGTGCAAAATGTAGCAAGAATTAAAGCTCAAGATATGGTAAACAATAACTATTTTTCACATACTTCACCAACGTATGGTTCACCTTTTGATATGTTAAAAAGCTTCAAAGTATCTTATAAAACAGCGGGAGAAAACATTGCAGGAAATTCTAGCAATTCAGCAGCTGTAACAGCATGGATGAATTCCTCAGGGCATAGAGCAAATATCTTAAACAGCAGTTTCAATTATACGGGAATTGGCGTTGTAAGAGGCTCTCAATATGGAAAAATTTTTGTGCAAATGTTTATTGGAAAATAATTTATAAAACAACTATGTCAATATTTTTTGATTAGTTCACATAAAAATAATATTATAACTTGTGACTTATTCATAAAAAAAGGAAAATAGTATTGACAAAGAAGTAAAAAAATAATAGAATAAAAACATAAAATAGTAGCAACTTATATACATAAAGTATTTTGAAAAAAAGAATATTTGCTATTAGAAAAAGGAAAAAGAAAAGAAGAGTATTTTTATGTTCATAGGTTTAATATTTGTAATAACAACAATAGGAAAAACGAAAAAATTAGTATAAAAAGCAAGGAAAAAAAGAAAACTAAAAAGAAACAAATGAGAAGGAGGAAAAGAAAAGTGCAAGAAAAAAAGAAAAAAGGGAAAAATAGCAAGTATAGTCAGGGAATTACCTTAGTTGCATTAGTAATAACCATAATAGTATTAATTATATTAGCAGGAATAAGTATCAATTTAGTGTTAGGAGAAAATGGGTTATTTAATAGAGCAAAACAAGCAGCAGAAGAATATAAGCAAGCGGCAATAAATGAGCAGGCAATGTTAAATAGTGTGGATGAGGAAATAGTAAATGCAGTTGGAGAAAATCCAACAACGAATTCACAAAAAACGATAGAGGAAGCAAAAACAGAGGAAAAATATTTTGACGAAGAAACTACTTTAAAAGATAGTAATGGAAATAAAGTAGTTGTTCCAAAAGATTTTAAAATAGCAGAAGATTCAGGAAATAATGTAACAGATGGAATTGTAATAGAAGATAGCGATATCCAAAATGGAGTTGGAGAAGGTAGAGGAAACCAATATGTATGGATTCCAGTAAGCAATATAGATAACAAAGGAAGCAATCCAATCATTAAAAGTAATGGAGAAGAAATAGAAATTACATTAGGCAGATATACATTTGAAGAAAATGGAAAAGAACAATTAGTACAAAATGCAGAAGATTATACAGAAGAAACATTAATATCTTCACATTATCAAGAATTAGAAAAGTTTCGTGAAGGAAAAGAAAGTTCAAAAACAGACGGAGAAAATCGAACAGCGAAAGATTTAGCAGGATTTATAAAAAGTGTAAAAGAAAATGGAGGTTATTATATTGCAAGATATGAGGCAAGTTATGGAAAAGATGGAAAGCCAAATTCAAAAATATCTACTAGTTATAGTGATTCTTCTGCACCAACCCAAGAAGGAACCTTATGGAATTTTATAACACAAATAGACGCAGCAAAGGCATGTGATAATATGTATGATACAGTAAGTTCGGATTTAATAAATAGTTATGCATGGGATACTGCTATTGTATATATACAAAAATTTTCAGAAGATAGAGATTATTCAAGACAAGATGGAATATCAATTAATGCTAATTTAGCAAATACAGGGGCAAATAAAGATGAAGTATGTAAAATCCATGATATGGCATCTAATTGCTTTGAATGGACAACAGAATACTCTGCGGGCACGTATGGTTCTTCCGCGATCCCCTGTGTCATTAGGGGAGGCTACTGGTACGATGGTGAAGGCAACACGAGCTTTCGATACGACTTCTCTGCGACCAGTGAGGACATGTACTACACGTTCAGGCCTACTCTTTATATAAGTAACCCTGAGATATTTTAGAAACGGAGCAATTTTTATAAATTTCTGTGGATAAGTAAAAAAAGATGAAATAGCAAAAAATAAAGTAAAATTATGTAAAATATGATAAACTATAAACCATCGTAAAGTAATAAATAAAAAAAGAAACCTTATTAAAATAATTTTTAGGAGAAAAAAGCCAAAGAGTTTCTGCCGGAAAAAGGAAGTCGGTTGGGACTAACGGAAGAGGAAAGAGATGCCTTCTTAGCACTATTTATGAAAGAACTTATTGAAAAATATGATTAAACCATAAGTGATGCATGGAAAGCAGTATGTGACCAAGGCAAAGACATAGGTCACTGTTTAAATTCAAAAAATGCTAAACATGACTTTGAGCCAACAGGTAGTAGACAAGTAGGCAAGTGGTATGATTTTGGGAATACATGCAAAATCACCAAGAATAAAGCCGGTGGCTTTTAGCTTCTTACTACTGAAAAGTAAGACCTAAAAATAGTACGAAACAAAAACGAAAAAGAGGTTCTTAAATTTAAGAATCTCTTTTTTATAAATAAAATCGTATAAATGGTAAAATTAAATTACCGTTTTTATAAAAATAAAAAGACACATAATTAAACTTATGATACAATGTTGGTG
>CANQXD010000024.1 GCA_947627755.1 uncultured Clostridia bacterium | reverse complement strand
TTGTTCGTCTATATTGAAATTATATATTAGGGGGTATTTTGTTGTCAAAGTTCATTTTCATTTATTACAGGATGCTTATTTGATTGATATAGTACATACTATGAAAAAAAGAAGAAAAATGTGACTTTAAAACGAATAATGTCTAAAATTATGTAAATAAAATATAGTGTTTCTATAGACTTTTTTAAATGAATATGATATAATATAAGAGTTAGAAATAAGGAGATGAAAAAATAATGCCCAATAATTTAAGGCAGGAATATAAAGTAGAAAAAAGCAATATTGAAAAAGCTTATGAATATCAATTAGCTTTAAAACATAATACAGAGTATGAGGAAAGAGTAAATAATACATTTATTGATATTGTAAATTTATTAAAGAAAAAATATCCAAATATAAAATTAGAGACACCTAGAGGGAGAGAAAAATCATATAATAGCATAAAAAATAAAATTATAAAATTAGAGATAGAAAGACTTTGTAAATTATATGCCATAGAAGGAATTTCTAATGAAGAAAGAGAAATTTTATATCAATTAGTTATAGTTAGTATTGAACCAAAAATGCAAGAAGTAGTAAAAAAGCTATTAATTACAAAAATAAAAGATATAAAATTATTAGATGGTATTATGAAAGAAAAAGAAATTTCAGACGATATTAAAACAGCTATTTTAAGAATTGTAAAAACAAACATTAAAAAAGAAAATGTAGAAAATAGTCAAGGGTTAGAAACACAAATAGAAGAAAAATATGGAGCAACAGCAGCAAAGAAAAGCAAACAATTAAAAGATAATTTACTTCATTGGGAATGCATAGAAGAAATAGAAAAACAGGGAATAGAAAAATTACATTGTCCTTTTGAATATTTAAAGTTTAAAGATTTAAGAGGAATTAAAATCATTGTAGCTGATGTGCCAGAAGATGTAGAGCCAAATGGAAAAGAATTAAAACAATTAATTGAAAAAAGAAAAAATGCGTCAAAAGAAGAAAAAACAAAATATAATGATTTGTGTTGTATTGCATTAACAAAAGAATTTGCTTATGAATTAATGCAAAATAACGAATTGTTAGAACAATTAAATATTATGGTTTTACCAGAAGGGTACAAACATAAAGAAAAGCAAAATGGTTATATTGCAGAGCATATTAAATTTTGTTATAGAGATCATCCAGAATATACCTTTGAATTACAACTTCGCTCTATGTATCGTGAAGATTTATCAAGGGCAAATGGTGCAGCAGCACACGATAAAAGGTCTGGAAAAAAGAGAATTTTTCCTAGCACAGAGAACAAACAACAATTTATGGATGAATTGAGATATAGGCTTCCTCAATATACAATGTTAAAAAATGAAAATAACGAATATAAAATACACAAATGTAGTATAGAGGAAAGTGTTTTAGAATACTATTTAGGATATATTAAATTAGATTCTGAAGAATTTGCAAAGGCAATTCAATATATAAAAGAAATGGACGAAGAACAAAGATAAAAAATGAGCTTAAATTTCAAGAAAATTTAGGCTCTATTTTTTATTTTCTATAGCTACGATTGATAGACTTGATGTAGATTTTTTTGCTTTGCGAATAGAATAAGCTACAGATAAGATATACAAAGCAAAATAAAAAGTCATTTATGATAGTTTAACAATAGCGTGTAATGTTTTTTCATCGTCTGATTTAATAGTAACAATATGCTCATTATTTATATTTGAATAAAAACATTTAATCTTATCACCAAGATAGCTACCAGCTTTATACATGATTTCTACATTGTCAAAAGAAGAATTTTCAAAAACGTCTTGTGGAAGTGCTTCATAAGCTAAATCTAAATAGCATAAATTATGGACATGATTATTTATATCAATATCTCTACGTTGCACAGTATATTCAAAAGTAAGTTTGCTTTCTTCTGGCTCTTTTAATTTATCAAATGTAAAATCCTCAAAAACAGCTTTGCTTTCGGATTGATATTTTTCTAATAATTCATTTGTAAGACGCATTAATCCTTTTTCTAAATGAATTAAAGTCCATTTGGAAGTACCAATTACGCAAAGCTCATTATTTTGATTATAAACTTCATAATCACGATAGCAACAAGCACGTACAGCACCTCTAGACCAAGTTTTTACGTGAATAGTATCTCCATATTTCAATCTTTTTAACACTTTCATTTTCCAATGAAGTAGAACCCAACTAATTCTTGTTTTTTCAATATCTTTTAAACCATAACCGGCAATATCAGAATGATAGCCACCAATATCCTCAAAAAAGCCAAATAAGGCCTTATTGGTAATGTTCGTATTTTTATCAATATCACGAATACTAAAGTCAAAAGTATGCTCAATATATGCCATTTTTTAGTTCCTCCTTTTCCAAACTTTTCCTATTATAACACAAAAATAAAAAAAGAGATAGATTTATAGAAAAAAATGTAGTAAAATACTTTTATATTAGACAGTGACCTTTACAAGAAATTGTATTTTAATAAAATTTATAAATAAAATGGCAAGAAAAAAATCCTCAAAAGAGGATTTTAATCATCATCATTGTCAGAGTCAGAGTTAGAGTTAGAGTCAGCCTTATTAACAAGGTAAAAACCGCCTAATACTATAGCGATAACAGAAAGTAAGTCTTTTGTAAAGGCAATGACAGCAATAGATATGGCAGCGACTGCTAAATAACCTAAACCTTTGTTGATGTTTTTCATAAAGCAACCTCCTTAGATGTTGTGGCTAGGATTATAAATAATAATTCTATGAATAAATGACTACTTTATAAAATATACAATATTTAACATAAAAAGTCAATAGAAAAAAATAGAAACGAAAAAATAAAGAAAGAAGAAATAGCATGTTAGAAATATTAGAAAAATGTGAGATTTGTCCAAGAGAATGTAAAATAAATAGAAGAAGCGGGAAGGTAGGAAATTGCAATGCTACAGACAAAATAGAAATAGCATTAGTTTCCCTTCATCATTACGAAGAACCTTGTATTAGTGGAGAAAATGGCTCTGGCACAATTTTCTTTTGCCATTGCAATTTACATTGTATATTTTGCCAAAACTATGAAATAAGCCAAAATAAAGTAAAAGGAAGAAAAGTTACCATAGAAGAACTAGCAGAAATTATGCTTAAGCAACAAGAAAATAATGCAGAAAATATTAACTTAGTAACACCTACTATGTATGCATATCAAATCAAAGAAGCAATAAAAATAGCAAGAGAAAAAGGCTTAATGATTCCTATTATTTATAATTCCAATGGATATGAAAAAGTAGAAACTTTGAAAGAACTAGAAGGCTATATTGATGTGTATTTGCCAGATTTTAAATATTATTCCAATGAAATAGCAGAAAAGTATTCAAAGGCACCAAACTATTTTGAAATAGCAAGCAAAGCTATTTTAGAAATGATAAGACAGGTAGGAGAGCCAACTTTTAATGAAAAAGGAATGATACAAAGAGGAGTAATGATAAGACATTTAGTACTTCCTAATCATTTGCAAAATTCAAAAAATGTTTTAAAGTGGATAAAAGAAAATATACCAGAAAATATTTATATTAACGTCATGGCACAATATTTTCCAACTTACCTTGCAAAACAAGATGAACTAATTAACCGAAAGCTAACGAAAAAAGAATATAAAGAAATTGAGCAATATTTTTATTTGTTAGATTTTAAAAATGGCTATATACAAGAACTAGGAGAGCATGAAGAAGAATATGTTCCTGTTTGGGACAATTAGGGACAGTCCCAAATTGTTCCATTTGGGACAATTTGTACCAACGCTTGAAATTATATAATAAAGAAAGAAGTATCCTTTTTTAGGATACTTCTTTCTTTAAGAGATTTTTAATTTCTTTTGTTACTAAGTTACATACTTCTTCTTTGGATAACTTAGAAGTATCAATTACTTTGTAAGGAACAGAGATAGTAGGAATAAAATTAGAAAGCATTTTGTTATACTTTTGAATATAATCTAAAGTAACAAGTCTTCCTTCTCCGCCTCTGCGCTGAATTGAAACTTCTGCCTCACAGGTAAAAACAAATAAAAAGTCAGGATTGTAAAACGTAAGCTCACTTAAGAAACGAATTAAAGAGTCACATTCTTTTTCATTTTTGGGATTATTAGATAAAAACAAATAGGTATAAAAAATACCATCAATTATGCCTCTATCAATAAGCAAAACATCACACTCATTATGCCTTTCAACCAAAATGTTTTCTAAAGAATGTAACCGCATCCATAAGTGACCGTCAAAATTTCCTTTTGGGATTTCTTTTGGAACAAGTTCGGCAGATTCTTGAATATAATCTACTGTGTAACCTGCTTCCATAAGCGTATTTTTTACGGCTTGAATACAATCTGTTTTTCCTGCTTCTGGTGTTCCAGTAAATTCTACTGTTACAATATTCATAATGATAAACCTCCTTATGAAAAAACAAGATGCTCAATAGGTTAAAAGGAGTATAACACGTTGACAGAAAAAAGTAAATATTTTGTTGAAAAAAATTGAAAGATGTGATATAATTTTTTGGAATAAAAAATGAAGGAGATAAAAAATGAAAACAATTGAATTTAATCAAAGTCATGTTACAGAAGAAGAAATTGATAAAACTATAAAAAAAGTAAGAGGTATTATTTTAAATAAAGAAGGAAAAGCATTATTAGTAAAATATGCAGGAATCTATATGCTACCAGGAGGAAGCATTGAAGAAGAAAATGAAAAAGAGGCATTACAAAGAGAACTTTTAGAAGAAGCAGGAATAGAAAGTGTAAAATTAGAAGATGCTCCTTTTTTAAAATTAGAAAGCTATGATAGAAACTATTATGATAGAAAATTACAAGCTGATATTACAAGATTAACAGAAACTTATTTTTATTTTGGAGAGACAACACAAGAAATAAATAAAGAAAAACAAAATTTAACAGAAAGTGAAAAGAAAAAGGATTTTTCTATTTCTTTTGAAAATTTATCAGTCATAGAATATTTAGTAGAAAATAATAAAACAGACAACCCTAAAAAAGGAAATTTTGATAGAGAAATTTTAACTGTATTAAGAGAGTTTAAAAAATATAGAGAAGAACAAGAAATAGAAGAAAGATAATCAAAGTTAAAAAGGGGATTAATTTTAATATGATAGATTTACATACACATACCAAATATTCTGATGGAAGTAGCACTTTAATAGAACTATTACAAAAAGCAGAAGAAAAAAATTTAGAATATATTTCTATTACTGACCATAATACTTGCAAAGCATATCAAGAATTAGAAACAATCGATTATAAACAATACTATGCAGGAAAAATCATAAGAGGAGTAGAATTAAACACAAGCATAAATGGAATCAACATTGAATTACTAGGATATGGTATAGATACTGGGAAAATGCAAGAAAATTTAGAAAAAATTTATCCGGATAAAGATAAAAGAAATCAAATAGAAAAAGACCAGTTAATAGAAAAATGTAATCAATTGGGAATAAAATTAGAAGACCCTGAAATGAAAAATTTTGATAAAGAAATTCATAAATATTTTTCCACATACCTATTAGAGCAAATTAGAAAGAATCCAGAAAATAGAAAACATTTTTTAAGTGATGATGCGTGGAATGATGCTATGGTGTTTTTCCGCAAAGAAATGTGTAATAAAGAAAGTAAATTTTATTTAGATAACACAAAATTATATCCTACTATGCAAGAAACCATTGACTTAATAAAAAAAGTAGGAGGTTTGGTATTTGTACCACATATCTATATTTATGGAGAAAATTCAGAACTTATTTTCCAAGAAATAATCAATCATTATAAGGTAGATGGCTTTGAGTGCTATTATTCTAAATTTACAGAAGAACAGAGTAATTTTTTATTACAATATTGCAGAGAAAATAATTATTATATTTCTGGAGGAAGCGATTTTCACGGAATCGTAAAGCCAGATATTGAAATGGGAACAGGACGAGGAAATTTAAACATACAAAAGGAGATTATACTTCCATGGGTAAAGCAAGTAGAGTGCATATAAAAAATTGTCGAAAATAGTTGAAAATAAAAAGTTACTATGTTATACTTTGAACATAGTAACTTTTTACATATTGTATTAGAAAGGAGAAACGTGCATGAAAACAAGAGTATTAGCATCAACAAAAGTGGGGTATGAACTTCCTATCGATGAGGCAATTAAGTTCTCAGGAAAGGAAGCGGGCATTTGTTATATGCCAGATACAATAGATGCCATTTTACAAGAAGATGAAGAAAAGACAATCAAAAGAGCAAATGGAAACATGAAATCAAATCATCACAGCGTATTTGGTCATCCAAGATACAATTTTGTATTTGAGGAAATTCCTAAAATATTAGCTATGATTGTAAACAACGAAAAAGTATATGATACTTCAGAAAAATCAGCTAGATATACCAAAATGGAACCTTCTAAAGAAGAAAAAGTATTGTACGAAAAATGGATTGAAATCTATAAACAAAGAATCCATGAAGTATATCCAAGCATTGAAGAAAAACAGGCACAAAAGTTAGCACAAGAAAATGCTAGGTACTTAATTAGCGTTTTCACGCCAGCAACTACTATGGGGCATTCTGTAAATTTCCAACAGTTTAGTTATGTTCTTCATCTTATGGAAGATTATACACAAAAAGAGCCAGATACAGACTTTAACAAACTCTTAAAGCCATACTTACAAGAATTTGTTAATATGCACGCTAAGTTCAAAGTAGAAGGAATTAATCCGGATTCTAAGAACAGAAAACTTTCTCTCTTTTCTGATATAAAGAGAAACGATGAATGGGGAGAAAATTACTGCGTTACGTATTGGGCATCTTTTGCTCAAGTAGCGCAAGCCCAAAGACACCGCACAGGCAGTTACGAAATTCTGATATCTTCTTTAGATAGTGATAAGTACTATGTACCACCTATTATTAGAGATACAGAATTGGAAAGCGAATGGCTAAAAGACATATCAACTCTTTCAAAAAACTTCCCTCAAGGAAAGATGATTTTAGTTAATGAAAGAGGTACTGTTGAAAACTTTATTTCCAAATGTAAGGAGCGTTTATGCGGCTGTGCACAACTTGAAACTGCACTACAAACAAAAGAAACGTTCAAAAATTATTTAAAAAATACAAAAGAAACAAATCAAAGAGTTTATAACTATTTAATGCAATACAGTTTAGGCGCAAGATGCACATTCCCAGATTATAAATGTGAAAAACCTTGTATCTGGGGAGCAAAATATGCATTAGATAGAAAAATTTAATTTTATGCAAAAGAGGTCTTGAAAAAGACCTCTTTAAAAATTAGGAACGAACACTAGGGACACCCCTTTTTCTAATTTTGAAAAATCAATGAGGAGAAAAAAGAAAATGTTAAGTATTATCGTAGCCGTTGCAGAAAATAACATTATTGGAAAAGATAATCAACTGATTTGGCATTTACCAGAAGATTTAAAAAGATTTAAAAAATTAACCACAGGGCATACCATTATTATGGGAAGAAAAACTTTTGAATCGTTAGGAAGAGTGTTACCAAACAGAAAGCATATTATCCTTTGCAACGATATGCAAATGAATATTGATAATGAAAACGTAGAAGTTTTAGAAGATATAGAAATGTTAAAACCATATATAGATTCCAAAGAAGAAAACTTTGTCATTGGTGGAGCTACCATTTATAAGTTACTAATGCCTTATGCGAACAAATTATATTTAACAAAAATTCATCAGTCATTTGAAGGAGATGTTTCTTTTCCAGAAGTAAAAGAAAAAGAGTGGAAAGAAGTAGCTCGCGAAAAGGGACTAAAAAATGAAGAAAATCCATTTGATTATGAATATATCACTTTAGAAAGAAAATAAAATTTCTATATATTGTTTCAAAAAATATTTTGTCGAAATATTACGATGAAAAATTCTTGCTTTTTATGTAAAACCATGATTTAATAATTTTATTAGATTACATAAAATTATTTCGCTATTTAACAGTATTCATATTTTATGGAATTTAAAATCTACATTTGAAAGGAATTATTTATGGAAGAAAAAATCACTTTATTAAAACCAAAGATAGACGTAGTATTTCATTGCTTGTTTAAACCAGGAAATGAAAGAATCACAAAAGCTATGATAGAAGCAACTACAAAAGAAAAAATAGAAAGTATTAGCTTAGATAATGATAGATATCTTATGAAAGATTATCCAGATGAGAAATTAGGAATTGTAGATTTGAAAGCCACGTTAGATAATGGAACTATTTGTGATATTGAAATTCAACTTGCAGATAATAAAGATACGGCAGAAAGATTTTTGTTTTATTGGAGTAAAATTTACTCAAGTCAATTAGTTCAAGGAGACGATTATGGAAAACTAAATAAAGTAATAGGGATAATAATATTAGATTATGAAATAGAAAAAACAAAAGAAATTAAAGAATTAAGTACAAAATGGAAAATAACAGAAGTAAGTACAGGAAAGCAAATAGTGTTGACAGATGTATTAGAATTTTATATAATCGAAATACCAAAAGCAAGGGAAATACTAAAAAGATACCCAAATAATAAATTAGCACAATGGGTAATGTTTTTAGATAACCCCAATGAAAGTGAGGTATCGAAAATTATGAATGAAAATGAAGAAATAAAAGAAGCAATGAGTGAATTAGAAAAAATAAGTAAAGATAAAGAATTAAAGAGAGTAGCAGAGTTAAGAGAAAAAGCAATAAGAGATGAAAAAAACGGGTTAAGGCATGCAAGAGAAGATGGAATAAAAGAAGCAAGTATAAGAATAGCCAAAAAATTAAAAGAAAAGAATTTATCTATTGATGAAATAATAGAAATAACAGGTTTACCAAAAGAAACAATAGAAAAATTATAAAATGATAAAAAGTTTATTTGGACAAAAGGTATTCCTAAATAGGAAGACTAAACGAAGAATCACTTTATAAAGGTGGTTCTTTGTTTTTTATATAATATGTTTTTGGGGACGGAGGAAAAAAACAGGTTAAAAAATCAAAAAAGTAAAGCAAAAGTACTTGACAAATAACAAAAAATAGTGTAAAGTAGAATAGCATTACAAAAAAGAGGTGGTAATATGGAAAAGAATGTTGAAATTAGTATGCTATGTCAAATCTATGGCAAAATGCTAACAAAAAAACAATATGAAATTTTAACAGACTATTACAATAATGACCTATCTCTTTCAGAAATAGCAGAAAATAACCAAATTACAAGACAAGCGGTTAGAGACATTATAAAGAAAGGGGAGAATAAACTTTTCGAATTAGAAGAAAAGCTTTCGTTTATGGAAAAGACAATAAAACAAGAAAAACTTTTACAAGAGATATTAAATGAATTAAGCAAAATCGAAGATGCTTCATCTGATAAAAAAATTGAAAAGATACTAAAGAATGTAAGAAAAGAACTAAGTTGTCTAGCCTAAAAACAATATAAATACAAGCAAAATTAAAAAATGGAGGGCATATCTTAAAAAATATGTCACTTTACAAAAGTAAAAGGGAGGAAATGCAAATGGCATTTGAAGGTTTATCTTCTAAACTTCAAGAAATAACAAGAAAGTTAAGAGGAAAAGCAAGAATTACAGAAAACGACTTAAAAGAAATGCTAAGAGAAGTAAAACTTGCTATGTTGGAAGCGGACGTAAACTATAAAATAGTAAAAGATTTTATAGCAAGTGTGCAAGAAAAAGCCTTAGGTCAAGATGTATTAAAATCCCTAACACCAGGACAACAAGTTATTAAAATTGTAAAAGATGAACTAATTGAACTTCTAGGCGGAGAAGAAAGCAAAATCAACTTCACCCCAAATCCACCTACTATTATTATGCTAGTAGGACTTCAAGGTTCACGGAAAAACAACTACAGCAGGAAAACTTGCCAATTTATTAAGAAAGCAAGGCAAGAAACCATTACTTGTAGCGTGCGACATTTATAGGCCAGCCGCTATAAAACAATTACAAGTAGTAGGGGCTCAATTAAACATTCCTGTTTATAGTAACGAGCAATCTAAGGACGTCGTACATATTGCAAAACAAGCCATGAGCGTTGCAATTAGCAAATTAAATGATGTAGTTATTTTAGATACAGCAGGAAGGCTTCATATAGATGAAGAGCTAATGCAAGAACTAAAAAATGTAAAAGCAAATGTAAAGCCACACGAAATTTTATTAGTAGTAGACTCTATGACAGGTCAAGATGCTGTAAATGTTGCCGATAGTTTTAACCAAAACTTAGGAATTGACGGCGTAGTACTAACTAAGCTAGATGGTGATACCCGTGGTGGTGCTGCTTTATCAGTTAAAAAAGTAACCAATAGGCCAATAAAATTTGCAGCAACAGGGGAAAAGTTAAGCGATATTGAGGAATTTCACCCAGACAGAATGGCTTCTCGTATTTTAGGTATGGGAGATGTTCTATCTATTATCGAAAAAGCAGAAGAATCGTTCGACTTAGAGGAAGCAGAAAAATTAGAAAAACAATTAAAGAAAAAAGAATTTGACTTAGACGATTACTTAGCACAATTAAGACAAGTCAAAAAAATGGGTTCGTTTTCTTCATTATTAAAAATGATTCCGGGAATGGCAAACATCAAAGACTTAAAAGTAGATGATAAAGAATTTGTAAAAATAGAAGCTATGATTTGTTCTATGACAAAAGATGAAAGAAAAAATCCACGCCTTCTTAATGCAAGTAGAAGGATTCGTATTGCAAAAGGAAGCGGAACAAGCGTACAACAAATCAATCAATTTATGAAAACTTTTGAAATGACACAAAAAATGATGAAAAAAATGCAAGATTCCAAAGGAATGAAAAACATGATGAAGAACATAAATCCAAATGACTTGAAAAAATTTATGTAGTTATTAATTTTAAAAAATATATAGTAACTATTTAGAAACATTGATTAGTTTTGCACAAATAGTTACATTGAATAATAAGAAAGAGGTGAATTATACATGGTAAAAATTAGACTTCAAAGAGTAGGTGCTAAAAAAGCTCCATTCTATCACATTGTTGTTGCAGATTCAAGAAGTCCAAGAGATGGAAAAATCATTGAACAAATTGGAACTTATGATCCAATGACAAACCCAGCTACTATTGTAGTAAATGAAGAAAAATTAGCTACTTGGACAAAAAATGGTGCAAAACCAACAGAATCTGTAAAAGCTTTACTTGAAAAAGCAAACTAGGAGGAACTTTAAAATATGAAAGAAATTCTAGAAACCTTAATTAAAAGCCTTGTAGAACATACAGATGAAGTTACGATTACCGAAAAAGAAGAAGGAAAAACCTTTGTATATGAGGTAAAAGTAAATGAAGCTGATATGGGAAAAGTAATAGGAAAGCAAGGTAGAGTTGCTAAATCAATTAGAACACTTATGAAATCAGTAGCAGGAAAAGAACACAAAAAAATTGCTATTGAATTCATAGATTAAGAGGAATATATGCAAAAATATTTTGAAGTAGGTCAAATCGTAAATACATTTGGTATTAAGGGATTCGTCAAAGTAAAACCTTTTACCGATGATATAACAAGATTTGAAGAATTAAAAACACTTTATATTTGCAAAGAAGAAAAAATGGAACAAGTACAAATAGAAGAAGTAAAGTATCATAAAGAAATGGTTTTACTAAAAATAAAAGGGATTGAAGATAAAACACAAGCAGAAATGGTAAAAGGTCTATTTTTAAAGATAGACAGAAAAGATGCAAAAAAACTTCCAAAAGATACTTATTTCATTGCAGACTTAATAGGCTTAGATGTTTACACAGATGAAGGCGAATTGTTAGGAAAAGTAGATGATATTTACAATACAGGAGCTAGTGACATCTATGTCGTAAAAAACGAATTAGGAAAGCAAATTTTATTACCATCTATAAAAGAAGTGTTAAAAGAAATTGATTTAGAAAAAGAAAAAATAACTGTTCACTTAATCGAAGGTTTAAGATAAAGAAGGGAAAACTTATGCGTTTTGATGTGTTAACTCTCTTTCCAGAAATGTTTACACCAATTAAAACAAGCATTTTAGGAAGAGCACAAGAAAATGGAAAAATTGAAATATCACTAATAGATATGAGAGATTTTTCAAAAGATAAGCATAAAAAAGTAGATGATACTCCTTATGGCGGAGGCGCTGGTATGGTAATTAGACCAGATGTTGTCTATGATGCCTATTCATCTATTAAAGGAAGAAACAACGCAAAAGTCATTTATCTTTCTCCAAAAGGAACTACCTTAAATCAAGAAAAAGTGAGAAGCTTAGCAAAAGAAGAACATCTTATTCTACTTTGTGGACATTATGAGGGAATTGACCAAAGAGTTTTAGATGAAATTGTAGATGAGGAAATTTCCATTGGAGATTATGTTTTAACCGGAGGCGAACTTCCAAGCATGGTACTAATGGATAGTGTTAGTCGCTACGTAGAAGGAGTACTAACTAAAGAATCTACCGAGGAAGAAACATTTTCCAATAATTTATTAGAATATCCTCAATATACAAGACCAGAAACTTTTTTAGAAAAGAAAGTACCAGAAGTACTAATTTCTCGGTCATCATGAAAATATCCGCAAGTGGAGAGAAGAACAATCAAAAAAATTAACAAAACAAAAAAGACCAGATTTATTATAGAAAGGAGAATATCGTTATGGATATTATAAAATCAATTGAACACGAACAATTAAAAAATAAAATTCCAGACCTTCATGTTGGTGATACCATTAAAGTTCATCAAAGAATTAAAGAAGGAAATAGAGAAAGAATCCAAGTATTCGAAGGAATAATTATTAAAAAACAAGGTGGAGGAGTTAACGCAACTTTCACTGTAAGAAGAGTAGCGTATGGAGTAGGAGTAGAAAAAACATTTTTAGTTCATTCTCCAATGGTAGAAAAAGTAGAAGTAGTAAGAGTAGGTAAATCAAGAAGAGCAAAATTATACTACTTAAGAGATAGAATTGGAAAATCTGCTAAGACAAAGGAAAACTTAGGAGCAAGAATTGAAAACAACGAAATTACTTTAAAAGAAGAAATGGTTGAAGAACCAGCAGTAGAGAATGAAACTGTAGCAGAAGAAACTACAGTAGAAAATATTGCAAGTGAAGAAGTTGTAGAACCTGTAGCAACAGAAGAAACTGTAGAAGTTGCAGAAGCTCCAGAAGAAGCACCAGCTGTTGAAACAGAAACTCCAGTTGTAGAAGAAACTGTAGATACTGTAAAAGAAGAAACAGTAGAAGATGTAAAAGACGAAACTGCAAAAACAGAAGAATAATAAAAATGAAAGGTCTAACAAAAAAGTTAGATCTTTTTTTATAGATAAAAATAATATGAAAATATAAGAATATAAATAAAAAAGAGTAATAATATTTAGTTTATTATAATTTTGTAATAAAAATGTAATAAAAAAAATGTAAAAAAATGTTGACGAAAGAAAAAAAAAGGATTAAAATAGAAACAGTTTCAAAGGGAGATTTATATTTTACGTATATTTTAAACGAAAAATATGAATACTAATTATAATTTCAGAAGAAAAAAGGAGAAAAGAAGTATGAAAAAGATGAATGTAAAAAAAGAAGTTTTAATTATTGCAATGATTTTAATTAGTTTATTTGTTATTTCTACAAGAGTATTAGCAACAAATGGTCCTGTTCAAATTCCAATAGGAGATAATGGTGATACTACAAATACTATAGATACTAATGTTGAAACACCAGTAGATACAAATCCAACCCAAGTAGCACCAACAACAAATCAAGTAACAGATACAAATCAAAACGAAAGTAATTTACCACAAACAGGAGATGCTAGCGATTATGCAATTTTTATGCTAATTATAGTATCTATTGTAGTAGCAGTATATGCTTATAGAAAAGTAAAAGAATATAACATAAAATAAAGAGTAAGAGGAAAAAGAAGTGATTGCAGTTCACTTCTTTTTTTAGTAGGAAAGTTCTCCTTGAAGGAGGACTTTCTGTACATTTTATAAAATATTTTCTTTTGCCTTTACTACTATTCTAGTACCTTTTATGGTATTACAAGTAATTAAAGTAACTTCTCTTGAACCATTAGTATTTTGATTTAAGCAAGAAGTATCATTTGCTACAACTTCTGTTATTTTATAAATTTTATAATTTACTTCTTTACTATTTAAATCATAAATTTGAATAATATCACCTTCTGTTAAAGAAGAAAGTTTACCAAAATGAGTTTGATTGGCAAAATTATGACCTGCAATACACAAATTACCAATTTCGTTAGGCATAGGACCAGAAAGATAGCAAGGAGAAATTTTTAAAAGTTCTTCAGAAGTATGTGATAAAATGGGATACATCAAGTTAATTTTATCAATTTTAAGAAGCCCAATTACAAAAGGGTTTTCTTCTTCTATAACTGTTCTTTGTGCAATATAATTATTAGTGTTTGTATATAAATTACGAAGTGTAAAATGGTTAGAAAAACTTTCTGACACTTTTTCTTGCTTCCATGAATTATATTGCATAAAAAAGTAAAAAATAATAAAAAGAATGATACAAGAAAAAGAAACCCAAAAAATCAATTTAAATTTTTTTATGGAAGAAAAAGGAACAGAACTAGAAGGATAGTTTATGTTTTGATTCCCTAATATTTGATTCATTACAATTATTCCTTATAAAAATATATTTAAGTTTTTAATGAGGATTTACCTATAAACCTAATATAGCTATTAAAAATTTTCATTTATTATTTTTTCTTTTATTATTAGTATTAGCGAAAAATAAAAAAATATGTCGAAAAACTTTATTTATATTATTAGTTGCTTTAGCTAATAGAAAAATTCAAAAAATAAAAAATATTTTATTAATAAAATGGTGCTAGGAAAAATTTAGTACGTTCCAAATCTTTCCTAATTGTTAAAAATCTTTTGACTTTTAGAATCTTTCCAAATAGCAAAAAAATAAAACGAAAAAAATGCAAAAAATGGTTTCTTTTTTTTTGTGCTTATGATAGAATGATAAACAAATAGAAAAATGATATAAGGAGGAGTCATGTATGTCTGAAATAAAATACAAACGAGTCCTATTAAAACTAAGCGGGGAAGCAATTGGTGGCAAAGAAAAGAAAGGCGTCGATGCAGAAACGCTAGGAAAAATATGTGACCAAGTCAAAAATATGGTAGACTTAGGCGTACAAGTGGCCATTGTCGTTGGTGGTGGAAACTTTTGGAGAGGTCGCTATGGGCATCAAATGGAAAGAACCACATCAGATTATATGGGAATGCTTGCTACAGTTATGAATGGGCTTGCTTTGCAAGATTCACTAGAAGCAAGAGGCCTTGCAACAAGGCTTCAAACAGCTATTGAAATGAGGCAAATAGCAGAACCATATATTAAAAGAAAGGCACTAAAACATTTAGAAGCAGGAAGAGTAGTTATTTTTGCTTGTGGAACAGGAAATCCATTTTTTACTACAGATACCGCAGCAGCACTTCGCTCTGCAGAAATTGAAGCAGAAGTAATTTTACTTGCTAAAACTATTGATGGTGTATATTCAGCAGACCCAAAAGAAGATCCAAATGCTGTAAAATACGACGAAATCACGTATTTGGATATTCTAAATCAAGATTTAAAAGTTATGGATTCTACAGCAACATCACTTTGCAGAGATAATAAAATACCACTTATTGTCTTTGGCATAGATGAGCCAGAAAATATGGTAAAAATTATAAAAGGTGAAAAAATAGGCACCTATATAAATTAAAGGAGAGATTAATATGGATTATACAAATATTGAAGAAAGAATGAAAAAAACAATTAGTGTTTTTGAAGAAAATTTATCAGAAATTAGAGCAGGAAGAGCAAATCCTGCAATATTAAACAAAGTAACAGTAGATTATTATGGAACAGCAACCCCAATTAACCAAGTAGCAGGAATTTCTGTACCAGAAGCAAGAATGATAGTTATTCAACCATGGGACGGAAGCGTTTTAAAAGAAATTGAAAGAGCAATTTTAGCATCTGACATTGGAATTACACCAAATAATGATGGAAAAGTCATAAGATTAAACTTTCCTGAATTAAATGAAGAAAGAAGAAAAGAAATTGTAAAAGACATTCGTAAAATGGCAGAGGAAGCAAAAGTAGCAGTAAGGCAAGTAAGACGTGATGGTATAGATGAATTCAAAAAAATGCAAAAAGACTCTAACATTACTGAAGATGATTTAAAACAAGCCGAAGATGCTATTCAAAAATTAACAGATAAATATGTAGAAGAAGTAGATAAAAAATTAGAAGCAAAAGAAAAAGAAATTATGACATTATAAATTATTTGTTAAGGAGGATAACATGGAACAAGAAAATATGCCAAAACACATAGCTATTATTATGGACGGAAACCGTAGATGGGCAAGACAAAGAGGGCTAGACATTAAATTAGGACATAGAGAAGGTGCAAAAACCCTAGAAAAAATTGTGCGTTATGCTAATAAAATAGGGTTAGGTTATATTACAGTATATGCATTTTCTACCGAAAATTGGAAACGTACCGAAGAAGAGGTAGGTGCATTAATGTTATTGCTTCAAAACTACTTAGAAGACTATAGTAAAAGAGCCGATACCGAAAATATAAAAGTAAATGTAATAGGAGATATTTCAGCTTTATCTGAAAGAATGCAAAAAAGCATTCGCAATTGTATGGAAAGAACAAAAAACAATACAGGTGTTACATTTAATATGGCTTTAAATTATGGCGGACGAGATGAATTAGTAAAAGCAATGAAAAAAATTGCAAAAGATGTAAAAGAAGAAAAATTAGCAATAGACGAAATTACAGAAGAAACTATATCAAATTCTCTATATACAGCAGGACAGCCAGATCCAGACTTACTTATTAGAACCAGTGGTGAATTAAGAACAAGTAACTTCTTGCCATGGCAATTAGTATATTCAGAATTTGTATTTGTAGAAAAAAATTGGCCAGATTTTAGTGAGGAAGATTTAGACGAAGCAATTAGAATTTATCAAACAAGAAATAGAAAATTTGGTGCAAAATAGAAAGGAACAAAATATGGACTTTAAAAGAATCTCCTCAGCACTAATTGGCTTTCCATTAGTAGCCATCATTCTAATATGGGGAAATAAATATCTAGTAGATATTGCAGTAAGCATAATTGCAATTATGAGTTTGCATGAATATTTCCATAGTTTTAAAGAGCAAAATCAAAATAAAGACTTAAGGTGGATTGCCTACATATCAGCATTATCCATTGCTTTTATTCATGTAATACCACAAGAGTACATATTAAAAACAATAGCAGCAATGATTCCTATTGCTATATTAGTTTTATTTGCACAAGTCATTGCAAGTAATATGAAATACAATATTAAAGATATTGCTATTACTCTATTTGGAATTTGCTACATAGTAGTCTTTCTTATGTATATTCCTATAATTAGAGAAACAACAAATGGAAGAATTACTATTTGGTATGTATTTTTTGCTGCTTGGGGAACAGACATATTTGCTTATTGCATAGGAAGAAGATTTGGCAAGCATAAATTTAGCCAAATTAGTCCAAATAAAAGCATTGAAGGATGTATTGCAGGAACAATAGGAGCGGTAATTTTAATGAGTATATATACGTGGGTATGTAATACTTATTTTGAAATGAATTTTCATTATTTATACACTGTAATAATTGCTGTAGTATTAAGTTTAGTAGGGCAAATTGGAGATTTTTCAGCATCTAGTATAAAAAGATATACAGGAATTAAAGATTTTAGCAATTTAATTCCTGGTCATGGTGGAATGCTTGACCGTATAGATAGCGTTATTTTCATTGCACCATTTGCATACTTTTTATTAATGCTATTATAGAAAGGAAGTTTTATTTTGATTAGCTTTTTTATTAGTGCATTAAAAATTATTTTTGTATTAGGTTTTTTAATTTTAATTCATGAAGGCGGTCATTTTCTTGTTGCTAGACTATGCAAAGTAACAGTTAATGAATTTTCAATTGGCTTTGGACCAGTTATATGGAAAAAGCAAGGAAAACAGACCAAATATGAAGTAAGACTTATTCCTTTAGGTGGTTTTGTAAACCTAGAAGGTGAAGAAGAACGTTCAGAAGAGGAAGGTTCTTTTAGCAAAGCAAGTATTCCAAAAAGAATGGCAATTGTACTTGCAGGTGGTTTGGTAAATATTGTGTTTGCACTTGTAGTATATTATACTTTAATGGTATGCACAGGAAACCATGTTTCTCTTAATGTAGAATCTACTATTCAAGAATACGCAGCAGAAATTGCAGGAGTGCAATCAGGAGACAAAATTGTTAGTATGCAAGGAAAACATATATATACAAAAAGCGATTTAGATAAAATTATGGAAGAAGCAGATGGAAGTCAGCTATCTGTTGTAATAGAAAGAAATGGAGAGAAAAAAGAGTTTAAAATTACCCCTACAAAACAAGAATATAAAAACACAGGAATATATTTAAAAGGGCTTTCTTCTGGCGATAGTACAAAAATAGTTACAGTAGGTGCAGGAAGCGTAGCTGAAAAGCAAGGAATAAAAGCAAATGATGAAATTTTAAAAATTAATGGAAAAGAAGTAAAAAATCAAACAGAAATTGTAGAAATAATAAATGAGGAAAATGTTAATGCGCTTATTCTAACTCTACAAAGAGGAAATGAGCAAATTGAAATTACCATAGAGCCAGAAATACTATATGATTATTATTTAGGTATTACTTTTGCAAAAGCAGAAAATACCATTTCTAATAATTTGTATTATTCTTTTTTTGAAACAAAAGATTTTACCTTTTCTATTTTTGACAATTTAAAAATGTTATTTACAGGAAAGGTTAGAGTAGACCAATTTATGGGACCAGTAGGAATTTCAGAAGTAGTAGCAAACACTAATGAATTAGCAGATTTTGTAAATATTTTAGCACTTATCTCACTATCATTAGGAGTTACGAATCTTTTACCAATTCCAGCGTTGGATGGTGGTAAATTGTTGTTATTAGTAATAGAAGCAATACGAGGAAAAAAATTAAGTGAAAAAACAGAAATCAACATTCAATTAATTGGATTTGCATTTCTAATTACCTTATCAATATATGTTACTTATCATGATATTTTAAGAATACTATAAATGTTAAAATAATTTTTGGACTTAGGAAGGATTGTAAAAATGGAAGAAGAAAACGAAGAATTAAATCAAAAAATTAGCAAACTACATGAAGCATTTGAAGAATCGCAAGCAGGATTAATAGAAAAGTTTGGAGCATATATGGAAGATAGTAAATATGAAAAAGATATTGAAACCTTAAGACAATTATGCCAAAAATTAATGGAACTATATCAAGCAAATAGAAAAGAAATTGAAACATTAAAAGAGAAACAAAGAAAAATAGAAGGGCAAGAAAGAGAAAAAATAGATAAGAAAATAGAAGTATTACAATTTGAGTTAGAGGAAGAAAATAGAATTCAATTTGAAGAATTTCAAAAACAATTTGAAGACTTAACAGTTAAAGTAAAGGAATTAACTCCTGTTCAAAAATTAAAGAAAATTATATTAAAAATATTAGAAAGCAAAAAAGATTTAGAAGAAAATTTTAACAGACAAATAGCTGAGTTAAATAGTTTAATAGAAAATGAAAAAGAAATATTAGAACATAATTATAAAGAAGCAAAAGAACAAATAGAAAAGAATAAAAGCCAAACAGATGCTATTATTGAGAAAGCAGAATTAGATATTCAAAATAAAATTGAAAATTTTGAAAATCAATCAAAACAATCAAATCATAAATTTCAAACTGATATTAATAGTAAAATAGAAATAATAAAAAATGAAACAGAAAACAAAACTAATACAATAGAAAATGATATTAATAATAAAATAGAAAAAATAGAAAATGACTTAAATGAAAAAAGCACTAAACTAGAAACTAATGTTAACAATAGTATTGAGCAAATAAAAACTGAAACAACTGAAAAGTCTAGCAAATTTCAAAGTGCTGTTAATAATCAAATAAAAGAAATAAAAGATGCAACAGAAAAGAAAACTAATGAATTAGAAACTAACGTTAGCAATAAAATAGAAAAAATAGAAACTAGCTTAGAGGAAAAAAATATTAAATTTGAGGCTGATGTTAACAATAGTATTGAACAAATAAAGAATGAAACAAATGAAAAAAATACTAATTTAGAAAATACATTAAAAGAAAATGTTGAAAAATTACAAGAAGATACAAAAAATGAAAAAGAGCAGTTAGAGAAAAAATTACAAGACCAAGAAAAAGAATTTCTTGAAGTAAAGAAAAATTTACAAGAAAAATTAGAAGAAGTAACAAAACAAATTTTAGAACAACAGCAAGAATTAAAAAATCAAGTGTTAAGTGCTAATGAAGAACTAGAAAAGAAAGTATTAGATTCTAATAAAGAACTAAAAAAACAAGTAACAGATACAAATGAAGAATTAAAGAAACAGGTAACAGATACAAATGAAGAACTAAAGAAACAAGTATCAGACACAAGTGAAGAATTAAAAAAACAAGTGTCAGATACGAGAGAAGAAACTAAAACGAAGTTAGAAGAATTTGAGAAAGTACAGAATGAAGCAAAACAAAAACTACAAGACGAAATGAATGAAAAAATACAGTTTCTTCAAATACAAATTACAAAAAATCAAGAAGATGAAAATAAAATACTAAATGAAATAAAAGAACAATTTGATAGTAAAATAAGTAAATTAGAAAAAAATCATGAACAATTTAAAGAAAATATTAAAATGAAATTTTCTCAAATTGAACAAAATGAAAAAGAACAAGAAGAAATGATACAGAGAATACAATTAGACCAAAAGAGATTAGAAACAAAGTTTGAAAAAATAAGTGCAGATAGCAATTTTTCAAGCATTATGTTAGAAAGAGAAATTGATAGTTTATTAGAGAAAAAGTTACATTTATTTGAAAAACTACAATTCACATCTACTAATAAAAATGAAAATATTTTAAAGAAAAAGGAAAAAGAAAAATTAGAAAAAGAGCAAGAAGAACAGTTGCAAAAGCAACAACGTAAAATTCAACAAGAAGAGCAAAAAAGAAAAGCAATACAACAAGCGCAACGATTGCAACGTAAGCAACTTGAACAAGAACAAATACTTGAAAGAAGACAATTAATTCAACAAAGACAAGTAGCTCAACAAAACCAACTACTTCAACCTACAAAACAAAAAATTCAACAAAGTCAAGTAATAGATAAAACAAGCTTACTAGAAAAAGAAAAACAAATAACAAAAAATAAAGCTCAACAAAAACAAAGTGCTTCAACGATAAATTTGGCAGAGCCGGCAGAAACACAAGAAATAATTAGAAAAAAAGTCAAAAAAGGAACTTCACAAATATTAGGTTTCTTTGACAGTGAAGAGGCTTATTAAACTTTTAGGGGGCAAAAGATGGGGGAGGAAAATTATAAAACAGTAAAACAAGTTTTTCAAGACTATCATTGTATTTGGCAAGAATTAGCAGAAGCAAAAATAAAATCAATAAATTTATTTAAGAAAACAAATTTTATTTCAATTGTTTTAATTACAAAAGAAAGAATTAGTATTAGGCAAGTTGAATCTTTTGAGCAATATATACAAGCACGTTTTGGAATAAAAACAGTAGAAATAAAAATAGAAAAAGAACAGACTAAAAAAGAAAATCAAGAAGAAACAGAACAAAGCGAAGAACAAAACCAAGAAAACGAACTAGAACAAATCAAAAAAGAAAATCAAGAAAAAGCAAAACCATGTGAAACTATTGACCAAGAAGAAGTAGCCAAAATAATTGAAAAAGAATGGATAGATATTATTGAGTACATAACAAGAAAACATCCAGTAACGAAGGCTATTTTAAGAGATAGCAGAATTTCAGTAGAAGCAAATGCAATTAATGTTCTATTATCTTCAAAAGGAAAAGAATTTCTAATAGCAAATAGATTAGACGAAGTATTGTCTAATCTATTAAGCAATGTATATGGAAAAAAATCTAAAGTAACCTTCATTGAAAACTTTTCAGAAGAAGAAAATAGAAGAAGAGAAGAGCTATTTATAGAAAAACAAAATCAAGCTATTTTAGAGGCGCAAAAACAAATAGAAATAGAAAGACAAGAAAATAAAACAAAGAAAGAAAACATAGAAAACAAAGAGATAAAGGAAAGCGATAATATTCAGCCAGTTCCACCATTTTCTGACGATGATGCACCAATAGGCGAAGAAGAATATTTACAAGAGCTTGAAAAAATGGAAGAAGAGGAAAATGTCATCTTAGGAAAAATAACCAAGGCAAAAGAAAATAAAGTAAAAATCCAAGATATTTCAGCAGATAATAAAAGAATAACAATAGAAGGTAGACTTGTAAATTGTGTGGCAAGAGAAACAAAAACAGGAAAAGGAATGTTAATTTACGAACTTTATGACGGAAGCGGAATTATTACTTGCAAATCCTTCACCAAAAACATTGGTGAAGGAAACGAAGTTGTAGACAAAATGAAAAAAGCAAGTGGAATAAAAACAACTGGAAAAGCAGGACTAGACACATTTGCAGGAGATGTTACTCTTATTACTAATATAATTATTGAAGTAAATGGAGATGATTTTCCAAAACTTCCAACCGAAGATGAAAATTCTCCTTTAATTTTAGGAATGAACACTCAAATTAAAGAGCCACTTGTAAAAATTCAAGATTTAACTGTAGATTCAGGAAATGTTTGCATTGACGGTGAAGTAATTAACACAGAAGAAAAAGAAATAAAAGGTGGAAGAGTAATTCTTAGCCTTGATGTATACGACGGAACTAGTACTATTACGTGTAAAGCTTTTGTAAGCAAGGACAACCTTAAAAATATAACAGGAAAAATAAAGGGAGCAAAAGGAATAAAAGTTTCTGGAAAAGCAGGAATGGACGAGTATTCACACGAAATAACAATTATGGCAAACACTATTATTACTTCAGAAGGCATCAAAAGAGAAACTAGAATGGATAATGCAGAAGTAAAAAGAGTAGAATTACATTTACATACTCAAATGAGTCAAATGGATGGTGTAACACCAGTTACGGACTTAATTAAACGTGCCATGAAATGGGGCATGAAATCTATTGCTATAACTGACCATGGAGTAGTACAATCTTTCCCAGATGCGCACAAATTATTAGGCTATGACAATCCAGACATGAAAATTATTTATGGGGTAGAAGCCTACCTTGTACCAGATAAAAGTGAAATTGTTACAAACCCAAAAGGACAAACACTAGAAGATACTACATTCTGCGTGCTTGATTTAGAAACCACTGGGCTTTCTTTCCGTACGGAAAAAATTACGGAAATTGGAATTATGAAGGTGAAAAATGGAGAAGTTATTGACGAATTTTCTTGCTTTGTAAACCCAGAAAAGCCAATTCCAGAGAAAGTAGTAGAAGTAACCAATATTACGGATGATATGGTAAAAGACGCAGAGACCATAGAGCAAGTATTTCCAAAAATGCTAGAATTTATTGGAGATAGTGTACTTGTCGCACACAATGCAGACTTTGATATAGGATTTTTAAAATATAATGCAAAACAATTAGGTTATACTTTAGAAAATACCTATATGGATACTTTACGTTTAGCAAAAGACTTATTTCCAGATTTCAAAAAATATAAATTAGGTATCATTGCAGAAAAATTAGGAATTACTGTAGAGGTTGCTCATAGAGCATTAGATGATGTAGATACCACTGTAAAAGTATTAAAAGTGATGTTCCAAATGTTAGAAGAAAAGGGTGTAAAAACACTAGAAGATATTGACAAACAAGAAGAAAGCGATGTAAGTTATAAAAAACTTCCAAGCTACCATGCTATCATTCTAGCCAAAGACTATGTAGGATTAAAAAATTTATATAAATTAGTTTCACTTTCTCATTTACATTATTTTTATAAAAAACCACGTATTTTAAAATCAATTTATAAAAAGTATTCAGAAGGGCTTATTTTAGGAAGTGCGTGCGAGGCAGGAGAGTTATATCGTGCCATTGTAGAAGGAAAAGATGATGAGATAGTAGAAGAAATAGCCAAAGACTATGACTATTTAGAAATTCAGCCAACAGGCAATAATATGTATATGGTTAGAAATGGAACTTTGCCAGATGCAAGAGCAGTAGAAGACATTAACCGTAAAATTGTAGCTTTAGGCGAAAAATTAGGAAAATTAGTTGTAGCAACTTGTGACGTTCACTTTATGGATCCGCAAGATGAAATATACAGAAGAATTTTAATGGCAGGTCAAGGGTATGAAGATGCAGATATTCAAGCGCCACTTTATTTAAGAACAACCGAAGAAATGCTAAAAGAATTCGAATATTTAGGAAAAGAAAAAGCGTATGAAGTAGTAGTTACAAACACAAACAAAGTAGCTGATATGTGTGAAAGAATTAGTCCAATTTCACCAGAAAAATGTCCACCTTATATTGAAGGTTGCGAGCAAACCATTAAAGATATTGCATTTAATAAAGCACATGAACTATATGGAGATCCACTTCCAGAAATCGTGCAAGATAGATTAGATAAAGAACTAAATTCCATTATAAAAAATGGTTTCTCAGTTATGTACATTATTGCACAAAAATTAGTATGGAAATCCAATGAAGATGGTTATATAGTAGGCTCACGTGGTTCAGTAGGTTCATCATTTGTAGCAAATATGACAGGAATCACAGAAGTCAATTCCCTTCCACCACACTATCGATGCCCAAATTGTAAATATTCTGACTTTACAGACTATGGCTACCAGTGTGGATTTGACTTACCAGATAAAAATTGCCCACATTGTGGAACAGCAATGGTAAAAGACGGAATTGACATTCCATTTGAAACCTTCCTTGGCTTTAATGGAGACAAAGAGCCAGATATTGACTTAAATTTCTCCGGAGAATACCAAGCAAAAGCACATAAATATACCGAAGTCATCTTTGGAAAGGGAACCACTTTCAAAGCAGGAACCGTAGGAACGGTAGCAGATAAAACAGCCTATGGATATGTAAAAAAATATTATGAAGAAAGAAATATTCCAGTTAGTAATGCAGAAGTAATTAGAGTTGCACAAGGATGTACAGGGGTAAAAAGAACCACAGGTCAACACCCAGGAGGAATTATTGTTGTGCCAAAGGGAAGAGAAATCTATGAATTTACACCAGTACAGCATCCAGCAGACGATCCAGATTCAGACATTATTACAACACACTTTGACTATCACTCAATTGACCAAAACCTATTAAAACTAGACATTCTAGGCCATGATGATCCAACCATGATTCGTATGTTATATGACTTAACAGGAATAGATCCAACAAAAGTGCCACTAGACGATAAAGAAACCATGTCTATATTTAGTTCTACCAAAGCATTAGGCGTAACACCAGAACAAATAAGAAGTGAGGTAGGGAGCTATGGTGTTCCAGAGTTTGGAACCAAATTTGTAAGAGGAATGTTAGTGGATACCAAACCAACCACATTTGACGAACTAATTCGTATTTCTGGACTATCACATGGTACGGATGTATGGCTTGGTAATGCACAAAGTCTAATCGAAGATGGAATAGTAACCTTAAATGAGGCAATCTGTTGCCGTGACGATATTATGATTTACTTAATCAAAAAAGGCGTTCCACCAAACCCAGCTTTCAAAATTATGGAGGTAGTGCGTAAAGGAAAAGCCTTAAAAGATAAAGAAAAATGGGCAGAATATGTCGCTTTAATGAAAGAACATGATGTGCCAGATTGGTATATAAAATCTTGTGAAAAAATCAAGTACATGTTCCCAAAAGCCCATGCAGCAGCTTATGTAACAAACGCCTTTCGTATAGCATGGTTTAAAGTACATCATCCTGTAGCCTACTATGCAGCATATTTCACCATCCGTGCAGACGAATTCGACAGTGAAATTATGTGCTATGGAAAAGAAAAAGTAAAAAACAAAATGAAAGAAATAGAGCTTGCAGGAAATAGTGCTACAGCCAAGGACAAAAACATGTATGCTATCTTAGAATTAGTTTTAGAAATGTATGAAAGAGGAATAAGCTTCCTACCAATGGACTTATATAAATCACATAGTACAAAATTCCAAGTAGAAGATGGAAAAATAAGACCACCATTAAATAGCATACCAGGACTTGGAACAGTAGCAGCAGAAGGAATAGAATATGCAAAAAAAGACGGAAAATTCATGTCAATCGACGATATGCAAGTACGTTCAAAAGTAGGAAAATCAGTCGTAGAACTATTGCAAAAATTCGGTTGTTTGCAAGGCATGAGCAAAAGCAATCAACTAAGCCTTTTCGGCTAAAATGTCTCTTTGGGTACCATTGGGGACGTTTCCTAAAGGTACATTGACCAGATAATGCAATTAAATGAGAGTAAATCTGTATTTAATTGCATTTTTTGACAGTATTTTAGCTCTCATGGTCAAAAATCAACTTTTTAATGAAAGAATGATAAAAAATAAGAAAGGAAAAATGAAATGTACCAATATTTTGAACAATTAAATCCTATTATTAAAGAATATTTTCATATTCTTTCACCAGAAATTCCTTCATTTTTAGAGGAATATATTAATACGCCAGAAATGCAGAGAATAGGCAAAATTAGTATGAGTTGTGGAACAGATTATACAAAAATATTTCATAATCAATTTTTTTATTCTAATTTAGACCATAGTATAGGAGTTGCCCTAATTATTTGGAATTTTACAAAGGATAAAAAGCAAACTCTAGCAGGTTTATTTCATGATATTGCAACACCATGTTTTAAACACTGTATAGATTTTATGAATGGAGACCACGAAAAGCAAGAATCAACAGAAGAGTTAACAACTCAAATCATTAAAAATTCAAAAGAAATTATGCAATTATTGAAACGAGATGGTATTAAATTAGAAGAAGTGAATGATTATCATATTTATCCTATTGCCGATAATGACACGCCAAAGTTATCTGCAGACAGATTTGAATATACTTTTTCTTGCGGTTTGGTACAAAAAGTAGTATGGAATTTAGATAAAATAAAAGAAATGTACGAAAATATTACTATTTTAGAAAATGAAGAAGGAATTCCAGAATTAGGCTTTCAAGATGAAAAATTAGCAGAAGAATATATTACTATTATTAGAGAGTTATGGCCATGTTGGTTTAATAATGAAGATAGAATTACGATGCAATTTATTGCAGATACTATGAAGAAAATGTCAGAGGAAGGTTATATTACGATTGATGATTTATATCATTTATCAGAGGCAGAAGTAATTAGTAAAATAGAAAATTGTGAAAATAAAGATATAGCAGAGGCTTTCAAAAAATTTAGAAATACTACAAAAATAGGAGAAAGCAATGTACCAGTAGAAAATAAATATTGTGTTAGTGTTAAGGCAAAAAGAAGATACATTGTGCCACTAACTAAAACTACAGAAGGAAACATAGTAAGAATTAATCAAGTATCAGAGTTAGCAAAAGAGAAAATAGATAGTTTTTTATCTTTTGAAGTAAAACCTTATGCATATTTTGATTTTGATTTTAAATAAAACAAATTTTGTATTGCATAAAATTAATTTAGCTTTCAATAAAAAGGGGCTGTAAAAAAAGTCCCATCAAAAAATGAGTGAAAAATTTTCACTCATTTTTTGTATAAAAAAGAAGCTAC
>CANQXD010000023.1 GCA_947627755.1 uncultured Clostridia bacterium | reverse complement strand
ATGAAAATGTTAGGAATGATTATTTTAATAGGAGTTATTGTTATTGGAATTATTTGGTTTATAGTAGGAGGAAAAAATAAAGAAGAAAATAAAGAAACAGAGCAAAACCAAGTAGAACAAGAAGAATATGTGCAAGTATTAGAAGATGGAACAAAATATAATAAAAGTGACAAATTAAAAGAAAATAAAAAATTAGGTGGATTAGAAATAGGAAATATACAATTAACTCATCAAAATGGAATGTCAGTATTATTAGCAACTGTAACAAACACAACAGAAAAAGCAGTAGATGTAACACGAATAAGATTAAAATTATATGATGACAAAGGAAATGTATTAGAAGAATTAGATGGATTAATCTCACCATTAAAAGCAGGAGAAAGTACGCAATTAAATATGGGAGTATCAGCAGACTATGCAAATGCTTATGATTTTACTATAGAAAATAGATAAAAGAAAACTAAAACGCATAAACAAAGATAACAATAAAAAAACGAGTGCAAAAAACATAAATACAAAGATGAAATCAAAAGTAGAAAAAAGATAAAAACAAAAAATCAGTAAAACTAATAATAACAAAAAAACGGAGGATAAAAAGATGAAAAATAAAGGTATAACATTAATTTCATTAGTTATTACCATCATTATATTAATCATTTTAGCAGGTATAAGTGTCAATTTAATATTAGGAGGAAATGGGTTATTTGAGAAAGCGAAATCTGCCAAAGAAAAACAAGAAGTAGCAACATACTTAGACAGGATTGAAATAGCAAGACGGAGGAGTAGAAATTGCAAACGAAGGAGAAGTAACATTAGATAACTTAATACAGCAAATATATGACGACGATGTAGTGCCACAAGGAAGAATACAAAAAATAGATGAAGAAAAAGCACAAATGCTAACAGATGAAGGGTATATGTTTATTATTACGGCAGATTCAGTAAATTATGAAGGACAAAAAGAAATAGAAAAATTACCAGAACCAGATATAATAACAGAAAATATTACATTTCAATTTAATCCAGATAGTTGGACAAAAGAGAAAGTAATGGTTACCATAGGAAAGAAAAGCATAGAGGGAGATTTTGTAATACAATATAGTTTTGATGGAGAAAACTGGGAAGACTATACAGAGCCAGTAGAAGTAACAGAGAATAAAACTATTTATGCCTGCGTAAGAAATGTAATATGGCAACAAAGTAGTTATGCAAGTAGAGAAATTACTATTATAGACAAATTAGAGCCAACTATGGGAGAGATTAAGCAAAGTGAAATAAGTTGGAGTGAAGGCACAGGGACAGTAACAATAACAGCAAGTGCACAAGATAACGAATCAAAAATAAAATCATATCAATTTAGCACAAAAGATAATTTAAATGAAAACTCAGAAGGATGGCAGGATATAACTGTAACAGATAGTACTACTCAAAAACATAATGTAACCACAAGTGGAACTTATTATTTCTATGTAAAAGACCAAGCAAAAAATGTAAACAAAAATAGCATTAATGTAACAATACAAGATACACAAAAACCAGAAATTAATATATCAGCAGTTACAACAAACCCAGAAACAGATAAAAAAACAATAGGAAATACAGCAAATGGAGCAAAATTAACAGGGACATCGCAAGATACACAAACTGGAATTGTAGGATATGCATGGATGGAAACAGATACAACACCAACACAATGGAAAAATGTAAACCAAACTACAGATCAAATATCACAAGAAAAAACAGTTAGTGGAAGTAGTGCAAATAAAACCTATTATTTCTGGACAAAAGATAAAGCAGGAAAAACAAATGTAGCAAGTGTAAAAATAACAAACTTAGTAGATAAAGTTAGCATTAGTTCATTTACAGGAGCAACTATTTTAAGAGGAAATACTACAACTTTAAGTTTAAGTTCTACAGGAACACCAAAAGCAACAAGTTATAGTAGTAATAATACAAATGTGGCAAGTATTGACAATAATAGAAAAGTAACAGCATCTGCAAGTAATATAGGAACAGCAAAAATGACAGTAACAATGACAAACTATGATGGTACACAAGAAACTAAAACATGTGATGTAACTGTAAATCAAGGAGTAGCAAGGTTAGATAATAGAGTAGATTATTCAAAAATACAAGATGCAATAAATGCAACGAATAATGGAAGTATTACATTATTAGGAAATATAACAGAGGATATTACAATTACTTCTGGTAAGACGATTAATTTAGATTTAAATACAAAAAAGTTAACAGGAGATTTGGCAATTCAAAATAATGGAGGAACACTAACTGTAAAAAATGGAACAATAACAGGGAATGAATATGCAATATATAATCGTGGTACCACAACCATAGAGTCAGGAACGTATACAGGTATAAAAGGTACTGCTATTGGAAATGAAGGTAATTTAACCATAAATGATGCAACTATTACAGCTCCAGTTAACGCAATATGGAGCAATTCATCTGGAACCATTAGTGTTAAAGCTGGAACAATTAAAGGAGAAAACAGTTGTGGAATAGCACTTAGTAAGAATGAAACATTAAATATTTCAGGTGGAACCATTAGAGGAGAAGGAACTGATGGAATTTATATAGGCCCAGATAGCACTTCTACAGTGAATATTACTGGATCGCCTTCTATATTCGGAAAATATAGTGGAATTTCTATAAGTAATAAAAACACAGCTCCAACAACAGCAAATATAAATGCTAATGGTGGAAGTATTAGCGGGAATAATTATGGAATATACATTGGTGGTTGTAGTATTGTAAGGGTAAAAGGTGCTAACATATATGGAAGGGACTTCGACGGAATTACACAAAATGCAGATATGTGCGAGTGTAAAGTATCATTAGAAAGTGGTTCTGTTCAAGGCAAAAATTGGGCTGTTTATGCATGGAATAAAAGCAATACATTGCATTTATATCATAAAACAGGTGGAGTAACCCTACAAAGTAATGGTATAGATAATGAAACTGGACGAAGTCACATATATGTATCGGACTATCATAAAGATCAAATTTTACCATAATAAAACATTCACATAAAAAATTCATAGGTAATACCTATGAATTTTTGCTGAATGTCAATAATTGATATTCAGCATATTTTTTAATCTTTAATCTTCAAATTCTCTTTCTTTAAATAGCCTTGGCGATAAAATGCTTGAAAATACATAACTAAAGAAAAAATAGTAGACACCAAAGCTAAATAATAAATATAAGTATCAAAATGTGGAAGCATTGGTGTAGAATATTCTGGGTGGTCTATTAAAGGTGCATTCCAAGTACAAATGAAGAAAGAAGAAACAATTGCAACATAGAATAACACTGTAGTAAGTTTTCCATACCATTTGCTAGAAACAACTAATTCTTTTCCATAAAGGAAAGAAGCACCGGCTATCATTAAAAACTCTTTTAAAAATACAACAATTAGTATCCAAAAAGGAATCACGTCTTTTAACGCTAATGTTACTAAAACAGAAACCTGAGTTGTTTTATCGGCAAGAGGGTCAATTAACTTTCCAAAATTCGTAATAAAATTAAATTTTCTTGCAATAAAACCATCTAAAATATCAGTAATTCCAGATATAGTAAGAACAACAAAAGCAGCAATATAATTATTAAAAGCAATAAAAACTACAATAAATGGAATTAATATAAATCTTAAAATAGTTAGCATATTAGGTATATGTTTTGCCATATAAGTCCTCCTATAGTACATCAATTAGTACGTTTTTTACTAAACTAAAAATTGTTATTCAGTACTATTATGTACCTAAAAAATAAATTTTCACTTGCTAATCTTCTACAGAAAACAACAATTTTTCAGTATCACTAGAAACTATGACTTTTTGTCCATTCTTCAATTCTTGTCTTAAAATTTTGTCCGATAATTCATCTTCCAAATAACGTTGAATAGCTCTTCTCAAAGGTCTTGCACCATATTTTAAATCAGTTCCTTTTTCAAGTAAATATTCTTTGGCATCTTGCGTCATTTCTAATACAATATTTTTGTCATTTAAAGCCTTTTTAGTATCCTCTAACATTAAATCAACAATTTGTAATAATTGTTCTTTACTTAATGGCTCAAATACTACAATTTCATCAACTCTGTTTAAAAACTCAGGTCTGAAACTTTGCTTTAATGCATCCAATATTTTTCCTTTGTTTGAAAGAGAGTTGCCACCAAAACCAATAGAATTAGTATTTAAGTTAGAACCTGCGTTAGAAGTCATTATAATAATAGTATTTTCAAAAGAAACAGTATTTCCTTGGTTATCTGTTAGCCTTCCGTCATCTAACACTTGAAGCAAAATATTAAATACATCAGGATGAGCTTTTTCAATTTCATCAAGTAAAACAATAGAATATGGTTTTCTTTTTACTTTTTCAGTTAATTGACCTGCATCATCATAGCCAACATAGCCTGGAGGAGAACCAATTAACTTAGAAGTAGAGTGACTTTCCATATATTCAGACATATCTACACGAATAATAGAATTTTCATCTCCAAACATTTCATAAGCTAAACTCTTTGCAAGCTCAGTTTTACCAACACCAGTAGGTCCAACGAAAATGAAAGATGGTGGGCGTTTAGTACTTTTTAAACCTGCACGATTTCTACGAATAGCACGAGAAACAGCTTCAATAGCTTCATTTTGACCAATTACTCTTTGGTGTAAATTAGTTTCTAAGTTTAATAGTTTTTTAGTTTCTTCCTCTGTAATCTTTTTCACAGGAATTTTAGTCCAACTCTCTACAACTTCTGCAATATCTTGAATAGTAAGCTCTGTTAATTTTAAAGTTGAATTAATTTTATCAATCTGTTCCATTAAACTACATTCTTTAGCTTTTAGTTCTGCTGCTTTTTGATAGTCCTCAGTAGAATCTGCTTGTGCTGCTTCTTCTTTTTCTTCTTGCACTGCTTTTAATTCATTTTTTAATACTTCTAATTGATATAATGCTTTATTGTTTAGGTTAATACGAGAACAAGCCTCGTCCAAAATATCAATAGCTTTATCTGGTAAGAAGCGGTCATGAATATATTTTTCAGACATAATAACAGTTTGCTTAATAACATCAGTTGAAATTTTTACTTTGTGGAAATCTTCATAATATTTCTTAATACCCTCTAAAATATCAATAGAATCAGAAATAGAAGGCTCCTCTACAATAATTGGTTGGAATCTACGTTCTAATGCAGTATCTTTTTCTATGTATTTACGGTATTCCTTTAAAGTAGTAGTTCCAATTAATTGAATTTCACCATTAGCAAGAGCTGGTTTTAAAATATTGGCAGCATTCATAGAATGCTCTGCATCGCCAGCACCAATAATATTGTGAATTTCATCAATAACTAAAATAATGTTGCCAAGACTTTTGCATTCATCCATAATAGACTTCATTCTTGCTTCAAATTGACCTCTAAACTGGGTTCCTGCAATAATAGCAGTCATATCTAAAAGATAAACCTCTTTGTTTAGTAACTTAGCAGGAACTCTACCTGCTGCAATTTTTAAAGCTAGTCCTTGTGCAATAGCAGTTTTACCAACACCAGGCTCTCCAATTAAACAAGGATTATTCTTAGAACGTCTATTTAAAATTTGAATCATTCTTTGAATTTCTTTGTTTCTACCAACAACCATATCAATTTCGTTGTTCTTTGCTTTGTTTGTTAAGTTAGTTCCAAAAGTATCTAAAGCCTTCTTCTTTTTATCTTTTGGCTTTTTATCTACTTTTACTTTTTTCTTTTCACTGCTAGAAGAACTAGAATCTGCATTGCCATCTTGTGAATTTCCAAAAATATTAGAAAAAATAGCACCAAGAGGAATGGCATTTGGTGACTGCATACCATCTTCATCTTCACTATTTAAAGGTTCTATAGAAAAGCCAGCATCCATATTAGAAGACATATCTTGAAGCATATTTTCTAATTGGTCTGTCATATTTTTTATATCATCATCTGAAATATTAGCCTGTTTTGCTAAAGCGTCTAATGGATTTACGCCTTTTTTCTTCGCACATTCATAACATAAACCTTCAGTTGCAATAGAATTATCAGGCATTTGTTTATTAATAAAAACAACAGCTGTATTTTTATTACAAATTGAACATAACATATATTGTCTTTCCTCCTTAATTTTTTACCCTTTTATCATACTACAAAAAGGGTAAATAGTCAATGGAAAAACAAAACAAGATAGAAGAATTAATATTTACATAAAAAGTATTTACAAATAAACTATTCTATGATATATTAACAATAATCTTATTTAATTCAGATAAAACAAAAGAAAAATTGAATCAAGGAAAATAAAATTAGGTCATATAAATTATGGCGAAAATCAAAAAATTCATTCAAAATATATTAAAATTTATAATCTTTAATTTTCCAAGAAAAAAGAGAAAAGTTTAAAAGGAAGGAGGCATGTTAGTAAATAAAATAGGGGCTTAAATCAACTAGTTTGAATTAAATATCAGAAAATACCAAAAATATTATCATACTATTGTGCTTTTTTGCCATGAATGATAATATGAGAAAGGAAACATACGTGGAATTAAATCTTAAAAATGATATTATATTTAAAGCCTTTTTTGCAAAACAAGGAAATCAAAAATATTTAAAAAGCTTTTTAGAAGCACTATTAAAAGAAAAAATACAAAAGATTGAAATAATGCGGAGAAGTAAGTTTACTTCAAATGAAAAAAGAAGACAAATTAGGAAGAATAGATATAAAAGCAACAATAAATAAGAATGAAATAATAAATATAGAAATGCAATTAAAGAATCAGCATGATATGGAAAAAAGAAGTGAATTTTATGGAGCAAAATTAATTACAGACCAATTAGAAAGTGGAAAGAAATACATAGAACTAAAACCAGTAATATTAATTAACATTTTAAACTATAACTTATTAGAAGTGCCAGAATATTGCACCAAAACAGTAACAGTAGCAGAAAAACATAGAGAATATGAAGTAGTAAAAGACATAACATACTATTTTATAGAACTACCCAAATTTAGAAAAAGCAAACCAAGACTAGCAAACATGTTAGAAGTATGGCTTGCACTAATCGATGGAGAAGGGGGATTAATCGAAATGGGAAAAGATAAATACGAAATTATAGAAGAAGTAGAAAAAGAACTAAAAGAAATACTAGCAGATGAAGAACTAAAAGAATTACTAAACTATAGACAAAGTGCAGAATTAGATAGAAATTCAGCATTATATAATGCTGAGCAAAATGGCATAAAAAAGGGTAAAATAGAACGGTAAAATAGAGGTAGCAAGAAAATTAAAAGCAAAAAATGTAACAGTTGAAGAAATAATAGAAATAACAGGATTAAAAAAAGAAGAAATTGAAAAATTATAAAAAGAGGGTTGCCCCTCTTTTTATTCCTTATTTGTCATTTCTTCTAGTTTTAACAATTCTTCCCAACGTTTATCAACTTCTTTTTGGAAAGTTTCTAACATCCATTCATTACCTGGTTTAAAAAGATGTTTAAATCTTCTTTGTGGACGTAAGAATTCCTCAACAGGTAACTTTTTAGCAGGTTTATAAGTAATCTTATATTTTCCATTTTCAATTTCATATAAAGGCCAATAACAAGTTTCAACAGCAAGTTTGTTGATTTGTGTTAACATATCAGTTGGGTAGCCCCATCCTCTAGGACATGGAGCAAGTACATTTAAGAAAGTTGGGCCTTCTGTGTAAATAGCCTTTTCTGCTTTTTCATATAAATCTTTAAAATTCATATAGCCAGCAGTTTGTGCTACATAAGGTAAATGATGTGCTTCCATAATTTCGGTTAAATCTTTACGAATTTGCATTTTACCAGGGATTACTTCACCAGCAGGGGAAGTAGTGGTATCTGCAAAATGAGGAGTAGCTGAAGAACGTTGAATACCAGTGTTCATATAAGCACCATTATCATAACATACATAAGTCATGTCATGTCCTCTTTCCATAGCAGCAGATAAACTTTGAAGTCCAATATCATAAGTTCCGCCATCTCCACCAAAAGCGATAAATTTAAAATGTTCGTCTTGAGGTAATTTTCCTTGTCTTAACATAGCTTTATAAGCAGCCTCTACTCCAGAACAAGTAGCAGCAGCACATTCAAAAGCTGAATGAATATAAGAACTACTCCAAGAAGTATATGGGTAAATACAAGTAGAAACTTCCATACATCCAGTAGCATTTGCAACTACGGCGTGGTCTCCTTCTTTTAAAGCTCTCATTACCATTCTTGCTACAGGTGGTGCACCACAACCAGCGCACATTCTATGACCAGATTCAAATACAGCAGGTTTTGTTGCAACAACTTCTTTTACATTATATGCCATTATTTTTCACCTCTCTTTAATCCAAAGTAACGATAAGGGTTATCTATATTTCCTGTTTTTACAATCTCTTGTAAATCATTATAAACACCTAAAATATCTTTTGCTGTGGTATCTCTTCCGCCAAGTCCATAAATGTAGTTAACTGTTGGTACATTTAAGTTATTTACATACATACCAGAAGTAACATCTGTAAATAATGGACCACCACAAGCATTTAAACTATCTGCTTTATCTAAAACAGCAACAGCTTTTACATTTTGCAAAGCCTTTGCAATTTCTTCTGCAGGGAATGGTCTAAATACTCTTAATTTTAAAAGACCAGCTTTAATACCTTTTTCTCTTAAAGAATCTACAACATCTTTTGTAGTTCCTGCGGTAGAGTTCATACAAACAATAGCAATTTCAGCATCTTCTAGTTTATATTCTTCAAATAAACCATATTTTCTTCCTGTTAATTTTTCAAAGTCTTTGGCAACTTCTAAAATAACCTTTTTAGCATTTCTCATAGCGTTAGCTTGTTGATATTTATGTTCAAAATGATAGGCTTGTAAATCCATAGGGCCAACGGCAATTGGCTCTTTCGCATTTAATAAATAATGCTCTGGGTGATATTTTCCAATAAATTCTTTTGCTTTATCATCTTCAATTAACTCAATATTTTCAATAGAATGAGAAGTGATAAATCCATCTTGACAAACAGCAAGAGGAAGGCATACATCTTTATGTTCTGCAATTCGATGTGCCATAATTAAATTATCGTAAGCTTCTTGGTTATTTTCTGAAAATAGCATAATCCATCCGGCATCTCTTATTCCCATTGCGTCTGAATGGTCATTATGAATATTTAATGGACCAGAAAGTGTACGATTGACAAGTGGCATAACAATAGGAAGTCTGCAAGAAGAAGCAATATAAATCATTTCCCACATAAAAGCTAATCCATTAGAAGAAGTAGCTGTCATTGCTCTTGCACCTGCTGCTTCTGCTCCAATACAAGCACTCATAGCACTATGTTCACTTTCTACTGCAATAAATTCTGTATCTACTTTTCCGTTACTAACAAAAGTAGAAAAGTATTGAGGTATTTCAGTTGATGGTGTTATAGGGAAAGCAGCCACAACATCTGGGTTAATTTGTTTCATTGCGATGGCAGAGGCTTCGTTTCCACTTAAACGTTCTCTTATACTCATAGTTTTTTCATCCTTTCTTTTTTCTGTATCAATTTATTATGAATTTTGAAAAGAATTGTAATTATTTTCAAAATTCTATTGTTCTTTCATTTCAATAGCACCGAATGGGCAAGTTTTAGCACATACGCCACATCCTTTGCAATAATCGTAATTAAAATCTCTTCTTTTTTGATCTTCTCCAACAGGAATAGCATTATCTGGGCAAACAGGGAAACAAAGTCCACATTGTCTGCATTTATCAGATAAGAAAATTGGCTTTACACTTCTCCAATCACCTGTTTTAAAATTTAAAGAATTTTCTGCCTCATAAATAGTTCCGCCAGGTGTTAAGTCTTGCCATGGAGATTCTTTATTAATTTTTACTTCAGACATAAATAATTTCTCCTTTCTAACTGTACGTAATTCTGTATATAATTCATAATCTATATCTATAGTTAGTAGATAAACTAACTATAAATTTAGAAGTTAAAAATGTTATAAATTTATTAAATGAACTTCTTTAAGAGCAAGCTCCAAAGCTTTCATATTTCCTTCAATAACTTCAGGTTTTTTAGCAAATTTATGCTTAAAAGAATCCTTCATATCATCTAAAAATTCTTGTTCTGTCATAATTTCAGATACTTTTATAATTGCTGCAAGCATTGGAGTATTTGGAAAATACTTTCCAAGTGCCTCTTCTGATACTTTTCTTGCATCAATAGTATATACTTTGCCTTTATAACCTTTTAATAATGGTTTTAATTCGTCTGCATCTTTTGTTGTATTAATAACAATAGCGCCAGTTTCTTTTAAGCCATCTGTAACAGGTACAGCTTCTAGTAAAGAATCATCTACTACTACCACATAATCTGGTTCGTAAATGTTACTATGAAGTCGAATAGGAGAAGAACTAATACGATTATAAGCCGTAATAGGAGCCCCCATTCTTTCTGGACCATACTCAGGAAAACCTTGAATGTATTTTCCAGTATTAAAAGCGGCATCCGCAAGTAACAAAGAAGCAGTTTTAGCTCCTTGACCACCTCGACCATGCCATCTAATTTCAATCATGTTATCCATGCGTTTCCTTCCTTTCTATTCTATATTATAAAATAATATTCCTTGAATGTTTTAAGTATATGCCTATTCCGTAAGAATGTCAAGGAAAAAATAACGACTAAATGGTCAAAAAAGAAAGAAAAAATTTTAAATAAAAACTTCATAAAAGATAAAAATTTGTGTTACAATAAAAAAGGTTAATATTATGCGACTTACTGTGAAACAAGAAAGGAGTTGAAACCTACTATGGAAATATTAGAAATTGCAAAAAAAGTAAAGCAAAAAGGTGGAAAATTATATTTAGTAGGTGGAGCACTTCGAGACGAACTTCTTGGCAGGAAGGTACATGATAAAGATTATTGTGTAGTAGGATTAAATCAGGAAGAATGGGAGCAATTGTTTCCAGAAGCTCATAAACGAGGTAAATTCTTTTGTGTATATGACATAGAAGGAACAGAATTTGCTCTAGCGAGAAAAGAGAAAAAAGAAGGAAAAGGACACACTCAATTTTCTATTACAACAGGAAAAGAAATAACAATAGAAGAAGATTTAGCAAGAAGAGATATTACTATTAATGCAATGGCAAAAGAAATAGAAACAGGAAAATTAATTGACCCATACAATGGAAAGAAGGATTTAGAAAATAAAATCATTCGAGCAACGAGCAAAGCATTTTGTGAAGATCCCTTAAGAGTATATCGAGTCGCAAGATTTGCTGCTATGTTAGGCTTTGAAGTAGAAGAAAACACGATTGTAATGATGAAAAAGCTAAAACAAGAATTAAACACATTATCTGTAGAAAGAGTTTTTGATGAATTTCGAAAAGCGCTAAGTACAGATAAGCCTTCTATCTTTTTTGAAGTATTAAAAAAAGCAGAAGTATTAGATGTTCATTTTAAAGAAATCTATGACTTAATTGGTAGCACTCAACCAGAAAAATATCATCCAGAAGGAGATAGCTTTGCTCATACTATGATGGTAGTAGATAAATCTGCGCAAATTACAGATAATTTAGAAATTCGTTTTAGCTGTTTAGTACATGACTTAGGAAAAGGAATTACTCCAAAAGAAATGTTACCACATCACTACGGGCATGACAAAAATGGGGTTTCTCTAGTTGTTCGTTTTGGAAAAAGATTAAAAATGCCAGAAATTTGGATAAAGTGTGGAAAAACAGCAGCAAGAGAACATATTCTAGGAGGTATTTTTACAAAAATGACAGCGCCAAAACAAGTTGATTTTTTAGAAAGAGTTTCAAAATCTAAGTTAGGTCTTGACGGAATGAAAATAGTAGTTTTATGCGATAGATGGAGAGAAAATGAAATGCCAAAAGACATTACTTTCGACAAACTTGGAAAAGAGTGTTTTAGCAAAATAAATGGTAAATATATAGAAGAAAAATATCACATAAAAAATACAAAAGAAGTAGGAGAGTTACTTCGTAATGAGCGTATTGAATGGCTGAAGAAGGAAAACAAAGAATGTGGAATGAGAATGAATATGAAAAAATGATATAAAAGGATTGAATTAAAGTATCTTTTAAGATACAATAATAAAAAACACAAAAGAGAGGAAAAATAGAAGATGTCAAAAAGAAAATCAAGAGTAAATAGAAAAGAAAGTGGAGCTATCTCTACTTTAGCCTTATTTACAGTATTAATGTTTTTAGCAATTTTAATGGGAAGTTATTTAATTACATCAACGTTACTAAAATCTCAAATGAAGAGTAACCTAAGAATTGAACAAATTTATGGGCAAGAAGTAGATAAAGTGGATGAAATATATGAAGAATTAGCACTGCCAAGAGTTGCAAATTCAAAAGGAACTTATTTTATAAAAGAAACTACTTTAGAAGATAGTAATGGAAACAAAATAGTTGTTCCCAAAGGGTTTAAAATAGCAGAAGATTCCGGAAATAGTGTAACAGAAGGAATCGTAATAGAAGATGATGATATCATAAAAGGAGTAGGAGAAAATCGAGGAAACCAGTATGTATGGATACCAGTGAGCAATATAGATGATAGTTCTAGCAATCCAATCATAAAAAGTAGTGGAGAAGAAGTAAAAATCACATTAGGAAGATATACCTTTGATGATAATGGAAAAGAAAAGTTAGAACAGAAGGCAGAAGACTATGCAAAGCAAACAGTAATAGACACATATTATAAAGAATTAACAACTTATGATGAAGGAAAAGAAAGTTCAGGAACAGATGGATTAAATGCAACAGCAAAAGATTTAGTAGGATTCATAAATAGTGTAAAAGAAAATGGTGGATATTATATTGCAAAATACGAGGCAAGTTATGGAGAAGATAACAAGCCTAATTCTAAAATCTCAGATAATTTTAACAATAATGAAACTACTCCAACACAAGAAGGATACTTATGGAATAATATTACACAAATTAATGCAGCAAAAGTATGTGAAAATATGTATGATACAATAAATTCTGATCTAATAAATAGTTATGCGTGGGATACTGCTATTGTGTATATACAAAAATTTTCTAAATATACAAATTATTCAAGACAAAATTCTAAAAATGGTACAATAGATAATACAGGAAAAAACAATGATGAGGTTTGTAAAATAAATGATATGGCAAGTAATTGTTGTGAATGGACAACAGAAAGTTTTAACGAGGCAAATGTTATTGTAGGTAGGGGAGGAGATTACTTGTATAGTCACTTTTACTCAAGTACTCGCTCAAGGAATATTAGTGCTTACAAATCCAAAGATGCCGCTTTTAGACCTATACTTTATATAAAATAATTAAAAACTACCTTTAGGAAACGTCCCTAAAGGTAATTTTTCTATTTTACAAAATAACAGATTATTTTTTTTCTTTTATCTCATTGACTTTTTACGAATTTCATTATATTATATAGGCATTAAAAATATGCACTTTTTTATAAAATAAGAACTTAAAAAAGTTCAAGGAGGAAAAAATATGGGAGAAGTTATCGTTATCACATCAGGAAAAGGTGGCGTAGGAAAAACAACTACAACAGCCAACTTAGGGTCTGCCTTAGCACTAAGAGGAAAAAAAGTAGTATTAGTAGATACTGATATTGGGCTTCGAAATCTAGACGTAGTTATGGGGCTAGAAAACAGAATTGTATATGATATCGTTGACGTGGTAGAAGAAAAATGCAAATTAAGACAAGCTTTAATCAAAGATAAACGTTTTAATGAACTATTCTTACTTCCAGCAGCGCAAACAAGAGATAAAAGTGCAGTAAATGAAGAACAAATGAAAGACTTAACAAGTAAGTTAAAAGAAGAATTCGATTATATATTAATCGACTGTCCAGCAGGAATAGAGCAAGGCTTTAAAAATGCCATTGCTGGTGCAGATAGAGCAATTGTTGTAACAACAGCAGAAATTTCGGCTATCCGTGATGCAGATAGAATAATTGGACTATTAGAATCATCAGAAATCAAAAATCCACAATTAGTTATCAACCGTTTACGTCCAAGCATGGTAAAAAAAGGCGAAATGATGGATGTAGAGGACATAGTAGACTTATTATCTATCGATTTAATAGGTGTTGTGCCAGATGATGAATATATTATTACACAAACCAATAAAGGAGAGCCGGTTGTATCGAACCATAGAGCGCCTTCAGGAAAAGCATACATAGAAATAACAAGAAGAATTTTAGGAGAAAATGTAGAAGTTTCAATTCCTGGAAGAGAGAAAGGATTTTTAGCGAAATTAAAAAATATTTTCTCAAAAAAATAGACAAAATAAGAATAACGGAGGGAATATAATGTTCGATAGCATATTAAAATTTTTTAAAAAATTAGGAAAAGAAAACAAAAAAGATTCCAAAGATACTGCAAAAGAAAGACTACATTTAGTTCTAATGCAAGATAGAGCAAATGTATCTGCAGACTTTATGGAATTAATGAAACAAGAAATAATAGAAGTTATAAAAAAATATATCGATGTAGATGAAAATTCAATAGATGTCAAACTTACAAACAAAGTAAATAGTGATGGAACAACAGGTGCTCCAATTTTATATGCCAATATTCCAATTCTAAATGTAAAAGATGACACTAAACAAATTCACATTGAAAGAAAACTACCAAAAGACCAAGAGCAAGAAAAAGAGAAAGTAGTAGAAGAAAAGAAAGAGCCAATACAAAACATAGAAGAAGTGAAAGAAGAAACAACGGAAGTAAAAGAACAAGAAGAAAGCCAAAAGCAAATTACTGAAAATGAAAAACAAGAAGATTTACCATCTGAAACAAAGCAAGAAGAAAAACAACAAGTAAGTAATAATGAAAAAGAAGCAATAGAAGAAAAAGTACAAGAAGTAGATCAAAAACAAGAAAATTCAGCACAAAAAACAGAAAAAAACGAAGAACAAAAACAGGAAGAAGATAAAAATTCAAATCATGTAGAGGTTTAATAATGAAGAGAAATATCTTTAAAAATATAGAATGGTCTATTCTTATTTGTACCATCCTGTTAATCATAATAGGAATGATAGCCCTATTTTCTGCAACGCAAGAAAATTCACAAGACGAATTAAAAAAACAAATAATTTGGCTTGTTGTTAGCATTCCCATTATGATTCTCGTTATTTGTATAGATTATGAGGTGATTGTAAAAATATCACCAATTTTTTATGGAATTTTTTTAATATTGCTAGTTGCCGTGCTATTTACAGAATCAGTAAATGGAGCAACAAGTTGGTTTAATATTGGAAGTTTTTCATTCCAACCATCCGAATTTGCAAAAATCTTTGTTATATTAACATTTTCTTATGCAGTAGTAAAAATACAAGAAAGAGGAAAAGACGAAATAAGCAAGCCATCAAAACTAGCACTATCATTATTAGTAATAGCAGTACCAGTATTGTTAATTATAAAGCAACCAGACTATGGAACAGCCTTAGCATTTTTAATAGCAACAGTATTAATCTTGTATGTAGCAGGTATCAAAAAAAGGTACATTATTGCCTCTATCTTAATAGTAGTTATTAGTGCACCATTACTATACTTTTTCGTTTTGCCAGAACATGCAAAAACAAGAATAGATGTATTTTTAAATCCAAATTTAGATCCAAGAGGCGCAGGCTATAATATTCTTCAATCAAAACTTGCAATTGGTTCAGGTCAGCTATTTGGAATGGGGTTGCTTAAAGGAAACCAAACACAATTAGGATTTTTATATCCAAAAACAACCGACTTCATTTTTGCCGTAATAGGCGAAGAAATGGGCTTTGTAGTAACAGTTGCTATTGTGCTAATATATGTTATTCTAATTACAAAAGCAATATTTGTTGCAAAAACGGCAAAAGACGATTTAGGTTCCTATATAGCCATGGGAATTGCAGGAATCTTTCTATTCCACATGGTAGAAAATATAGGAATGACAATTGGTTTGCTCCCTATTACAGGGGTACCACTTCCATTTGTAAGTTATGGAGGAAGTTCACTTTTAACAAACCTTATTCTAATTGCTCTTCTATTAAATATTAGTGGAAGAAGGCAAAAAGCAATCTTTATAGAGTAAATCCGAACAGGAGGGACGCCCCTTTTCGTTCCAAAATGGAACACTGGGGACACCCCTTTAAAATATATTTAAAAATTAGTAATCTATAATAAAAAAAGGAAAAGAAAATGTACTTAAAACCATTAAAAATAGGAAATGTAACATTAGAAAATAATATTTTACTCGCACCAATGGCAGGAATTACAGATAAAGCCTTTAGAAAAATATGCAAAAACTATGGAGTAGGTCTAGTATGTACTGAAATGGTAAGTAGTAAAGGCTTATTTTATAACGATGAAAAAACAAAACTCATATTAAATACAGAAGGTGAAAAAAGACCAATTTCTATGCAAATATTTGGAAGTGATGTAGAAACTATGGGATATGCTACAAATTACGTATCCAAAATAGCAGACATAGTAGATATAAATATGGGTTGTCCAGCACCAAAAGTAGTAAAAAATGGCGATGGAAGTAAACTATTATTAAATCTAGAATTAGTAGGAAAAATAGTAAAAGAAGTAGTAAAAAATTCAATAGTGCCAGTTACAGTAAAAATTAGAAAAGGCTGGGACGAAGAAAACATTGTAGCAGTAGAAGCAGCAAAAATTATAGAAGAAGCGGGAGCATCTGCAATTACCATTCATGGAAGGACGAGACAAGAATTTTATACAGGAAAAGCAGATTGGGACATTATCAAAAAAGTAAAAGAAAATGTTTCAATTCCTGTTATTGGCAATGGAGATATAAAAACAAAAGAGGATGCATTAGAAATTTTTGAAAAAACAAATGTAGATGGCATAATGGTAGGAAGAGCAAGTATGGGAACCCCATGGATATTTGAAGAAATCATAAACTACTTACAAGGAAAGCCTGAGCGCAAAATAGAAAAAGAAGAAAAACTAGCAACAATCCTTAAACATATAGAATTAGAAATAGAAGAAAAAGGAGAAAAAGTAGGAATAAATGAACTAAGAAAGCATCTATCTGCATATATAAAAAATATGCCAGATGCAACCAGCATAAGAGAAAAAATAAATAAAATCGATACCAAAGAACAACTTATCACTTGTCTTAGAGAATACTTTACATTAGCAAACATATAATTAAAGAAAGAATAGCAAAAATGCTATTCTTTTTTTATACTCTAGGAAAATCTATCGTCTAAAACGATAGACTTAACTAAGAAGAAACTAATAAAAAAATCTAGGTATGTAAAACAGGTGAAGGACTTTAGTTTCAGAAAGGGGAAATATGAAAAACAAAAAAATCATTTTAATTCTTTTCATAATTTTAATTTTAATAGCACTTACAATTTTTTTAATTTTCTATTATAAAAATGGAAAAACTGGAAACACTATAATTAACCAATCGGAAGAAAAAATATTAGATACCATTTTAAATATGACATCATATCAAGCAAAACTAGACATTACCATAGAAACAAACAAAAATAAAACAAAATATGTTGTAAATCAAAGCATGAAAAATGGAATATCAAAACAAGAAGTACTAGAACCAGAAAACATAGCAGGAGTTATAACAGAATATGACGGAAAAAACTTAAAAATAAGAAATAACAAGCTAAACTTAGAAACAACATTTGAAAACTATCAATATATAGTAGAAAACAGACTATGGTTAGATTCATTTATAGCAGAATACAAAACAAGCCAAAACGTTAAAAACAGTAGTCAAGAAAATGAGATATTATTAGAAATAGAAAATAAAGAAAATCCATATAATGTGCACAAAAAATTATATGTGGATAAAAAAACAGGAAAACCGACAAAAATGATAGTCCAAGACATTAACCAAAAAACGCTAGTCTACATATTATATACTGAGATAAAAATCTCAAAATAAAATTTAAAATATATCTAAAAAATGAAACTTTCGATATGGAAAAATAGTAGGAGTGATAGACAAATGGTAATAAAAAGAGGAGATATGTTTTATGCAGACTTAAGTCCAGTCGTAGGTTCAGAACAAGGAGGAATCAGACCTGTTATTATTATTCAAAATGATATTGGAAACAAACACAGCCCAACAGTCATTGCAGCCGCTATTACCTCCCAAACAGGAAAAACAAAACTACCAACCCATATTGAAATTGGTTCAGGAGATAGCGGGCTAAAAGCAGACTCAATTGTACTTACCGAACAAATCAGAACAATTGATAAAAGTAGACTAAAGGAAAAAATAGGGCATATCGATAATGATGTCGTAATGAATAAAATAAATAATGCTTTAGGCGTTAGTTTTGGCTTAGATGATTAGCAAAATTTTAGGGACGGAGCAAAAACTATAAAAGTCTGTAGATAACTTTATTAGTTTTCTACAGACTTTTATAGTTTTTTTTGGTTTATCAATAATTTATTTGTGAAAAGAATATTATTTATTTTAAAACTGTATCTTTAAATTTCAATAAGTAAAAAATATCACATTTTAAATTTTTAATTTCTTTATAATTTTAACTTCGTTATACAATTTTTCTTTTACATCTTGTCTTAAAAAGAAAGCTTGTCTGTATTCTTCTAAAATAGTTTTATAATTTTCTGCATTTTCTCCAGAAGAAAATAACATTTTCATTCCTTCCTTATAATATTCCTTTTCTGTTTCTTTCTTAGCTTTTTGACTCCTTAAATCATATCGCTCAATTTTTTCTAAACGTTTAATTTGCTTTGATAAATAATCTATATATTCCATAACACAGCTAATTTCATATAAAGTATCATCAATAACTACTTTAAAAAGAGCTTTTAAAGCTTTGGGATTGATTTTCCCTACTTTATAATTTTCTTTTAAAGAATCTAAAGCAACAGTTTTTATATAATCTGCAGGTTGTGCATCTTTAATTAATTCTTTTAATGTTTGAGAAATATTAATGTGCGTAGTATATTGCCTTTTAGTAACAATAGCATCATATTCATCTGCAACACGAATGATTTGAGCCACATAAGGAATATCTTTTTTTGTTATCCCATTTGGATAGCCAGTTCCGTTTAAAGCTTCATGGTGATATAAAGCACCTTCTGCATAAGGTCGTAATTTTAAATCTTTCATACACATTTCATAACCAATGGTAGTGTGTGTCTTCATAATTTCAAATTCTTCATCTGTTAATGAATCTGGCTTATTTAAAATTTCTCTTGGAATTGCAATCTTTCCAATATCATGTAAATAAGCACAAATAGTGGCATGAATAGTAAAGGCTTTTTTACAATGTAAATATTCACAAATACGGCAAACTAAATTAGCAACATTTTCACTATGACGTCTTGTAAAAATATCTAATTGCTCTAACATAGACAGTTGGTATTTCATCATAGCATCTAAATTATAAGATTTTAAATTAGTAGGGCTATAAAAATCGATTTTTTGTTCAAACATACTTTCTAATTCCTTTCTTTTGTACTAAATTAATCATAACATTTATATTTATAGAATGCAAGAAATGAGTATAAAAATAAAAGGATAAAATTTCCGAGTTGAAAAGGGCAAAAGAATATGGTATGATAAATTAAAATAATTAAGGAATGATATAAAGAATGAAATTAGAAGAAAAAAATTATAAAATACCAAATTGCAATACCTTTGAACTAAAAGATATTTTTGAATGTGGACAATGTTTTAGGTGGAATGAACAAATAGATGGAAGTTATATTGGTGTTGTAAAAAATAACGTAATAAAAGTAAAAAAAGAAGGACAAGATGTAACTTTTCAAAGTGTAGGAGAAGACAATTTACAAGAACTTGTTACAAATTATTTTGACTTTCAAACAGACTACGAAAAAATCAAGCAAACTTTATCTAATATAGATGAAAATATGAAAACAAGTATTTCTTATGGAAAAGGCATACGAATATTAAACCAAGATTTATGGGAAACTATCATTTCATTTATTATTTCAGCTAATAACAATATTCCTAGAATTAAAGGCATCATAGAAAGAATATCAAAAGCTTATGGAAAAGAAATAGTATTTGAAAATAAAAGTTACTATACATTTCCAACATCTAGCGAACTTTCCAAAGCGAGCATAGCAGATTTAAGGAGCTTAGGACTAGGTTTCCGTGATGTAAGAGTATATGAAACAACAAAAATGATACAAACCAAGCAAGTAGACTTAGAAAAGCTAAAGCAAGAAAAAGATTTTGAAGTAGTAAGAAATACATTACTTACCCTTCCAGGGGTAGGTCCAAAAGTAGCAGATTGCATTTTACTATTTTCTTCTTTAAAAAGATGGGAAGCCTTTCCAATAGATGTGTGGGTAAGAAGAGTAATGAATGAGCTATACATCAAAAAGCCAGATGAAACAAAAGTAAAAAAAGAGGAAATTCAAAAAATTGCTCACGAAAAATTTGGTCCTCTAGCAGGAATTGCTCAGCAATACCTATTTTACTGGAAAAGAGAGGCATAATGTCTCTTTGGTGTCTCTTTGGGGACGTTTCCTAAAGAGACATTTTGTCTTATGCATAACAATACATACATCAAAAATAAATAAGTTTAAAGTAGGAGCAAAATTATGATAGTACCGAGAAAATTACAAAAAGGAGATAAAATAGGGGTTATAGCACCTTCTAATCCAGTTACAGAAAAAAGTTTAGAAGCTATAAATGAATCTATTTTACTAATGGAAAGCTCAGGTTTTTCAATTGAATTTGGAGAATATGTATTTAAAAATACCTTAGGGTATAGTGCTACTGCCAAGCAAAAAGCAGAAGATATAAATAAAATGTTTGCAAATAAAGAAATAAAGGCAATCTTCTGTGCAACAGGTGGTGCAAACTCAAATTCAACTTTTGAATATTTAGACTATGAACTAATAAAAAATAATCCCAAAATTCTATGTGGTTTTAGTGATTCTACCTCTATTACAAATATTATTACACAGAAAACGGGGCTTGTTACTTTTAATGGTCCAACATTCAAGTCTTTAACCTCATGGGATACATCTTATAGTTATGAACAAGTTATGAAGCGTTTTGTAAAGCAAGAGACTTCTTTAAAAGAAGAAGGTGATGAGTTTATTACTTTGCAAGAAGGAATATCAGAAGGAAGACTAATAGGTGGAAATTTAAGCTTAACAGCAGGAATGAGCGCAGGAAGCTATTCTTTAGACTTTACAGATAAAATTTTATTTATTGAAGAATTATTTTTTGAAAGTCCACCTGAAATGGTAAGTCACTATTTATATCAAATGAAGCAAAACGGTGTATTTAATAAAATAAAAGGCATTTGGGTAGGAAATTATGAAGGACCAATTTCATTAGAAAAAATATTATTAGATACTCTAGAACAAGAGTATAATTTCCCCATTATTAAGTCTAATAATTTCGGCCACACAGATAAAAAACAAGTAATACCAATTGGAACTATGGCAAGAATTGACACAAGTAAGGTAAATAAGATTGAACTATTAGAAAGTTGTGTAAAATAATATGATACAATTAATTGCAAAAATAAAAAGGAGAAGAAGCAAAACATGTACGAAAATTGGGAAGAACTAGAAGAAAGCATCAAGCAATGTGAAAAATGTAAACTATGCAAAAACCGAACCAATATTGTATTTGGAGCAGGAAATAAAGAAGCAGAAGTAATGCTAATAGGAGAAGGACCAGGAGCAGATGAAGATAGAGAAGGAATACCTTTTGTAGGAAAAGCAGGGCAACTAATGAATAAGGCACTAGCAGGTTTAGGAATAAATAGAGAAGAATTATATATTGCTAATATTGTCAAATGTAGACCGCCTTCTAATCGTGTTCCAGAGCAAGATGAGGCTACAGCATGTTTAGACTATTTAAGAAATCAAGTCCTACTTGTAAAACCCAAAATTATTGTACTACTTGGAAGTACAGCATTAAAAAATATTTTAGGCAAAGAATATAGCATAACAGCGGCAAGAGGAAAATGGATAGAGAAAAAAGACATAATGTATATGCCAACTTGGCATCCAGCAGCGCTTCTTCGAGATGAAAATAAAAAAATAGAATTTTGGAATGATTTAAAGGAAGTTAGAAATAAATGGAAGAAATAAAAGAAAAAGCAGAATATTGCTTAAATTGTAAAACAAGACCTTGCACAAAAGGTTGCCCATTAGAAAACAATATACCAGAATTTATAGCACAGGTAAAACAAGGCAACATGAAAGAAGCTTATCAAATATTAAGTAAAACAACAGTATTACAACCAATTTGTGGATTAATTTGCCCTCACATTAGCCAATGCCAAGGAAATTGCGTTCGTAGATTTAAAGGAGAGCCTACCTCAATAGGAGAAATGGAAGCATTCGTTGGAAAAGAAGCATTAGAAAATAATATTCCCTTTGAAGAAGAAATGCCAAAGAAAAATGGCAAAAAAGTAGCAGTAGTAGGTGGAGGGCCTGCAGGACTAACTTGTAGCGCATTCTTAGCAAGAAAAGGCTATGAAGTTACAATATATGAAAAACATGAAAAATTACGGAGGCATCCTATCACATGGTATACCAGATTTTCGCTTAAACCCTACTATTTTAGAAAAAACAATACAAAAAATCTTGAAATTAGGAATTCAAGTAAAATATAATCAAACTCTAGGAAATAATATAACATTGCAAGAATTACAACATAATTATGATGCTGTATTTCTTGCTATTGGAAGCAATATTCCAATGCAAATGAATATTGAAGGAGAAGAATTGAAGGGTGTTTATGGCGGAAACAAGCTACTAGAAAATAACGAACATCCAAACTATCAAGACAAAAAAGTAGCGGTAATAGGTGGCGGAAATGTAGCAATGGACTGCGCTAGAACAATTAAAAGAAAAGGTGCAAAAGAAGTCTATATAATATATAGAAGAGCAGAAGAGCAAATGCCAGCAGAAAGAAAGGAAATAGAAGAAGCAAAAGAAGAAGGAATTACTTTTTTATTTCAAAATAATATAGTAAAAATATTACCAAAAGAAAATGCAAAAGAAGTTCAAAAAATAGAATGTATAAAAACAGAACTTGTGCAAAAAGAAGGAGACTTAAGACCAAGTCCAGTAGATATTAAAGGAAGTAACTATTTTATAGAAATGGACTATGTAGTTATGGCAATAGGCTCAAAACCAGAGCAGAAAATAGTAAGCAATCTTTCTATTCAAACTAATAGTAAAGGCTACATAGAAGTAGATAAAAACTATATGACATCACAAAAAGGTATTTTTGCAGGAGGCGATATTACAGGTTCAAAAGCAACTGTAGCATGGGCAGCAAGAGCAGGAAGAAATGCAGCAGAAGCAATAGATGAATATTTAAAATAAAAAGCGAGTCTAAAATTTTCTAACAAATGTTAAGAAAATCTTAGGCTCGTTATATTTTTAATATATACCAGATTTTTCAGCCTTTTCACTAGATATTCCAAGCAATTTTGTAATTTTACTAAGTAAAATTTGCCATAAACTTCTTTTGTATGGAACAAGAGCAGTTTGACCGGTAATTTGTTCATACACTTCATCTAATTTTGTCATTAACTGAATATAATAATCATTAAAATAAGTATAATTTTCAGTTGTTCCTAACAAGTCTTTATAAGAATATAATTTTTCACGATAATTTTCAATATCTTGCTCAGAATATAGATTTTGCAAACCATTATCAAAATAAGACGTAAAAATTTTATTTTGCGTTTCTATAAAAGTTTCTTTAATAGTATTTTTATAATTTTCAATTTTTGTAGATACTTTTGCTAATTCTTTTTCATTTAACTCATCTTGATGTAAATGAGAAGTAACGCGAATAATTTTTTCCTCTGCGTCCAGTATTTTATCAAAATTCTTCTCAATTTGTGAAAAAGTAGCCTCTGACGTTTGCTTAATAAAAGCATTTTTAAACTGATCATCACTATATAATGTACTATGATATAAAGTAGATTCTCCTACTAAATAAGCCATTTGATTAATCAAATTACAAATAATAGGGTAGTAAGAAGGAGTAATTGTACTAAATTCAATACCATAGTATTTTACAGTATCTTTCTGCTTATTTAATATTTTTGAAGAAATTAACTGAACGGCAGCTTCATTCATAGACATACCATGGACCTTCATATTATTAAAATCACATAGTCCTAAACGATATAAAGTTCCCTTTTCATCTTTTCTCTCCTGAAAATGGTGAATGAACTCATGAATAGTAAGTTCTTTCATTTCATCTATAGATAAGCCTTTTTTAAAATAAATACTCGAATTTTTATATAGATAATTAGCTTCAGACATACCTTCTGGCATATCTGCAACATACATATTTAAACGAGATACTTTAACAAATAAATCGTGATAACGAAAACCAGAAAAAGGGAAAAATGAAAGGAATTTCTCTGCTACAAACTTGGCAATTAAAGTAATGCTAAGTGCGTCTAATTCTTCTATTACATAAATTCCATCCTTCTGTAAATCTTTTTCTATACTCATAATATGAATTTTCTCCTTCGTTTTTAATACTTTATTATTATAAAGGAAACTTGAGCAAGTTTGAATAACAGATGTATTAAATTTTTATTACAATTGCATGACAAATAGAAAGAAAGCAAATTTTAAATCTTATTTTGTCGAATTATTCTAAAATAAATTACTGAATATGAAATTATAGCTTTTCTAAGACCAATCATTATTAAAAAAAGAATAAAAAGATATTTTAAGTAGATATAAAGAAACTTGAAAAAAAGCTAAGCAAATGGTATGATACAAAAAAATTTAATAATAAATATAAAAGGAAAAATAACAAAGAAATAACAAATATGAAGCATAATTATTCATCATTATAAATTAAGCAAATTTGGAAAGGAATGAATTAAAAATGAACGAATATATTACAGTTGTTGGAGGAGGTTTAGCCGGTTGTGAAGCGGCTTACCAAATTGCAAAAGCAGGAATAAAAGTAAAATTATATGAAATGAAACCAAAAAAATATTCAAAAGCACATACAAATCAAAATTTAGCAGAAATAGTATGTAGTAATTCTTTCAAATCTAATTTACATACGAATGCTTGTGGGCTTCTAAAAGAAGAATTGCGCATGTTAGATAGTATGCTTATAAAAATAGCAGATGAAACCAACGTTCCAGCAGGTCAAGCTCTAGCAGTAGATAGAGAAGCATTTTCACAAAAAGTAACAAAAATTTTAGAAAGTATGGAAAATGTAGAAATAATAAGGCAAGAGATAACTAGCATAGAACAATTATTGAAAAAAGGAATTGTAATAGTAGCAACAGGACCTTTAACGTCAGATAATTTATCTAACGAAATTGCAAAATTAACTGGAAAAGAGAAACTTAGTTTTTATGATGCAGCAGCACCAATAATTGAAAAAGAAAGTATAAATTTTGATATAGCTTTTTTCGGAAATCGATACGACCAAGAAAGAGGAAAAGATGAAGAATTAGAAATTTGGAAAAAAAGATTACAAAATCAAGAAGCAAGTTATATAAATCTTCCAATGAATAAAGAAGAGTATGAAAACTTTTGGCAAGAACTAATAAGAGCAGAAGTAGTAGAATTACACGAATTTGAAAAGAAAGAAATATTTGAAGGATGTATGCCTATTGAAGTAATGGCAAAAAGAGGACAAGACACATTACGATTTGGACCTTTAAAACCGGTTGGTTTCACAGATTTAAGAACAGGAAAAAGACCTTATGCTGTTGTGCAACTAAGGCAAGACAACAAAGAAGGAAGTCTATATAATATGGTAGGTTTTCAAACAAATTTAAAATTTGGAGAGCAAAAAAGAGTATTTTCACTTATTCCAGGACTAGAACAAGCAGAATTCATAAAATATGGAGTAATGCACCGCAATACTTTTATAAATTCTCCAAAATTATTAGATGCAACATATCAAATGAAGGAAATGCCAAACTTATACTTTGCAGGGCAGATAACAGGGGTAGAAGGTTATGTAGAATCTATTAGCTCTGGAATGGTAGCAGCGATAAATGCTATAAATCAAGTAAAAAATATGCCCAAAGTAGTATTCCCAAAAGAAACTATGATAGGAGCTTTGGCAGATTATATATCTACACCAAAAGAAGGTTTTGAGCCAATGAATGCTAATTTTGGAATATTACCTACATTGCCAGAAAAAATAAAAGATAAAAAAATAAAATATGGAAAATTAGCCGACATTGCTATTCAAAAACTAAAAGCAGTAATAGAATAAAAATAATTACTTTTGCTGAAAAAATATTACAAAGATACACAAAAAATATTGAATTTTATAAAAATTTTACATAATATAGTTGCATTTTATGTCATTTTATGGTAAAATAAAGAAGGTTATCAAAAGAGAAAGGGGAAACTATAATATGGAAAAAGATATTATTGAGTTTGAAGAATATGGAATAACAATAGATACAAAAGAAATAGAATCAATGAAAAGAGAAGAATTAGAAAAATGTAAGCAAAAAATAGAAGAAATACAAAAAATATTAGATAAATAAGGTAAGGGGAGGAAAAAATGAAATTACCAGAAACAATTAGAAAAAATTTAGAAGATATAGGAGATAGTATTTCATATAATGATTATGAATTGGAAGATGATGACTATGAACTTACTAAAAAAGAGAAAAAATTATTAAAACGTAAAGAAAATTCAGAAGAAAAAGAACAAGAAGCAAAAGAAATAAATAATATAGAAGAAGTAGATAATAGTCCAAAAACAAGAAAAAAGAGCAAAAAATCAAAAAGTGAAGAAAAATTACAAAAAAGAAAACTTCGTATAGAAAGAAAAGTAAATAAAAAATATGATTCTTATGACAATAATATAAAAGAAAGCATAACTCTTCTAGAAAAATTAGAGTCTATAAAAATGCAATTAGAAAATGAAGAATTAACACCTTGGAGAAGATTAATATTACAAATAAAATTCTCAAGAATACAAACAAAATTAGACGAAAAAATTACATATTTAGATGTGCTAGACTTTGAAAAACAATGTAAAGAATTAAAACGTGATACAATTATTAATGTTGTAAATGAACTAGAAGATGGTTGTAGAGAATACAGAGAAATGGCAGATGAACAATACAAAATTGAAACACAAATAGAGCAATTAATGAACAATATAAAAGAAATTAAAAAAGATGCAAATAACACTTATAAATATCAAACTAAGCCAGAAAATATTGTAACTATAGAAGAAGCAAATAAACAATTAGAAGATATTATGAATAAAAAAGAAGAAAAAGAACAACAAATAAGAGAAATATATGAAGAAGGACATCAAAGATATAACCAAATAGATAAAACTATGAACAAAAAAATAATGAAATACAATCCAATTGTACTTAAATGGAACGCTATTAAAACTTTCTTTGGACATATAGCAGAAAATGTAGCAGATTGGTGGCAAAACAAGAAAATAGAAAAGGATGCTCAAAAAGGTTTATCAAAAGAAGAAAAGAAAAATAGCAAAATGGAAATAAGAAGAAGCACAGCAAATATGAGAAATGCAGAAAATGAAACTATTGTAGAAAATTTTAGAACGAGGTTACGTTATGATACTATACAAAATGAACCAGAAGAAAACTTACAAGAAAAGTTAGGAGAACCACAAGAAGAACTAGAACAAGAAGAATTACAAGAAATAGGACAAGAAGTAGAACAAGAGGAATTACAAGAAAATGTAGAACAAGAAACTACAATGAATCCAGTATTACAATTATACATAGAAGAATCAGCAAAAGAAGGTTTTGATGAAACAAAATTTTTTGATAAACATGCTTGGTCACAAGACACTACATATACATTAGGACAGATAGAGACGGGAATGGAAGAAATAGAACATTATAAAGAGGAGCATAAAGAAGAAATTAGAAAAAGAAAAATACAAGAATATTTTGAAAAACAAGAAGCATTAAGACAAGAACTAAAAGAAAAACGAGCTAGATTAAAAGGGGAAAAATTTGAGTATAAAAATAATAATTATGTTCCAATAGAAAATGAAATGCAAAAAGAAGAAAAAACATCTACAAGTCAAGAAAAAGAACAAAATGAAATGGGACCAATTTTAAACCAATACATAGAGGAAAAATCAAAACCTAATTTTAGTCGAGAAAAGTTTGTAAAAGAAATTGCTTCTGCAAATAATACATATTCAATAGAAGAAAAAAGAAGAGGAATGCAGGAAATAGATCGATATGAACAAGAAAAGAAAATGGAACAAATGGCGAATATGAATCCAGTTTTAAAACAATACATAGAAGAGTCAGCAAAAGAAGGTTTTGACAAAAATGACTTTATGGGCAAAATAAAGGGCTCTGCTAAATTAACAGGTAGAGAAAAGTTAATAGCAATAAAAGAAATAGACAATTATATAGAACAACAAAAAATGTCACAAGAAGAAACTGAAAAACAAGAAAAAGAACAAGAAGAATTTGACCGTTA
>CANQXD010000022.1 GCA_947627755.1 uncultured Clostridia bacterium | reverse complement strand
TTACAAGCTAAAAGTATAAAATCATTTATACAAAAATATAATACAAAAATAAATGTAAGAACATCTATGTCTAATTACAGAAAAGAGGAAAATATTATAAATATACCTCTATATCTAATAGGAAATATAGAAAAAATTATATAATGCATAATGTGACCAATATGTTTTACAAACAATAAAAAATTCTATATACTAATAATGTAAATAGAATTTTTTTGATTGTAAAGGAAATTGAAATAAAAATGGAAAATAAAGAAAAGCAAAGTATAATAGAGCCAACTCAAGAAGAAAAGATACAACATATAAAAAATGTAGCAAAACAAAATGGTTTAAAAATAAATTTAGAAGATTGGATGATAGAATCTATTGCAAATGCAGAAAATTCAATGATAGAATTAGATAAAACACTTATTAAAGCTTGCATAAAAGCTAAAAACCAAAAATTAAAAGAAATAAATACAGATTGTTTTGATATAGACGATATTTTATTTAAATGGGAAAATCCACAAACAGATAAAAAGATTCAGTATGGATTACGAGAGTTAAATTCTTTAATTGGATTAAATGATGTAAAAGAACAAATAAAGAAAATATTAACTTACAATGAAGTAGATTTAGAACGATATGGTACAGGAAGAATTATGACTCATATATGTATGAGTGGAAATCCTGGTACAGGAAAATCAACAGTGGCAGAAATAATTGGCGATATATTTGCAGAAAATGAGTTATTAAGCACAAAAAGAATTTTTGTAAAAGTTAGAGGGGAAGATTTAATTGGTAAATATATAGGGCATACATTAGCAAAAATAAAAAATGTTATACAAAAAGCAGTAGGTGGAATATTGTTTATAGATGGAATACATTCACTAATACGAGGTGTAGATGGAAATGAATATGAATGTATAGCAACATTAATTGAAGAAATGGAAGATTATAAAGAAGATATGTGTGTTATATTAGCAGGCTATCCGAAAGACATAGAAAAACTAATCAACATAAATCCAAGTTTCAAAAGTAGAATACAATTTTTTTTAGATTTTCCAGATTATAATGTAGAAGAATTATATGAAATATTTTTAAAACAATTGAAAGAAGATTTTCTAAAATTAGAAAAAGGATGTAAAGAAATTGTAATTGAGTATTTTGAAAACGAAGTGAAATTAAAAAAAGAAAATTTTGAAAATGCACACTTAGTAACAAAGTTATTAGAAAAGATAAAATTTGAACAAGCTATGCGAATCAAAGAAACAGGTAGTGATGATTTATACACAATAATGCCACAAGATATAAAAAATGTTGTAAATAAAATTATTATTTGTGATGTGAAAGGGGTATAGAAAATGAGTTATGTAATAAAAGAAGTAAGCCAAGATATATTAAAAAGTAAGAAATTTGAATATTTAGCTTTATGGTTTTCAAATTTAGACACAGCAATAATAGAAAGAAAAGCAATTAAGAAATTTGAAATAGATACTATTTTAACAGGTGGTCGTTTTAATGAAAAGGGTGTATTGAAATTTACGTTAGAATTGGATAAAGCATATTGTGATAACAAGTTATTAGAATATGATTATGATCCAAATGGTCGAATACCAATAGAAGAAAGAGAAACGATTGCAAAATTAATAAACAATAAAAGCCATATATCTATTGTGCAAATATATTTATTAGATAAAGAATTAGAACAATATGATAAATATTATATTTTTTACAAACATACAGATATAAACACACCAAATACAGATGTATATATTCGTAAAAAAATAACAAAAGATACAATTTATTTAATGATGGATATGGCTTTTGAAACAGCAATTATAGATTCAGAATTTGAACCTGCTTCTGAAACATATCTGTTAAAAAGAGAATCAGAACAATCAAATAAAGTGGATTTCATGAGAGAAAAGAAAGCAGTAGAAGAGTTATTTTTCTAATGAATATGCTTGTTGTAAAGTTACATTTAATAGAGATTGGGAAGTTATTAAAATAGAAACAAAATAAAATATGGTTCAAGTGTTAATACATATCTTGGCAATATTGAAAAGAATAAAATATTTGATTTAGTATAGATTTTTTGGCGAAAATGGTTTATAATAATGTAAAGTAGATAGGAGAGTGGAAAAATATGACTTATGAATTCGCTAAATACCCAGATGGTACATTAGGAGTATTTTCTAATATTGGGAAAAATGAAAATAATGAAGAATATATTCGTGTAACTTTTGAAAGACCAACAAAAGACGGATTTGATACTTATGTGGTTGAACTACCAAGTTATAAAGTTGTTTTAGAAGATGGAAATTATTCTGAGAAAGAAAAGAAAAATTTTATGGAAATTGTAAAAAATGGATCTTCATTTTTCTTTAAATATGCACGCATAGGAGGATTACAAATTGCCTAATATTTTTGAGTTAAAACGGATATAAAATCTATTTTTGGACTAATGAAAATGATGAACCTATTCATGTTCACATATCGAAAGGAAGTCCAACAGCAAATGCAACCAAAGTTTGGATAACTCAAATGGGTGGTTGTATTGTTTGTAATAATAAAAGTAAAATACCTGAAAGAGAGCTAAACATTATTTGCGAGGATATTTCATTACACTATTTTCAAATCGTTGAAATGTGGAAAACTATTCATGCAGGTAACATTAAATTTTATTGTTAATTATTTTTGAAATTTTCAAAATAGAAAGTAAAAATATATATTTTAAGCAAATAAGTGATGGATTAAAAGTCCTTCACTTTTTTTTCTATTGAATAAAATGAGCTATAAAAAAGTAAAACTAGAAAATAAAATTATCCCAATCAATTACAATAAAAAGTACAAAAATCCAACAATAGCGGAAAAAAATAGACATTTTAATAAAAAATGTGATATGATTTTTAGAAGCGGAAAAACGAAGAAAACATAGAAAAAAGTAGAAAAATGACATAAAATAGCGAATAAAATTGACAAATAAAAAAAATAACGATACAATACAAAAGAAGAGGAAGAAAAATGGCAAAAATATATTTAGAAAAAGATGTACTTGAAGCAACTTTGGAAAGATTAGAAATTATACTTACAGAATTTGAAAATGTATATTTTAGTGTGAGTGGCGGAAAAGATAGTTCTGTTATGGTACAACTTGCCAATATTGTAGCAAAAAAGCTAAATAAAAAATTTGATGTTTTATTTATAGATTTAGAAGCACAATATAATTATACCATACAACATATAGAAGAACTAAAAAAACTATCACAAATACGAGATTTTTATCACATTGCACTTCCTATGGCACTACGTAATGCAGTGTCTGTCTTGCAACCAAAATGGATTTGTTGGGAAGAAGAAAGTAAGCATCTATGGGTAAGGCAAATGCCAAAAGACGCAATAAATATAAATAATTGTCCATTTAACTGGTTCACCAAAGGAGAAGAATTCGAAGATTTTATTGTTCAATTTGCTAATTGGTATCAACAAAAATATCAGACAAAAGTAGCATGCGGAATAGGAATTCGTACAGATGAAAGCTTAAATCGTTTTCGAACAATTGCTTTTCAAGAAAAAAAGATTACCTATAAAGGTCACAATTGGACAACAAAAATAAAATTATGTGAAAAGCATATAAACGTATATAACTTTTACCCAATTTATGACTGGAAAACAGAAGATATATGGGGTGCAGTTAGTAAATTAGACTTAAAATTTAACTATATCTATGAACTTATGTATAAAAATGGTGTTAGTATTTACGAACAAAGGTTATGCCAACCTTATGGAGATGACCAAAGAAACGGCTTAAATCAATTTAAAGCCTTAGAATATGAAACATGGAGCAAAGTATTAAATAGAGTTAATGGTGTAAACTTTGGAAATATATATTGTAAAACAACCGCTTTAGGAAATATAAAATCATGTAAACCAGACTTTATGAGTTGGCAAGAATACACGGTATTCTTATTAGAAAGTATTGGAATTTACAACAAAGATTTAATGATGCACTATTATCGAAAAATAAAAAAGTTTATGATATGGTATAAAAATAAATTTAATACAGAAGTAAAAGATATTCCTGAAAAAACAGAATGCAAATTAGAAAATCAAAAAAAAGCAATCTCTTGGAGAAGAATAGCAAGAGCAATTGAAAAAAATGATTTCTATTTAAGAAGATTATCATTTGGACAAACAAAAACAGATGATGCAGAATTGCAAAGGTTAATTCATAAATGGGACAATCTGTTAAATAAAAACACCTTGACTGATGATAAAAGTTTACAAAAAATAGTAGAAGAATGTAGAGAAAAAGAGGAATCAAGTTATGATAGTAAAAATGAATAATAAAGAAGAAAACTTTTATAATTATATGGGAAGAATGTTTGGATCACGTATTGTTCAAAAGCAAATTAATGATAGAATTTATGATGATAATGATAAAGAATGGTATTTATATGTAGATGAAGATAAACTATTTTGTTTTGTTTCTGTTGTAAAAAATATTATAAAAAATGTATATACTATGAAAGATAATTATTTAGTAGAAATTTTAAAACAAATTAGAAAAGAAAAGAAAATACAAGAAAGTATAGTTCCAAACATTTATAAAGATTTATACATAAAAGCAGGCTTCACCATTAATCAAGAAGCTACTTTAAAGAATTTTGTTATTATTTATGATAAATAAAGAAAAAGTAAAAAATAGTAACTAAAATAATTATGAAATTTAAAAACTAAAATTGTAAATGAAAAATTAGGAAAGAAGGATAGATAAATGCCAGAAATTACATTTCCTGTATTAAACGTAAAAATGGTAGATATAGATAAAGTAATTGCAAATGACTATAACCCAAATAAAGTAGCACCACCAGAAATGGAACTACTAAAGCATTCAATTGAAGAAGATGGCTACACACAGCCAATAGTTACATATTATGATAAAAAGAACGACCAATATATTGTTATAGACGGTTTTCACCGTTATCGTTGTGCAAAAGAGTATTTTCATCTAAAACAAATTCCAATTGTTACCATAGATAAAGATTTAGAAAATCGCATGGCATCTACAATAAGACACAATCGCGCAAGAGGAACACATCAAATAATAGATATGTCGCACATTGTATTATCCTTAACAGATATGGGTTGGTCAGAAAAACAAATTTCAAAACATCTAGGAATGGAATTAGATGAAATCATCCGTTTAAAACAAATTACAGGTTTAAAAGAAATGTTTTCAAACCATGTATTTAGCAAATCATGGGAAGAATTTGATGAAAAAATAAGAAAACAAATGTAAGCGAAAAAATGAAAAGCAACTCAAAATAAAAAATAATAAAAACACGTAAAACAAAAAAGCAGATGTAAAAAATATGGAAAAAAAAGACCAAAATAAGAAAAACAAACACAAATTAAAAAAGTAAAATAAGAAAAATGAGTGTAAATTTAAAATTTTGGTACATACTATAATTAGAAAAATGTAAAGAGTATAGAAAAAAAGAAAATCTTTGCCTTTTCTAGATTAAAAATTTAACCTGAAAAAAAGAAAGGGGAATAATAGTATGGAACATGATCAAAAAATAAATTGCACAGTAACAAGTTGTAAATACAATGAAAATCAGAGACAACAATGTTCATTAAGACAAATTATAGTAACACCAATTGAAAACTGCGATACCAAACAACCAGATGAATCTATGTGTAGCAGTTATAAAAATGTAGATCAAGAGCAATAAAATGTAGAAAAATGTGATAAACATTAAAAGGAAAATCAAATAAACGAAATGTAATAAAAATACATTGCATAAAAGAAAAGGAGCCTTTAATAAAAGACTCCTTTTATAGTTACAAAAATTTAATAAATTGAAATGTTATCACTTTGAATAATTCCGCTTGAATCAATAGTGTAGCATACATTAGGGTGAATAACACTAGCAGGCTTTGAAAAAGCATTTGAAATGCTACTAGCCAGAGATTCACATACTTCATACTCACCATGTGTAGTTAAAAACGAATGAGTATAACTGCAAGGAGAATAAATATGATCAAAAACTTCATCCTTTTTTGCATGAGCAGACAATTCAGAAGTGATAGCAAAATCGCACTTTACTTCAAATTCTTTACCTTGAAAAACAATTTTTTCTCCTTTTTTTGCGTTTTGCAATTTAATACCAATAGAATTTGGTGCTAAATATCCGGAACAATAGAAAATAACAACATCATCTCTTGTAATACCATTTTTAATGTGCTGTGTAACGGAGCCTTTATCACCAAAACCAGCAGAAGAAATGATAATCTTTGCATTCCTATCTTGCAAAATTTTATTTCGAATTGAGGGAGAAGAAATTGTTTTTAAATTAGAAGGAAGTAAATCTCTTGAGCTAATAGACAAACCAATGTTATCATAAGCAAACATTTTATGAAATGCTTTTGCACTATAGCTATCAAGCCAAATTGGTACAAATGGCAATATTCCTGCTTTTTGAGCTTTACTAATTAAATAAATGCAGGTAGAACTACGTGCTAAAGCAAATGCTGGTATAATAACAGTTTTTCCTTCTAACAAGTAAAGTGAAAGTTCTTGGATTAATTTTGCTCTTTGACTAATATCATAAGAATTTGTATTGCCATAAGTAGCTTCTGTTATAAGTAAAGAAATATCATTCTTAGTTACAACTTCTGGCAAAGGAGGAACTGCAAAAAGTGGATTTTTGTAATGATAATCCCCTGTAAAGAGAATTACAATATCCTTCTCACCAGGATAAGAAACTACTAAATAGACAAGACAAGCACCAGGAATGTGCCCATTCTCATAGAGAATAAAAGAAATGTTTTTTGTTGGTTTTATTACCCTTCGATAAGGACAGGCAATAAAATGCTTCATACTTTTTTCTACATCAAGATCATTGTACAAAGGCTCTACATAGTAATCTTCTTGCTCTCTTGCATATAAATGACTATTATTGTATAAAACAAAATTGGCAAATTTACAAGTAGTAGCTGTAGCATAAATTTTTCCATTAAAGCCATGTTTTACAAATAGAGGAACTCTTGATAAATGGTCATCATGAGCATGTGTAATAACTAAAAACTTACATTCCTCTGGATTTAATGGAAAAAATTCATTTTTTTCTTTTTGTGTTTCATCAAACCTGCCACACTCAAAAGCAAACTTTTCCATTTTACCATTAGGAAAGCATACTGTAAATAAAAAGAAAGAGCCAGTCATTTGATGTAAGCACTGAACTTTCACGCAAAACCGATTATGCATATTCAATATCCCCTTTCAAGAATAATTATAAACTTGATAGTTACAACATTAATTATGTTACTATTATATAATGGAATGTATAAGAAAGCAAGAAAAAAGTCGAAAAAATAAAGAAAAAAACAAAAAATCTTGAATGTAAATAAAAAATATGATAAGATATTGACATAAAAATGTAGTATGCAATTAAAAAATTGCAAAATGTTACAATTATGAAAATTTTTATTTTAGAAAGGAGATTTTATATGGCAGAACAAAAATATTATGTTTTGCGGACGCATTCTTTATTAAAAAAGGATGCAACACTTCAGTTCGACGGAGATAATGTTGTTGTTATTCCTATGGCAGTACTGGAAGACTTAGATAATTACCGAGGTTATCCAGAAGACAGAAGAATAGCAAAAGAAACTTTGAAGTATGTCGAAAGCTTAGGAATTGAGAAACTTTCCAAAGAAGGAGTTCGGCAGAAAAATGGTAGCTTACTAAAGGTAGCTTTAGATGCTTCTGATGAACAGGTCAATATCAACAATATTACTCCAATGGATAAAAGATGTTTCCAAGTATGTTTAAAATTAAAGGATGAAGGAAAAAAAGTAGTTCTTATTTCCAATAATACTATTATTCGAATGAAGGCAAGTATTATTGGAATTGAAGCACAAGAGCCGAAATTTTTACTGTTTCCTCCTTTAAAAGAACAATACAAAGGAAAAGCAGAAATCTATGCATCTGATATGGTAATAGAAACATTCTTTAATAAAGGATATTTAGACATAGAGGATATCTATGAATATGAAAATATTCAATTTATGCCTAATATGTTTCTTACCATTAAAGGTGCGCAAAGTTCTGCTCTTGCACGTTTCGACGGAGAGAAAATTGTACCATTGCAAGACGTAATACTGCCTGGCAGGTTTAAAGGTCTCAACAATACACAGAGGTTTCTTATTGATTCTATTTACAGAGATGCAAAAGAAGCTCCTATTGTTATTGTAAAAGGCCCTGCTGGAACAGGAAAAACATTTACTTCTTTAGTAATGGCTCTTTCTCGAACAAGAGGAATTGTAAGAACTAAAAAAGATGATGAAAGAAGTTTATATGGAAGAACGTTGATTGCAGCACCTATGGTAGAAGATATTGCCAAGAAAATTGGTGCAGTCCCTGGAGGAATTGAAGAAAAATTAAATCCTTATGTAGCAGGCATTATGGATAATGTGAACGACATCTTTAACTACAGCAAATATATTAAAGTAGATATTCCGGCTGAAGAAGAAGTTAAAGACCCAGTTCGCTATATCTTAAACAATGGAAAACTGAAATTAGTTTCCTTGGACTTGTTAAGAGGAAGAACGTTTCCAAATGTTTGCTTTATCATTGATGAAGCACAGAATATTCGCCCTAGTGATATGAAAACAATTGCCACTAGAATTGGCGAAGGTTCAAAATTTATTTTCTTGGGAGACCCTTCTCAAGTAGATGCTCCTGAATTGAACGAAAGATATAATGGGCTTACCTATTTATCAGAAGTGTTCAAAGGACATCCGCTTTGCCATCAAATTTGCTTTGACAAGGATAATGAAACTGTAAGATCTGAGTTTGCAAGAATTGCAGCACAAATGTTATAAAAATTTCATAATGTAAACACAAAAAGCGGTATAGATATTTCTATATCGCTTTTTATCGCAAAATACCAAAATTAAGAGAGACTTAGGATATATTCAAATTAATTTCTTTGTTCTTTTTTGCAGAAAATAATCGAAAAATATTGAAAAAAATAGATAAACATGATAAAATGTCTACATAAAAAATATAGTTACGTAATTTTATTAAATCGCGTAAACAAAAAAATAAATAGAGAAAGGAGAAACAAGTTCTACAGATCAAAAACAATAATAGTTTTAACTTAAAAACAAGAAAATATGCTAAATGCTAAAGGAGGTAGCTTTATGGAAAAACAGCATCAGTGCTCTATTTTGTTTGATAGTGCAACAATTGAATTGTTTGAAAACATTGATAAAATAAGCAAACAATATCAAATTAAACGGGTTAATGGTATTATCCTATTAAAAGCTTTACTGGACGAGAAGGATAGTATATTTTATGAGTGTTTGTGTGCTACTTCCGTGCAAAATCCACCCTATAAGCAAATTATGCTTGACTGTGATGAAGCACTAAAGGAAATAGCCCAAAAAGAAGAAAAAATTAATAAAAAAGAAATTAAATTTTCTTTATCAATTCAAGAAAAAACAATTTCTTTATACTTCTCAAATGATTTTAATGAAGTAATGCAAAACACATACAGGATGATCTTTGAAGAAGAAAGAGAAGGAGAAAGTTTACCAGAAGAAATTACGGTTTATACAGAAGACATATTTGCAAGCTTCATCAGTGATACGCCGGAAGATGCATTGAAAATATTAAAAAATAATGGTGTAAGCTTTGATGCTATGCAAGAGTACTATGCAATATTGCAAGAAATTTACAGTGCAAGTGAAGCAGAAGCTGCTGATGAAGAAGGTCAAGAAAGATTACCTTATGCCATTTCTGATTTTGCCACAATTCTTACTACCAAGTATAAAGGAATGACAGAATGTGAAATACTGGGCAGAGAGAAAGAATGTAAAAAAATAATGAGAATATTACAAAAGAGAGGAAAGAAAAATGTAATTCTCATTGGAGAACCGGGAGTTGGCAAAACTGCAATAGCAGAAAGGATTGCATTTGATATTGCAACTGGCAATTGCCCCGAAGACTTAAAAAATCATATAGTAATTCAAGTAGATGTAAACTCTACCATCGCAGGAACAAAATATCGTGGTATGGCAGAAGAACGTTTTAAAATACTTGTAGATTATCTAAACACTCACGATAACATCATTGTATTTATTGATGAAATCCACATGGTCATCGGCGCTGGTGCAACATCAGGAAACGATTCTGGCAATATGTCCAATGCTTTAAAGCCTTTTTTAGCAAGTCCAAAAGCAAAAGTAATTGGTGCTACAACAGAAAAGGAATTTGAACAGTTATTTTCTAAGGATGAGGCTTTTAAACGTAGGTTTGAAAGAATCACTGTAAAAGAGCCAAAATCAAAGGAAATCTATAATATGCTTAAAAATTCAATTCTTGCACACGAAAAGTTCCATGATGTAAAAATTGAAAAGAATATGGTAGAATATGCAGTTCTTATTTCTGGATGTTTTAACAACAATACGCACAATCCTGATAGAACCAACGACTTAATTGACGCAGCAATGGTTATTGCAAAAGAACAAGGTAAGGAGTATGTGGATAGAGATTGCATCTTGGAAAACTTTGATATTAACTTTGAAAAGTTTAAACAGTTGGAAGAGAGCGAGAAACTTTCTACTTCTTATCATGAAGCAGGTCATTACTTGGTATGGAGAAAATCAGGAAAGCTAAAAGATTTAAAAGCAACAGCTGTTTCTATTATGCCAGCAGAAGGGTATTTAGGTGTCACAGTATATGATGACTTAAGCGATGAAGTAACAGTATATCCTGACAGAAGCTATTATATCGATTATTTGGCAAAAGGCATAGCAGGACGTGTAGCCGAAGAAATCTATACACATACTATCAGTGCAGGTGCTGAAAGTGACCTCGAAAAAGTAAACAAATTAGCTTATGACTTAGTCACTCAATGTGGTATGTCAAAAAAAGGAAATAATAGAGTTTACTTTGAAGATGAAAAGTACCACATGCTGAGTGAAAACATTCGTAATGCTATTGACGAAGAGGTTTCAGAGATTGTAAAGGAGGCAACAGAAAGAGCAAAAGAAATTATTTCACAGAATGAAAATCTGCTTCTCAAAATCGTAGATGCATTATTAAAAAAGAGTATCTTGGATGAAAATGATCTGGAAGAAATTTGTAAAGAATAAGTCTCAAAAGAAAGAGAAAAAGAAGGACAAGATTTTGCCCTTCTTTTTCTTGACTTAATAAGAATAGAAAGATATAATTAGTAAAGAATAATAAAAGTAAATACAAAATGGGGAGGAAAAAATATGTTAGTAACAACAAAAGAAATGTTTGAAAAATCAATGAAAGAGCACTTCGCAATTGGAGCATTCAATGTAAATAATATGGAAATAATTCAAGGAATAGTAGATGCAGCAGCAGAAAACAAATCACCAGTTATATTACAAGCATCATCAAGTGCAATAAAATATGCAAGAATAAATTATTTAATGAAAATGGTAGAAGCAGCAGTAGAAGAACATCCAGAAGTTCCAATAGCGCTACATTTAGACCATGGACCAGACTTTGAAACCTGCAAAATGTGTGTAGATAATGGCTTCACATCAGTTATGTTTGATGGTTCAAAATATGATTTTGAAGAAAATATAAGACTAACCAAGGAAGTAGTAGATTATGCACACGCTCATGGCGTAGTAGTAGAAGCAGAACTTGGAAAACTAGCAGGAATAGAAGATGATGTAAATGTAGATGCATCAGATGCTATGTATACAGACCCAGAACAAGCAAAAGAATTTGTAGAAAGAACAGGATGCGATTCATTAGCAATTGCAATAGGAACAAGTCATGGAGCATATAAATTTAAAGGAGAAGCAAAACTAAGATTTGATATATTAGCAAAAATAAAAGCATTAATTCCAAACACACCAATCGTATTACATGGAGCATCTACTGTTATACCAGAATTAGTAGAAATGTGTAATAAATATGGAGCAGACATACCAGGAGCAAAAGGAGTACCAGATGAAATGTTACACGAAGCAAGTAAATCAGGAGTATCAAAAATTAACGTAGACACAGACTTACGTTTAGCTATGACAGCACAAATCAGAAGAGTATTTGCAGAAGAACCAAGTGCTTTCGATCCAAGAAAATACCTAACACCAGCAAGAGAAGAAGTAAAAAATACGGTTTCTCATAAAATAAGAGATGTATTTGGCTCAAATAATAAAATTTAAAGTTAAAAGATAAAACAACATATTTAAATTTTCAAAAATGCTCGTTCAATCACTTTCAATGCGCTTTTTTCAAATTTAGATATGTTGTTTTAAATTTAATTGATATGTTGTTTCATATAACGTTCTTGGTCTTTTTTCTTTAAATCTTCACGTTTGTCATATAATTTTTTACCTTTTCCAATTCCAAGCTCTACTTTCACAAAGCTACCTTGAAAATAAAGACTAACAGGAACTAAAGTGTAACCTTTTTGCTGAATTAGTCCAATAAGTTTACGAATTTCATGTTTATTTAAAAGCAGTTTTCTATCACGCAATGGGTCTTTATTAAAAATATTACCTTGTTCATAAGGACTAATATGCATTGAATGTATATAAACTTCACCTTTTTCAATACTAGCGTAACTATCTTTTAAATTTACTTTTCCATTTCTAATGGATTTTATTTCTGTACCTGTTAACACAATACCAGCTTCCATAGTATCTATAATTTCGTAATCATGCCTAGCAACCGGATTTTTAGCAATTAACTTTGCCATATTTTATAACCTCATTTCTTATATATAGCCTAATATAGCCATATTATAGCATAAAATAGTAAAAAATCAACTGTATAAAAAAGTAAAAATCTTAGTTCCTTATACATAATAGAAAACTAAGATTTTTTTAATTTTATTAATCTACTTTATTGATTTTTTTCTTCGTTCAAAATGAAATTTATAAATGCATTTTTTTAATAATAAAATTAATAGCGGTCGTCGTGATTATGAGCAGCTGTTTCATTTTGTTTTCCATAGTACCATACAAGAGCAACAATAGCAACACCTACAATACCCATAATAAGCCATGCCCAAGCAGTTTCATTCATACCAAGAAAAGTAGTGTTTGTTGTACCAGTTGTAGCTGTTCTAGTAGCAGTATAGTCTCTATCATTTCTATTAGTATCAGAAGTCATAGCACCTTGCATATTGTTTCCTCCAGTACGACTTGCATCTTCTGCACCATTTTCAACATCTGAAATTCCTTCACGGATGCCACCAGCAATTCCTTTTGCAGCATCTTCTACTACGTTTTCAGCACCACCAACAGCATTACGAACACCATTTACAGCATCTGAACCCATATTGTCGTTACTTGCAAAAGAAGATACACCAAAAAGAATAACAGCAAAAAGAGTAACAATTGCGATTAAAGTTTTCTTTTTCATACAAACCTCCTTATTTATTTAATGTAAGATTAGCTAAATTTTTAAAATTTAAACTTCATTATTAGTATTCATTTTTAAAAATAAATTATACAAAGAAAAAATAACTTTAAAAATTTCCATACATAATAAAAGAAAAAATAGCAAAAAATAGAATAAAAGATTTGAAAAAATTTAAAGTAAAAATTCAACTAAAAAAGTATGGTTTACTTTACACAAAAAAAGAAAGATAGAAAAATCCACCTTTCAATTTTAAAAACTTTCAAACACTTATAAAATTATTCAAATATTAGGAATGCATACGAATCAAAATAGCAATTCCTAGTAAAATTAATACAACACCAACAACAATTAAAATAATATTTAAGATATTAGAAAAACTCAAAGTTTCTTCTTGAACAGTAGAACTAACAGTTGTAGAAGGAGTAGTTGTTAATGTAGAATTTGGTCTATTAGAAGATTCTGAGGTTGTTTCATTGGCAAACTCATTAGAAAATGTATTTTCTTGTGATTGTGTGTTGCTAGATGGTAAATTCATATTAATATCTGTTGCAAAAGAAAGAGTAACTATACATAATAAAATAACAGATAAAATAGCAAAAACTTTGATTGATTTTTTCATTTTTTATTCCTCCATAACAATATTTAAAAATAGTTTTTTCAATATTGTTAATATCATACACAATAAAAAAGAAAAAGTCTAGTATTTTTTGAAAAATATTACAATAAACATAGCATTTTTAATAATTATATGTTACAATTAATATTATCAAAGTTAAGAAATAACCCACGGAAGCTATGCCGTGGGTTATCACATAAAGGAGAAAATATGTTCAAATTAGTATCAAGCTACAAACCAACAGGCGATCAGCCACAAGCAATTGAATATTTAGCAAATGGAATAAAAGAAGGAAAAAAATTTCAAACACTACTTGGAGTAACAGGTTCACGGAAAAACCTTTACTATGGCAAACATAATAGAAAAAGTACAAAAACCAACACTTGTACTAGCACACAATAAAACATTAGCAGGGCAACTTTATTCCGAATTTAAAGAATTCTTCCCAGACGCTCAAGTACGGCTACTTTATTTCATATTTTGATTATTACCAGCCGGAAGCCTACATAGCTTCATCTGATACCTATATAGAAAAAGATTCATCCGTAAACGACGAAATAGACAAACTTAGACACTCAGCGACAGCCTCTCTATTTGAAAGCAAAGACGTTATAATAGTTGCTTCTGTTTCTTGCATTTACGGTTTAGGAGACCCAATAGACTACGAGCATCAAACCGTTTCATTGAGACATGGAATGAAAATAGAACGTAATCAAGTTCTAAAAAAGTTAGTAGATATGCAATATACAAGAAATGAACTAGATTTCAAAAGAGGAACATTCAGGGCAAAAGGAGATATTGTAGAAATTTATCCATCAGACGAAGCGGAAACTGCCATTCGTGTAGAATTTTGGGGTGACGAAGTAGAAAAAATAAGTGAAATAAATCCACTTACAGGAAAAACCATAGCAGTTAGAGACCATATATGGATTTTCCCAAACTCGCACTATGTAACAACTTCAGACAAAATGGAAAGAGCGCTTCAAACCATAGAAGAAGAAATGAAAGAAAGAGTAGCATATTTCAAAGAAAAAGGAAAACTAATAGAAGCACAAAGAATAGAAGAAAGAACCAATTTTGACATTGAAATGATGAAAGAAACAGGCTTTTGCCAAGGAATTGAAAACTACTCAAGACACATTAGCGGAAGAGAGCCACGGTTCTGCGCCATATACCTTATTTGATTATTTTCCAAAAGATTTCTTACTTCTAATAGACGAATCGCATGCCACAATTCCACAAGTAAGAGCCATGTATAATGGCGATAGAGCAAGAAAAGAGTCTTTAGTAGAATATGGTTTCAGACTTCCATCTGCCTTTGACAATAGACCACTAAAATTCAACGAATTTGAAGAAAGAATCAACCAATGCATATTTGTAAGTGCAACACCAGCAGAATACGAAAAAGAAAAATCACAAGGAAACATTGTAGAACAAATAATTCGTCCAACAGGTTTATTAGATCCAAAAATAGAAGTAAAACCAGTAACCAACCAAGTAGACGACTTAGTAGAACAAATAAGACAAAGAGTCGAAAAAAAGGAAAGAGTATTAGTAACTACTTTAACGAAAAAAATGGCAGAAGATTTAAGCTCTTATTTAGCAAATTTGGATATGAAAGTAAAATATATGCACTCTGACATAAAAGCTCTAGAAAGAATGGAAATAATACGTTCATTACGTTTAGGTGAATTTGATGTTTTAGTCGGAATTAACCTATTAAGAGAAGGACTAGACATACCAGAAGTCTCATTAGTTGCAATTCTAGATGCAGATAAAGAAGGCTTCTTACGTTCAGAACGTTCATTAATACAAACCATTGGGCGTGCAGCAAGAAACACGAATGGAAAAGTAATAATGTATGCAGACGAACTAACCGAAAGTATGGAAAAAGCAATTAGTGAAACCAACAGAAGAAGGCAAATACAAGAAAAATACAATGAAGAACATGGAATTGTACCACAAACAATTCAAAAATCAATAAGAGAATCAATAAAAGCAAGCATAGTAGAAGAAGTACAACAAGAATATAATGTTTCAAAAGAAGCAGACATGCAAGAAATTATAGATAAAATGACAGAACAAATGCTAAAATATGCACAAGAAATGGAATTTGAGAAAGCAGCAGAAATAAGAGATAAAATAAAAGAATTGACACATTAGGGACGTTTCCTTTTGGAGCATTTTGAGTTTAAAAATTTCAACAAAAAAACATACATATTGTTGTTAACACCATTTTTTTGAAAAATGTCCACAACTGCAATACACACAGAGAACCAATTGTAGCATTTTGAACTTAAAAATTAAAAAAAACACAGAGGACAAAATTAGTCTTCTGTGTTTTTCTATTAAGAAATTTTGTGTTGAAACAATAATTTCTCAATGAAGGTTTTGTTGTCTTTTAAGAGTTGTTCATTGAACTTTACTCTTGTAGAGATAAATGATATAAGGCTGAGTGGAAAGAGCAAAGAAATAATTTTCTCCTTCTCCTAAAGCAAGTTCTACATTTTCAGGAATAGAGAAAGAATGCGTTTTTACATCATAATCGCTATCACCTAAAAACTTAAAGCCTTTAGTACAGCAATCTTCTGAAAAAGTATGCTTAGACACAATACCGATTGCACCTGTTCGATCCATAAAAAAGAAAAAAACTCTACTGGAAATATTGGTATAATCAACTGCATTTCTTAGGAACTCCTCAGGTATTACTAACCGTCCATCATCATTTTTTCTTGCCATAAAATTTTCCTCCTTAATAAAAATTATTTTATTTAAGTTTCTATAACAGGAAATGACTCCTGTACATAATATTATAGCACAACATATTAATTATGTAAATATTTTTTGCTTTAGAAGTGTCAAACTTACCAGATATATCCTTATGTATCATTTTGTTATATTACAAAAGAATTACATTTATATTACAATTTATTAAACAATATTGACTAAAAAGTAGAAAAAATATATACTTAAATTAGTATAATGTAAACATAATATTACTTTAAAAGCAAGTACAAAAAAATCAAAATGTTAAAATTATATTATGTATTATAAATAAAAGAAAGGATAGCAACAAATGAAAAGTAAAGAAAAAAGAAACATTTTAATTTTAATAGGAGTAGGACTTATTATTATATGTGCTATTTGGGTATGCACAAATCTAATAAATAAAAAAGATAAAGAAACAGTAGGAAATCCAACACAGGAAACAAATAATATAAGTCGAGGAGAATATACAAAAGTAGAACAAGACGGAAGTGTTGTTAATACAAGTAAAAAATTACATGAAGATAAAGAAGAATCAGGATTTTCTGTAAGTAATATAAGCTTTGGAGAAGAAAATGGAGAAACAGTATTAAAAGCACGCATAACTAATAAAACAGGAACAGATCAAGCAGCTTTCTTTGGAAATATTGTATTATTAGATAAAGCAGGAAACGAAATAGGAAGAATACCAGTAAGTGTATCAGCAACACAAAACGGAGAAACAGTAGAAATAGAAGCATATATAACAGAAAGCTATGCAAATGCATATAATTTTAAACTTGAAAAATAGAAAATAGAAAACAAAGGGAGAAAATGTATTATGAACAATACATATAGATACAAATATAATAAATTAGAAAATAAAGGTATAACCCTAATTTCACTTGTACTTACAATTATTTTGTTAATTATATTATCAGGAATTACAATTAGTTTATTATTAACAAATGATGGTCTATTTAAGAAAGCTCAAAGCACTCAAAAAATACAAGATGTAGCGACATTGAAAGAAAGATTAGAACTAGAAAAAGGACCAATACAAATAGAACATGATGGAATGGTTGACTTAGAAACTTACTTAAAACAAATTCAAGAAGGTGAAAAGGTATATACTTTAAATTCAGTAGAAGAATTAAACGATACAAATGCAGAAATAGTAGTAGATGATCAATATAAATTTTTAGTAAAAGATAAAGAAAATGGAGATGTAGAAATTATCTATGAAGGAATAGCAAGAATAGAAGACTTAACAATAGTACCAACAAGTGCAACATATACATATCCAGTATCAGGAACATTTGAAGTAACAAATAACAAAAGTAATGGAGAATTGTCAGTAACAACAAGTAATGAAAATATAGCAACAGCAAGTATAGATACAACAAAAACACCACCAGTAGTAACAGTAACACCAGGAATAAAAGCAGGTGAAGTAGACATCATAGTAAAATCAGCAGCAAATGGAGAATATGCATCTAATAAAGTAATACATAAAGCAACAATACAAAATGGAACTATAGAACTAAGTGCAGAGGTATATAAAGGAAACTATGATGGAAACGAGCATGAAGCATTAACAAATATAAAGGTAAATCCTGAAGATGCAACATTAAAATATACATTAGATGGAGTAGAAACTGATAAAGTACCAAAAGTAACAGGAGCGAGCAATTATTCAGTATCAATAGAAGCAAGTAAGCCAGGATATATGACAAAAAGTATATCAAAAACAGTAACAATAGGAAAACAAGCAAATACAGCCGGAAACTTATCATTATCAGCAACAAGTGGAACGTTAACATATCCAACAGCAACAACATTTACAGTAAGTAAAAATGCAAGTGGAGGAAAATTAAAGGTAGCATCATCAAATACAAATGTTGCAACAGCAAGCATAAGTGGAAATACAGTAACAATCACACCACAAGCAATAACAGAAGATAATCAAAAAGCAATAATAACAGTAACAAGTGAGGCAACAACAAACTATGAAGAACAAACAGCAACATACACAGCAACAGTAAATAGAGGTTCTATTACAATAACAGCAACAGAGTATAAAGGAAATTATGATGGAAAAGAACATCCAGCAGTATCAAATGTAACAACAAATCCAACAGGTGCAACATTAAGCTATTCACTAGATGGTGGAACAGTAAGTAATACAATACCAAAAGTAACAGGAGCAAAAACATACTCAATAGCAATAACAGCAAGTAAAGCAGGATATCTAACAAAAACAGAAACAAAAACAGTAACAATAGGAAGACAAGCAAATACAGTAGGAAATTTAACATTATCAGCAACAAGTGGAACGTTAACATATCCAAATAAAGCAACATTTACAGTAAGTAAAAATGCAAGTGGAGGAAAATTAAAGGTAGCATCATCAAATGCAAACGTTGCAACAGCAAGCATAAGTGGAAATACAGTAACAATCACACCACAGGCAGTAACAGCAGATAATCAAAAAGCAATAATAACAGTAACAAGTGAGGCAACAACAAACTATGAAGCACAAACAGCAACATACACAGCAACAGTAAATAGAGGTTCTATTACAATAACAGCAACAGCATATACGGGAACTTATAATGGACAAGCACATAATGCACTAACAAGTATATCAACAAATCCAACTGGCACTACAATAAAATATAAATTAAATGGAACTGCAACTTCAGGTATGCCAACAGTAACAAATGCGGGAAGTTATACAGTATCGATAGAAGCAAGTAAAGCGGGATATGTAACTAAAGCAGAATCAAAAACAGCATCAATAAGCAAGGCAAATGGCTATATATCATTATCAGCAACAAGTGGAACAATTGATACTAATACAAGTACAAGTTTCACAGTAACAAGTTATTCAGGAGCATTATCGGTTTCAACATCAAATTCAGCAGTAGCAACAGCAAGCGTTAATGGAGCAACAATAACAGTTAATGGAAATTCAACAGCAGGAACTGCAACTATTACAGTAAATAGTGCAGCAAATACAAATTATAATGCAGCAAGTGCAACCTATACAGTAACAGTAAAAGAAGCAAAATTAACCGTACTTTCAGCTAATGTTAGTCCATGTTTAGCATTTCCATTTATATTTGGTAGACATAGAGCACCAATAATTGGTGAAGTAACTACAACAAATACATCAGTAACAGCAAGTTATGGTTTTCAGGAAAGAGGCTCTCTTTTAACTAATGATCCAGTTGATTTAACTAATTGGAATTATATTACAGTTTATGGTAGCTCTTATGATCCAGATTATTCAGATAATGGTGCTTGTTATTTAGATTCACGAACTGGTATGCAATCATCAGACGGTTATCAAAATATAGCAAATGGTGGCACATTTGCATTTAATACTAAAACTAATATTTCAAATGTAACAGGTCAATATTATTTAGGTGCATATTTAGCACACGGTGCTGGCAGTTTAGTGAAAGGAACTATAACAATAACAAGCATTGTCTTAGAAAAATAGTATTTATTAATACAGTATTATATAAAACCATCAATTTCGTAATTTATGAGATTGATGGTTTTTATTTTTTTACATAAAAGCATTAATTAGATTATATAAATATAAATTTTTAAAATTTCAAAAAGATGAAAAATGAATGTTAAATCTTTATATGATAATGTCTCTTTAGGAAACGTCCCCAAAGAGACATTAAAAAATAAAAAAAATTCTCAAAATCTCTTTACAATTAGGCAAAATATGGATATAATAAATACGTTCTGGAAAAATATGCTAGGACAAGACTTTATTTCAGTAAGTTTTAACAATATAGATATAGTTAAGACAAAAACAAGAAAAAACAAGGAGGTTTTTTTATGAGTCAAAAGTATGTATACCTTTTTAGTGAAGGAAATGCAAACATGCGTGAACTTTTAGGAGGAAAAGGAGCCAATTTAGCAGAAATGACAAATTTAGGTTTACCAATTCCACAAGGATTCACAGTTACAACAGAAGCTTGTACAAGATATTATGAAGATGGTGAAAAAATTGCACCAGAAATTGAACAAGAAATCTTTGCAAGTTTAGCAAAATTAGAAGAAATGACAGGAAAGAAATTTGGAGACATCGAAAATCCATTACTTGTATCTGTACGTTCAGGAGCTAGAGCTTCTATGCCAGGTATGATGGATACAGTATTAAACTTAGGTTTAAATGAAGATGTTGTAAAATCAATGGCAGCAAAAAATGAAAGATTTGCTTATGATAGCTACAGAAGATTTATTCAAATGTTTAGTGATGTTGTTATGGAAATACCAAAGCCTTTCTTTGAAAAAATTATTGATGAAGTAAAAGAAGCAAAAGGTGTTAAATTAGACACAGAACTAACAGCAGAAGATTTAAAAGAATTAGTAGTTCGTTTTAAAGAAGTATATAGAAATGCAAAAGGAGAAGAATTCCCATCTGATCCAAGAGTACAATTAATGGAAGGTGTAAAAGCCGTATTCCGTTCTTGGAACAATGCAAGAGCTATTACTTATAGAAGATTAAATGATATCCCAGGAAGTTGGGGAACAGCTGTTAACGTACAAGAAATGGTATTCGGAAACATGGGAGACGACTGTGGTACAGGTGTTGCATTCACTCGTAACCCAGCAACAGGTGAAAACAAATTATTTGGTGAATACTTAATGAATGCACAAGGAGAAGACGTTGTTGCAGGTGTTAGAACACCACAACATATTGACCAATTAAAAGATACAAATCCAAAAGCATACGAAGACTTTGTAATGTATGCAGAAAAACTAGAAAAACATTACAGAGATATGCAAGATATGGAATTTACTATTGAAAGAGGAAAATTATTCTTCCTTCAAACAAGAAATGGTAAAAGAACAGCAAATGCTGCATTACAAATTGCAGTTGATTTAGTAAATGAAGGTATGATTACAGAAAAAGAAGCAGTATTAAGAGTTGAGCCACAACAATTAGATCAATTATTACATCCAAACTTTGATCAAGCTGCTTTAAAAGCTGCAAAAGTAGTAGCAAAAGGTTTAGCTGCATCTCCAGGAGCTGCAACAGGTAAAGTAGTATTCACAGCAGAAAGAGCAGTTGAACTACACAAAGCAGGAGAAAAAGACTTAATCTTAGTAAGACTTGAAACATCTCCAGAAGATATCGATGGAATGAACGTATGCCATGGTGTACTTACCGTACGTGGTGGTATGACATCACACGCAGCCGTTGTTGCACGTGGTATGGGAACATGCTGCGTTGCAGGTTGTGGTGAAATTACAGTTAATGAAGAAGAAAAATATTTCGTACTTCCAGATGGTAGAAAAGTAACAGAAGGAGAATGGATTTCTCTTGATGGTTCTACAGGTAATGTATATGGAGAAAAAATTGAAACAGTAGATGCAACTGTATCTGGAAACTTTGCAACATTAATGGGATGGGCTGACCAATATAGACAATTAAAAGTAAAAACAAATGCAGATACACCAAGAGATGCAAAACAAGCATACAACTTTGGTGCACAAGGTATTGGACTATGCCGTACAGAGCACATGTTCTTTGCACCAGATAGAATTGCTGCTATCCGTGAAATGATTGTATCAAGAACACCAGAACAAAGAGCAAAAGCATTAGAAAAAATCCTTCCAATGCAAAGAGGAGACTTTGAAGGATTATATAGAGAAATGAAAGGTTACCCAGTAACAATCCGTTTCTTAGATCCACCTCTACATGAATTCGTACCACACGAAGACGAAGCAATTAGAGACTTAGCAAAAGAAATGGGACTTTCATTTGAAGAATTAAAGAACATCTGTGAAGGATTAAAAGAATTCAACCCAATGATGGGACATCGTGGATGCCGTTTAGCAGTTACTTATCCAGAAATTGCAGAAATGCAAACAAAAGCTGTAATTGAAGCTGCTATTAACGTAAACAAAGAAGGAATGAATGTAGTTCCAGAAATCATGATTCCACTTGTTGGAGAAGTAAAAGAATTAAAATATGTAAAAGACATCGTAGTAAAAACTGCAGATGCAGTTATCAAAGAAGCAGGAGTAGACCTAAAATATAAAGTAGGAACAATGATTGAAATACCAAGAGCTGCACTAACAGCTGATGAAATTGCAAAAGAAGCTGAATTCTTCTCATTTGGTACAAACGACTTAACACAAATGACATTTGGTTTCAGCCGTGATGACGCTGCTAAATTCTTAGGAGATTACTACGACAAGAAAATTTATGAATCAGATCCATTCGCTAAACTTGACCAAAACGGTGTTGGAAAATTAGTAGAAATGGCTGCAAAACTAGGAAGACAAACAAGACCAGACCTAGACTTAGGAATCTGTGGAGAACATGGAGGAAACCCAGCATCTGTAGAATTCTGCCATAATGTAGGATTAGACTATGTATCTTGCTCACCATTTAGAGTTCCAATCGCAAGACTTGCTGCTGCACAAGCTGCTATCAAAAATCCTAGAAAATAATTAAATAGGTTGAACAGGAGGGACGCCCCTTTTCGTTCCATTTTGGAACGCTGGGGACACCCCTTCTTTTTTTATATAATGTCATTTGGAATGCTACTTTAGCTTTTCTTATTTCTATAAGCAAGGCAGTTTTATTTTATTGATTAATGTCATAAAAATGTAACACAAAAGTAAAGAAACAGTAACACACTTTTTAATAATTAATGCTATAATAAAAAGGCATTTAAAAAATAAAAGGTGAAAAAAATGAACGAAGAAGAGAAAAAAATAACGGAAACAAATGAAATTGAAGAAGTAAGTAAAACAAGAAAAGAGGAATTTGACAGTATTTTAGAAAAAATAAAGAAAATGTCAGATGCTATTAGCTTACATGAAGATGTTAAAAATGCTGTATCCAAAGAAGAAGTAGATAACAATTATTTAAGTTATGTTGAAAATTCTTTAGAGGATAAGCTTTTTAATGATGCAAAATTTGATAAAATAAAATCAAAAGTATTATTAGAAGTGGTATGTCCATATTTAACCGAAATTGAAAATTTCGAAATTGAAAAATTAGATATTGCAGATGTTGGTAGCCACCTAGAAGAACAAGAAAATTATATCGACAAAATTTGTGTATATAATGGAAAATTTCTATGCTTATTTGGTGTCAATGAAATAAATCCTGAAAATGTTATAAAATATGAGCCTAGAAAATTTAGCCGTGTTGATATGATTCAAGCAATTTGTGAAAAACTAGAAGAAGGTAAAACAGTTCAAATGGAACAATATGATGAATATTATGTGGTAACTGATGAAAATAGTCTAAAAGTTTTCTCAGAAAGAAAAGTAACAGCATTACTAAAAATAGAAGAAACCATATTCGACAAAATGAAAAATAAACTACTTTCTATTTTTAATAAAAAAGCATTTACCAAGAAAAAATATATACCAAATATAGAATTAGTTTATGATACTAATCCAAACCGTTTCAAAGCTTTTGAGCATAAAAGTAAAATAGATGCAAAGTCAAGAATGAAAGCATTGTTAAATAAAGAAAGAGAAATAACAAGAAGCACGAATTCATAGAGTCGTGTTTTTCTTTTGCCTTTATTAAACAAAAAATCTCAATGAGAAATTTTAACTTTTATTGAAAAAACTAAAATTCCTTGATATAATTTAACTACAAAAATGAAAAGGATTGATTTTATAAATGGAAAATAATAAGTTTGAAACAATTTCTAATCTTTTTGAAGGAAAAGAAATAAGAAGTGTTTGGAATCAAGAAAAAGAAGAATATTATTTTAGTGTTATTGATGTAATTGGAGCATTAACAGATAGTAATATTCCCAAAAGATATTGGTCAGACTTAAAAAGAAAGTTAATAGAAGAAGGAAGTCAACTGTACGAAAATATCGTACAGTTGAAAATGGAAGCAAATGATGGCAAATTAAGAGAAACAGATACTTTAGATACAAAAGGAATTTTACGACTAATAGAATCTGTGCCTAGTCAAAAAGCAGAACCTTTTAAACTATGGCTTGCCAATTTAGGAAGTGAAAGAATAGATGAAGTATTTAATCCAGAACTTGCTGTAACAAGAGCAGTTGAATATTATAGAAGCCGTGGATATGATGATAAATGGATAAAAAATAGATTGACAGGTATAGTTGATAGATTTAAACTTACTGATGTTTGGAAACAAAGTGGAATAACCAAAAATTATGAATATGGGATACTTACAAATGAAATATATCAAGAATGGTCTGGAATGAAAGCTTCACAATATAAAGAGTACAAGGGACTTAGAAAAGAGTCTTTAAGAGATAATATGACTGATATTGAAGTAGCATTGACAGATTTAGGAGAAATTGCAACAAGAGAACTTGTAAAAGAACATAAACCTTATGGATTAAAAGAAAATAGAGAAATGGCAAAACGTGGTGGAAGAATTGCCAAAAATACACGTGATAATTTAGAAAAAGAATTAGGAAGAACAGTTATTAGTAAAGAAAATGCATTAAATTATAAATATTTAGATGATAGTAAGATAGAGAAAAATAGATTAGATAAAGGAAAAGAAAAACATAATGATATAAAAAAGGAAATGAAATAATTATGGAAAAAGAAAATCAAAATAAAAAATTTACCATTATTATTCCAATGCATAATGCTGAAGAATTTATATTAGCAGCATTAGAAAGCGTAAAAAATCAAAATTTTGAAAATTATGAATGTATTGTAATAGATGACCATTCTCAAGATAAAAGTAAAGAATTAGTAAAAAAATATATAGCAAGCAATCCAAATATTAATTTCAAACTATATGAAACACCAACTGAAAAGTGGGGACCTGGTACAGCTAGAAACATTGGATTAAATCATAGTATTGGTGATTATGTAATATTTTTAGATGCAGACGATGAATTGAATGATGAAAATTCTTTAGAAAATATTAGTAGCGCAATTGATAGAAATGATTTAGTAGAAGTCCTAATATTAGGATTTCAACGAAAATGGAGAGACAGACACGATAATGTATTACTGACAACTACTTTTAAACCAAAAGAGAAACATACTGATAAGCATTATCAAATAGGAAGAAATAATGAAGGAACAATATGGTCTGGTTGTTGGAAAAAAAGTTTATTTGATAATAATAAAATAAGATTTCCAGAAAATACTCTGTGGGAAGACTTAATACCTAAATTGGAATTATTTAATGTTGCTAAATCCGATAAAATTAAAATTTGTGGCTATTCTACACATAAATATAATGTTAGACCAGGAAAATCTATAGGAACTACACCTACGATTAACAAATTAAAGTCAATGATAGAGCTACATAAAAAATGTGCTAAATTAGTTTCTGAAGGAAAAATAGATGCTCAATATGAAAAAGATATAAAAACAAGAGTAAGAAATAGTCCATCTTTAGCTATGTGGATGGCAGGAATGTTTTTATATACTGAATTATTAAGAAATATTCCAGAAAAAGTTGATAAAATAAAAAATAAATTTTGTAGTAAAAAAGCAAAAGTGGAAGATAATGAGAGATAACTTTATATGTTGGTAATAAAATTTCCGTATTCTCTTTACGAAAAGCCAGAAATGTTTTATAATAGAAAAGTAACTTAATATAACGTGTTTCTTAAAATGGAGGTAACAACAAAATGGAAAAGGAAAAGAAAAGAAGAATTAGAACCTTAACTACCAGAAATTTGCAGGAATCAATGAAAAACGGAGGTTGCGGCGAATGCCAAACTTCCTGCCAGTCGGCCTGCAAAACCTCATGCACAGTGGGTAACCAGACTTGCGAGAAGATTAAATAAGGAAAAATAATTCAAAAAATGCAAATTAGCAAAGACTAAAATAGAACTAAACACCTACATTTTTTCTTCTCAAAAAAACACAGAAACATCAAAAAAGCCGTAGAATTACGGCTTTTTTTGATGATATAGGAAAGTTTTATTTTTAACTAAAATGAACCAAAAATTAAACAACATAATGAATATACCTAAAAAATAAAAAATTCATATAATAAAAGTAAGTAAAATTTCAAAAAGTAATTCAAAAATATAATGAAAAAATACAAAAAAATTTACATAAAAACTATTTACAAACAAAAAATAACATGATATAGTATGTTTATTCTTATTTAATTCAAATCAACACAAAAGAAAAAATCTAGGAAAAATAAAATTAAAATGTTATGCAAAATTTTTCACATCAAAATTAAAAGTCTAGTATTATAAAAAAATAATTAAGAAAAATTCAAAAAATTTAATTAAATTAAAATTATAGTCTTTAATTTTCCAAGAAAAAGAAAATTTTAAAAGAAAGGAGGTATGTTATTAGATAAATAGGGGCTTCAATCAACTAATTTGAATTAAGAGAAAATACCCAAAATATTATTATGCTATTGCGCTTTTTTAGCATGCATGATAATATAAGAAAGGACAAATAAGTGGAATTAAACCTAAAAAATGATATAGTATTTAAAGCCTTCTTTGCAAAACAAGGAAATGAAAAATATTTAAAAAGCTTTTTAGAAGCATTACTAAAAAAGAAAATACAAGAAATAGAAGTAATGCGGAGAAGTAAGTTTACTTCAAATGAAAAAAGAAGTGAATTTTATGGGGCAAAATTAGTTACAGACCAATTAGAAAAAGGAAAGAAATACATAAAACTAAAACCAGTAATATTAATTAACATTTTAAACTATAACTTATTAGAAGTACCAGAATATTGCACAAAAACAGTAACAGTAGCAGAAAAACATAGAAAATATGAAGTAGTAAAAGACATAACATATTATTTTATAGAACTACCCAAATTTAGAAAAAGCAAGCCAAGACTAGCGAACATGTTAGAAGTATGGCTAGCATTAATCGATGGAGAAGGGGGATTAATCGAAATGGGAAAATATAAATATAAAATTATAGAAGAAGTAGAAAAAGAATTAGAAGAAATATATGCAGATAAAGAACTAAAAGCACTACTAGACTATAGACAAAGTGCAGATTTAGATAGAAATTCAGCATTATATAATGCTGAGCAAAAAGGCATAAAAAAACGGAATAAAAGAAGCAACCATAGAAATTGCAAAAAAATTGAAACAAAAGAAATTATCGATAACAGAAATAGCGGAAATAACAGGATTAACAAAAGAAGAAGTAGAAAAATTATAATATATTTATTATTCTAAAATACTTTCTTTTATAATATAAAAATAATAAGTAAAAAACATAAAAATATTTTACGATACAAAAAACGACAAAAACTGTCGTTTTTTTTTTGTATGTATTTTTTACGCCTTTTCGTTTCATTTTGGAACGCTGAGAACATCTCTTTCCTTTTTTGTTCTGTTATGAAGTCATTATAGATAAATAACAATGTTAAAATAATAATTATGTAAAAAAGTTATTAACTAAAACTACCTATTTTATTGCGTTAGCCCAAATACATTTATATAATAAAACAAAAAAGGGAGTTGAAAACAAATGAAAAAATTAAAAAATAATAAAGGAATTACTTTAATTGCACTTGTTATAACAATTGTAGTACTCATCATTTTAGCTGGGGTGAGTATAAATTTAGTACTAGGAGAAAATGGTTTATTTACAAAAGCACAAAATGCAGCAAAAGACATGGAAATAGCCAGCCTAAAAGAACAAATAGGAACAGAACTACTTAGCATGCAAATAGAAAATGAAGGAAATAATTTTGTAATAGAAAAAAGTGAAGTAGAAAAAGTATTAGGCAAATATGGACAAGTTATAAAAAACGCAGATGGAAACATTACAGGTTTAAAGCCAACAGGAAAAGACTATGAAATTCCATTTAGTGAACTATGGCAAGGAGAAACTACCAATAGCTATAATGAAAAAAAACACGTAAATGTACCAAAACTAGCAGAAGGAATGATACCAATAAAATATAGTGAAGGTCAATGGGAAATATGTAGTGAAGAAGATAGTGATTGGTATAATTATGATGAAAGCCAAAAAGAATGGGCAAATGTAATGTTATCAGACGGAACATATAAAGGAGAAACAGCGAAAATAGGCCAAATCGTATCAGATACAGACTTAGGAAGTATGTTTGTATGGATACCAAGATATGCCTATAGCATAAATGAATATGGAGTAGAAAAAAACGGAGAAGGAGAAACGCAAAAAATAACAGACGTAACCTTTTTAGTAGGAACTACAAATAAAGATGAACAAGGAAACAAATATGCATTGGATTATAATACAAAAGAAGTAGAAGATGAAGTAGCAAAAGCAGAAGGGAAAACAGTATCAACACCAAAAATAGTACACCCAGCCTTTAACTTTGGAGGAAAAAACCTATCAGGAATATGGGTAGCAAAATTTGAGGCAAGTATGGAGGAACAAGAAAATACAAATACAGCAGATACAACAACAGGAGATGACATTACAACAAAAAATGTAAAAGTATTACCAAATGTGCAAAGCTGGAGATATATAAGAGTAGGAAATGCGTTTACAAATTGCTTAAATATGAATGATAGTAACAATATATATGGAATAA